>NZ_CP028960.1:2752500-3052500 GCF_003071365.1 Methyloceanibacter sp. wino2
GTTACTGCGCGTCAGCTTGACGTCGACGCGGCCGCCGTCGCGCGAAAACTTCACGGCGTTGGACAGCAGATTGAGGAAGACCTGTTTCAGGTAGCGGCGGTCGGCCTGGATGGGGAAGCGCTCCGGCCCGTGACGTTCGAGCGCGATGTCGCGTTCGGCCGCGGCCTGGCTCACGACCTTCATGCTGTCTTCGACGATCTCGGCGACATCCACACTGCCGAGGTCGAGGGTCATGCGCCCCGCCTCGATCTTCGACATGTCGAGAATGTCGTTGATGACCTCGAGAAGGTAGGCGCCGCTTGAATAGATGTCGCGCGCATACTCCCCATACTTCTCGTGTCCGAGCGGACCGAACAGCGATTGCTGCATGACTTCCGAGAATCCGATGATCGCGTTCAGCGGAGTCCGCAATTCGTGGCTGATATTGGCGAGGAATTCGGATTTGGCCCGGTTCGCTGCTTCCGCGCGGTTCTTCTCCAATGCGTATTTTTCAGCCAAGTCGACGAGCTGCTGCTTCTGATGCTCAAGTTCGCGCCGCGATAGGCGCAGTTCGGCGACGGAGGCGCGAAGCTGTTGCTCGCTCTCCGCATTCTTGGTTTGGCTCTGCTTGAGGTCGGTGATGTCCGTACCGACGCTCACATAGCCGCCATCGCGGGTGCGGCGCTCATTGATGCGCAGCCAGCGGCCGTCTTCCAGCTGAGCTTCGTAGGTGCGGGACTGGCGGTCGTTTCTGCCCGCCACGGCATAGCGTTTGGAGACGATGGGCTCGGAGGCCGAGGCGATGACCTCGTCGTAGGAACTGCCCGGCTGCACGATGTCGTCGGCAAGTCCGTGGAACTGCTGGTATTTGGTGTTGCACATCACCAGCTTGTTGTGATTGTCCCACAGCACAAAGGCTTCGGAGATGGTCTCGACGGCGTCGCGCAGGCGCGCGTTCGCATCGGCAGCGCCCGGGACGGCGTTCGGATCGGCAAGCACCGCCATGCCCGTGAGGTAGGGCTCGCCAGTTGCTGTATCGCGGGTGATGTGGCCGCGCAGGCGGATCGTTGCCCAGTGGCCGTCGGCATGGCGGAGCCGGAAGCACTGGTCGAACAGGTCGATGCCCTCGCGCATGAGACGGTCGAGTTCGGCGCGCAGGTCATCCTCTCGATGCAGCCGTTCGGCGAGCATCCCGTAGGAGACAATCTCGGACGAAGGCTCCAGGCCTAAGAGGGCATACATTGGCGGGGACCATTGCACGTGGCCGCGCGCCAGATTCCAGCGCCAGACACCGCAGCCGGGGAGGGCTTGGGTCAGTTCGCGCGTGAGCGAGTCCGAGTCCCGTGTTTTCCCAAACGGGGTCAGATACCAGAACGCACCCGCGAACAGTGCGAGAACCAGTCCGCCACAAACGAGCAGGACTATTTCGATCACGGCACTGCTGCGCCATCCGGCAAGCGCGCTGGCGACGGGCTGAATGAGGGTCAGTTGCGCATCGGTCCGCGGCACGTTGCGCACGGTCACCAGAGCATCGGTGCCGTCGTTCAGCGTGACGCGCATGACGCCGGCGTCGGCGCCCATGATGGTCAGGGGCTGTCCGGGGCCGAGAACGGTCAGCAGATTTCCTTGGTAGTCGCTGCCGATGGGCACACGGGCCTGGATGCTGCCTTCGGCATCGGACAGCAGCACGACGCGGCCCTCGCGCGTGGCGCTGAGGGGCATGCTGCGCGCCAACTCTCCTTGCCAGTCCGCGCTGGAGGCCAAGACGTCGGCGCTAAGCTTCAGAGAAGCGACATCGGCGTTCAGGGCCAGCTGCCGCCGGGCCGAGGTCAGGTCCGACTCTTTTCCGGCGCTGATTTGATAATAGAAGCCGAGGGCGGCGACGATCACGAAACCGACGAGGAAAACCGGGACAAGCTGCCTCAACCTCTCCGGCGATGGGAGGTATTGGTCAACGAGCGAGCGGATGTCCTGCCATCGTGGCCCCGCGATGGAATAGATTCCCGCACCTCGCGCAGGACGAGCCCGCGCCATTCGGTCCCCCTCTTCTCCTAGTCACCGTCCCGGAGAAGTTGCCGCATCTCCGAATCGCTTCAGTCCATGGAATCGTTGACTGAAGCTTCTGTCTAGTAAAAACCTGTGGAAATTACGTTAACAAGTCGTTGACAGGAGAAGGCCGATTCTAGGCGCTGCCCAGCGTCTTGGTGACGATCTCGTAGGCGTCCGTGGAAAGCTCTGCATCGGCGAGGCCCTGAAGGGCTTTCTTGGCATGGGCTTGCCGCCCAGGCTCGAGAGTTTTCCAGCTCTCGAAAGCGCCGAGCAGGCGCGCGGCGACATGCGGGTTGAAGCCATCGATCTTGAGGGCTTGCTCGGCGAGGAACGCGTAGCCGGCGCCATCGGCCCGGTTGAAGCCGGACGGATTGCCCATGGCGAATGAGCCGATCAGCGCCCGAACGCGGTTCGGGTTCTTCAAAGAGAACTTCGGATGGCCGAGTAGACGGTGCACGGTAGCGACCGAGTCAGGTCTTGCGGCGCGCGCCTGCACCGCGAACCATTTGTCGAGCACAAGCGCATCGCCCTGCCAGCGCGTGTAGAAGTCGTCGAGCGCTTCGTCGCACTCGTCCGAAGGGATATGCGACAGGACCGACAGGGCCATGATGGAGTCGGTCATGTTGGTGGCGTTGCGATAGTGCCGCAGGGCGCGATCGATGGCTTCTTGCGTGCCCGTGGCCGTCATCAAATCGAGCGCGGCATTGCGGAGCGCGCGCCGTCCGGCGCTGTCCGGATCGGGTGAGAAGTCCTCGTCCGTCGCGGTGGCCTCGTAGATTGCCGACAACGTGTCTGCCATGGCCTCGCTGAGAGTCTTCCGCAGCGTGTCGCGGGCCGCCAAGATCGCATCCGTGTCGACGTTGCGCCCGAGCTCGCGGGCGATGTCGGACTCGCTCGGCAGCTTCAGCGTTTCCGCGCGATAGGTCGGCGCCAAGGTCTCGTCGCGCAGGCCCGGTTCCAGTGCCTGCGCAAGTCGTGCGGCCTGTGGTCCGCTGACGGGTCCAAGGTCGAGCCCGTCACGCGCCGCCGTGGCAATCAGATCCGTGGCGTAGGTCTGGGCAGCCTGCCAGCGGTTGAACGGATCGGCATCGTGGATCATCAGGAACTCGATCTGCTCCGGCTTCAGGCTGGTGGTTACCCGCACCGGCGCGGAGAAATCACGCAAGATCGAGGGCGTGGGCGGGGCAGGGATGTCCTCGAACTCGAAGACCTGTTCCCGTTCGGTGACTTCGAGTAAGCCGCCCGGTACGGTTTCGCCGTTGAGCTTGAGGGGCAGTTCGTCGCCATTGGCGCCGATCAGACCCACTTTGAGCGGGATATGCATCGGCTCCTTGCTGCTTTGGCCCGGCGTCGGCGGGACGACCTGGTTCACTTTCAGCCGCGCCGTCTTGGCGTGCGGATCGTAGTCGAGGCTACACGCGATCTCCGGCGTTCCGCTCTGCGTATACCAGCGCATGAACTGGGTGAGGTCGCGGCCGGAGGCATCGGCCATGGCCGAGACGAAGTCTTCGACGGTCGCCGCGGTGCCGTCATTGCGCTCGAAGTACAGCGCGATGCCCTGGCGGAAGGCGTCTTTGCCGATAAGTGTTTGCAGCATCCGGCAGAGTTCCGCGCCCTTCTCGTAGACCGTCGCCGTGTAGAAATTATTGATCTCGATGTAGGAGGCGGGGCGCACCGGATGGGCGAGGGGGCCGGCATCCTCCGGGAACTGACGAGCCTTGAGGAGACGCGCGGTGAGAATGCGCATGACAGGTCCCATGCGGACATCGTCCGTGAACTCCTGATCGCGGAAGACCGTCAGACCTTCTTTCAGGCAAAGCTGGAACCAGTCCCGGCAGGTGACCCGGTTGCCGGTCCAGTTGTGGAAATACTCGTGCGCGATCACGCTCTCGATAGAGGTGTAGTCCGCGTCGCTCGCCGTATCGGGCCGGGCGAGCACAAGCTTGTCGTTGAAGATATTGAGGCCCTTGTTCTCCATCGCGCCCATGTTGAAGTCGGACACGGCGACGATGTTGAACACATCGAGATCGTATTCGAGGCCGAAGCGTTCCTCGTCCCAGCGCATCGCGCGCTTCAGCGACTCCATCGCCCAGTCGCAGCGGTCCTCCTTACCGGGCTCGACATAGATGCCGAGCGCGACCTCGCGGCCCGAGGCGGTGGTGAAGGTGTCGTGGATCGACGCAAGGTTCCCGCCGACCAGCGCGAAGAGATAGGAGGGCTTCGGATGGGGATCGTGCCAGATGGCGTAGTGCCGCCCGGTCCCTTCGATCTCTCCCGAATCTACGGGGTTGCCGTTCGACAGCAGTACAGGCACGGACTTGCGGTCCGCCTCGAGGCGCACGGTGTATGTCGCGAGCACATCGGGACGGTCGATGAAATACGTGATGCGCCGGAAGCCTTCTGGCTCGCACTGCGTGCAATAGGTGCCGCTGGAAAGGTACAGTCCCGACAGTTCCAAGTTCGCTTCCGGATCGCACCGCGTGACGATGTCGAGAATGAAGGATCCGACGGGCGGGTTGGCGATGGTGAGTTTGCCGGGCGACAGTGTGTAGCGGCCGGCCTCGAGCTCCTGGCCGTTGAGCGCGATGCTTTCGAGTGTCAGCGCCTCGCCATCCAGAACCAGCGGAGTTCCGGCCACGGTTCCCGCGTTGGGTTCGATGGAGAGCCTCGAGGAGACGCGTGCACCCTTCGGCGCCAGGTCTACGTCGAGCGCGACGTCCTTGATCAGGTACTCCGGCGGCGCATAGTCCTTGAGGAACTTCGTGGTGCGGCTCTGGTCGTTCATCCTTGGGGCCTCCGGTTACAGGTCAACACGGCGCAGGCGTAGCGCGTTCCCGACGACGGAAACGGACGACAGGCTCATGGCCGCGGCCGCGATCATGGGCGACAGCACGATTCCGGCGACAGGGTAGAGCACGCCGGCCGCGATGGGGACGCCAATCGCGTTGTAGCAGAACGCGAAGAACAGGTTCTGCTTGATATTGCGCATGGTGGCGCGCGCCAGTTTCACGCCGCGCGCGACGCCGCGCAGATCGCTCTTGAGCAGGGTCATATCCGCGCTCTCGACAGCGACGTCCGCGCCCGTGCCCATGGCGATGCCGACGTCGGCCTTGGCAAGCGCGGGCGCGTCGTTGATGCCGTCGCCCGCCATGGCCACGACCGCGCCCTGCTTCTCGAGCTCTTCCACGAGTTCCAGCTTCTCGCCCGGCGTCATGCCGGCGTGAACCTCGTCGACCCCGAGCTGGTCGGCGACCGACCTGGCAGTCGTGATGTTGTCGCCGGTCGCCATCACGATGCGCAAGCCCAAGCCGTGAAGGGTGGCGATGGAGTCCTTTGCGCTCTCCCGGATGGGATCGGCCACGGCGACGATGCCGGCCAGCCGGTTGTCGACCGCGAGATAGACGACGGTCTTTCCCTCCTTGCGGAGCCGCGTCACCGTATCCTTGACGTCGAGGATGTTGATCCGGTGTTCGTCCATCAACTGGCTGTTGCCCAGCCGCGCCGCGTGCCCGCCGATGTTCCCGCCGACCCGGCCGATGACGCCTTGTCCGGTCACTGCCTCGAAGTCCCGCGCCTTCTCGACCTTCACGCCTTTGTCGGACGCGCCTTTCAGGATCGCGACGGCGAGAGGGTGTTCGCTGCCGCTCTCGAGCGCGGCGGCAATGCCGAGCACCTTGGCGTCGGTAAAGCCGTTCACGGCCTCGATGTCAGTCAGGGCGGGTTTGCCCTCGGTGAGGGTGCCGGTCTTGTCCACGACGATGGTGTCGACCTTGGCGAGGCGCTCCAGCCCGGCGGCATTGCGAATAAGGACGCCGGCCTGTGCGCCGCGGCCCGTCGCGACCATGATCGAGATCGGCGTCGCAAGACCCAGTGCGCAGGGGCAAGCGATGATCAACACGCTGACCGCGGCCACGAGAGCATAAGCAAGCTGCGGGGCCGGGCCGACGAGCAGCCAAGCGATGAAGGCGATCACGGCGACGGCAATGACGGCGGGGACGAAGTAGCCCGCGACGCTATCGGCAAGACGCTGGATCGGCGCGCGGGAGCGTTGCGCCTCGGCGACCATGTGCACGACCTGGGACAGCGTCGTTTCGGCGCCCGTTCGGTCCACGCGCATGTCGAACGACCCCGTGCCGTTGAGGGTGCCGCCCGTGACCGTGTCGTTCTGCCCCTTGGTGACGGGGACGGGTTCGCCGGTCAACATCGACTCGTCGACTTGGCTTCGCCCGTCGATGACGGTGCCGTCGATGGGAACCTGATCCCCCGGACGAACCCGCAGGATGTCGCCGACCTGCACGTCGGCGAGCGGGATGGTCTCGGTGTCGCCGTCGGCACCAACGCGCAACGCCGTCTTGGGCGCAAGGTCGAGCAAGGCGCGGATGGCGCCGCCGGTCTTTTCGCGGGCGCGCAGCTCGAGGACTTGCCCGAGCAGCACCAGCGCGACGATGACAGCTGCCGCCTCGAAATAGACCGGGACCAGCCCATGTGCGTCGCGCATGGATTCGGGAAAGAGGCCCGGCGCGAACGTCCCGACGACGCTGTAGAGATAGGCTGCGCCCGTGCCGAGGCCGATCAGGGTGAACATGTTGAGATGGCCGGTGCGTAAGGACTGCACACCGCGCATGAAGAACGGCCAGCCGCACCACAGCACCACGGGTGTCGCCAGGGCGAACAGGAGCCATTGCTTGGCGTGCGGCTCCAGGAACGGCAACACGTCGAGCCCGAACAGATGCCCGCTCATCTCGATAGCGGCCACGATCAGCGCGAGCGGCGCCGCGATCCAGAGGCGCCGCGTGAAATCGATGAGTTCTTCGTTAGGCGCGTCCTCCGCCGGGATCCCCATGGGCTCCAAGGCCATGCCGCAGATGGGGCATGCGCCGGGGCCCTCTTGGACAATCTCCGGGTGCATGGGGCACGTGTAGAGCGTGCCCGGCGGGGCGGGCTCCGGCTCGGGGGCGCCGTTCAGGTAGCGCTCGGGATCGGCGGTAAACTTCGCGAGGCAGCCCTTCGAGCAGAAGTGATAGTCTTTGCCGTCGTGCACCGTGCTCGGCTTGCCGGCGGTGAGGTCGACGGTCATGCCGCAGACAGGGTCGACGGCGGTTTCGGAAGGCTGGAGCGTTTTGTCTGTCATGCTTTCAGGATCGTGATCACGTTAGGCTCATATACTCGTTCACGCGCTGCTTCGCATCTGCTACGCGGAAGTGAGGATGCGACGCGCTGGTCATTCGGGGTGAGAGGGGACCATTCGGCTTGAGAACAGTTGCATGGGAATTGTGCATCGCCTTGGCGGCGGTTGCGGGGGTTGGCGCAGGGTACCTGCTCACGGAAGGCGGCACCACGGTTCGTTATCCTTCGAACGTGCCGCAAAAGATCGACGCGCTGGACCCAGGGCCCAAGACCGACCTGATCCGGTATGGCCGGGATCTTGTCGAAGACACGCCGCGTTTCATTGGCAAGAGTGCACAGAATCCCGCAATGGCCTTTGGCGGCAACAATTTGTCCTGCCAGAGTTGCCATTTGAATGCTGGACTGAAGCCCTTCGCCGCGCCCTTCGTCTCGACCGCCGCGACATTCCCGATGCTTGTGGACAACAAGGTCATCACGCTGCCCGATCGCATCAACTCGTGCATGAGGCTCGGACTGAACGGGAAGCCGTTGCCGGAGGACAGCCGCGAGATGTTGGCCTTGATCGCCTATCTCGAATTCGTGGGCAAGGACACGCCGGAGGGCGTGCGCCTGCCGGGCTCGGGATTGATGCCGATTGCGGTTCCCCGCGACGTGCCGAGTGCCCGGCGCGGCGAGACGGTTTATGCGCAGCACTGCCTGAGTTGTCACGGCCAGGACGGGCAGGGCGCGCCGAGGCTGCCGCCCGAGGTCGGCTACTACGTGCCGCCGCTTTGGGGTGAGGACAGCTTCAATGGCGGGGCGGGCATGGGCCAGATCGCGTATGCCGCCTCGTATATCCGCGCCAACATGCCCATCGGGGTGGACCACGAGAACCCGGTCCTGAGCGTGCAGGATGCCTGGGACGTTGCGGCCTACATGATCGTGCATCCGCGGCCGATGGCGCCGGCACGGCAGCCCGTCGCGCCGATGATCATCGAAGAGCTTCCGATTCCGGCGCCGGCGGATGCCAATGCGGCCCTGCCGGGGCAGGAACTCGTGCCCGACCTCACCGCTCCGCCGCCCCCGCCCCGCGCGCCTTAGCATTTACGCAGCGGCTCGATGTCGCATACGGCGCGTGGGTAGTCGCAAGACCTTGCGCCTGCGTATACTTCCATTATTCTCGATATATGGATTTTAATCAGAGCCTGATCGCGCTCTCGGCGCTTGGCCAGGAGACGCGGCTGGAGGTCTTTCGACTTCTGATCCGGGCCGGCGATCGCGGCATGCAAGCCGGAGAAATCAGCGACGCCTTGAATGTCCGGCAAAACACGATGTCGGCCAATTTGAGTGTGCTCGTGCGCGCAGGTCTGATCCGCAACGTGCGCGAGGGCCGAACCATCCGCTATTACGCAAATATCGACGGCATCCGGGGCCTGCTCGCGTTCCTGATGGAAGACTGCTGCGGCGGCAATGCCGAGCTGTGCAAGACCGTTCTCGACGAAATCGCCTGCGAGTGCGGAGAAGGAGAAAGAGCATCGTGACCGCCGTCATCCACCACAATCCCAACTGCGGCACGTCGCGCAACACGCTCAAGATGATCGAAGCGTCTGGCGAGGACGTCCGTGTCATCGAGTATCTCGAAACGGGATGGACACGGCCGCAGCTGATTGCCCTGTTTGCGGGCGCGTCGCTTACGCCGCGCACGGCGTTGCGGGTGAGCAAATCGCCGGCCGAAGAGTTGGGGCTGACCGACCCGTCTGTATCCGATGACGCAATCCTCGATGCCATGCTGGAGCATCCCATCCTGGTCAATCGGCCGATCGTCGTGACGCCCAAGGGCATTCGCCTGTGCCGTCCGAGCGAGCTTGTGCTCGATCTCCTCGAGAATCCGCATTTCGGCGTCTTCACCAAGGAAGACGGCGAGCAGATCGACACGGGGAGGGCGTAAGGCTTGGCGGACCACCAGAACGGACACGATCTTCCCAATATCGACTTCGCGTGCATGCAGCCGGTCGATGCTGCCTACTATGCCGGCCCCGACGATCCGGATCACAAGCCGCGCATTCTCATCCTCTATGGTTCGTTGCGGGCGCGTTCCTTCTCGAAGCTTTTAGCTCTGGAGGCGGAGCGCCTCTTGAAGTGGCATGGCTGCGAAACCCGCATCTTCGATCCGCGCGGGTTGCCGTTGCCGGACGCGGAGGAAATCGATCACCCCAAGGTTCAGGAGTTGCGGGAGCTTGCGGCGTGGTCGGAAGGAATGGTCTGGGTTTCGCCGGAGCGGCACGGTGCGATGTCCGGCATCATGAAAGCGCAGATCGACTGGATTCCGCTGGCGCTCGGCGCCGTGCGTCCGACACAGGGCAAGACGCTTGCCGTGATGCAGGTCTGCGGCGGTTCGCAGAGCTTCAACACCGTCAACCAGATGCGCGTGCTTGGACGCTGGATGCGGATGGTGACGATCCCAAACCAGTCTTCCGTGGCGAAAGCTTTTCTCGAGTTCGACGACAATGATCGCATGAAGCCCTCGGCCTATTACAACCGGGTCGTGGATGTTATCGAAGAGCTCGTGAAGTTCACCTATATGGTGCGCAGCCGCGCGGCGCCGCTCGTCGATCGTTATTCGGAACGCGTCGAGAGCGCGGAAGAACTGTCGAAACGGGTCAATCAGCGCAGTCTTTAATACGTTCTTCGCATGGGCTTGCGCATATAGCCGGGCGGTGGCTCATTACCGCCTTGCGATTGCCGCACTGTGCCACCACTTACTAAGGGCTAATCCCAAAGTTGAGCAGATGTCTTTGAAACCAGATTCGCACCGTTTCTGCGTCGCGCCGATGATGGAATGGACCGACCGCCACTGCCGCACCTTCTTGCGGCTGATTTCGGCGCGCGCCTTTCTGTACACCGAGATGGTGACGGCCGATGCGGTGCTCCATGGCGATCGCGTTCGCGTGCTTGGGTTCAACGCTGCCGAACATCCCGTCGGCCTGCAGCTCGGCGGTAGCGATCCCGCAGGTCTCGCCGAGGCCGCGCGGATCGGCGCCGACTGGGGTTACGACGAAATCAATCTGAACATTGGCTGCCCGTCGGACCGGGTGCAGTCCGGCCGGTTCGGCGCCTGTCTCATGGCGGAGCCGAAACTTGTCGCGGAGTGCGTCAGCGCGATGAGGGACGCCGTCGACGTTCCGGTGACGGTCAAATGCCGGATCGGTATCGACGATCAAGATACGGAAGAAAGCCTCGACCGGTTTGTCGATACGGTCGCGGATGCCGGCTGCATGATGTTCATCGTTCATGCGCGCAAGGCCTGGCTCGACGGATTGAGCCCGAAAGAGAACCGAGACGTTCCGCCTCTGGACTACGACCGTGTGCATCGCCTGAAGACCCGGCGCAGCGATCTTGCCATCGTCATCAATGGCGGTCTTGGCTCGCTGCCGCATGCGGCGCCGCATCTCGTTCACGTGGACGGTGTGATGCTGGGCCGCGCGGCTTACGCGGATCCGTATCTCCTGGCCGCCGTGGACCAGACGCTCTACGGCGAGGCGGAAGCGCCGCTCACGCGCCTTGAGGTGCTTGACCGCTTTATCGATTATGTCGGGGGCGAGCTCGACCGCGGTGTGCGGTTGAATGCGATGACCCGGCATGTCCTCGGCCTGTTCCATGGACAGCCGCGGGCGCGCGCCTTCCGGCGGCATATCGCCGAGAATGCGCACTTGCCTGGCGCCGGCAACGAGGTGCTTGAGCAGGCCCGCGACATTGTCAGCGGTGCGGCGCCGGAAATTCGGACGGCAGAGAGCAGATCCGCCGCATAGGCGTCCGGCAGCCGCTCGTCGCGCCGGACCACGGCGCTCCTAGACATCCCCAGGTTTTGCGTTCTGGACCTTGTTGTTCGAGCTCGGCGGCTCGTCATCGCGTTGCGTGCGCCAGAGCGAGTAGAGGATCCCGCCGGCGATCAACGCGATCGTCACGCTGAGTGATACCGAGGAGGGGAACTTCTCCCAGCCTGCGAGGTCGGCGACGAATATTTTCGAGCCGATGAACACCAAGATCATGGCGAGGGCAGGCTTGAGGTAGGAAAATCGATCGATCACGGCGGCGAGCGCGAAATAGAGCGCGCGCAAGCCAAGGATCGCGAAGATGTTGGACGTGTAGACCACGAACGTGTCCGTGGTAATCGCGAAGATGGCGGGAATGCTGTCGAGGGCAAAGATCACGTCGACGATCTCGATCAGGATCATCGCGACGAAGAGCGGCGTAACCCATGTGAGGATCTTGCCCGTCTTCTCGTCCGGCTGCCGGATGAAGAAGCGCTGTCCGTGCAGCTTGGGCGTGATGCGCAAGAATCGCCGCATAATTCTCAGGGCGAAGTTCTCTTCGATGTCCGGCTCATCGTCTCCTGGAAGCAGCATCTTGATGCCGGTGAAGATCAGCAGCAGCGCGAAGATGTACAGGACCCAGTGGAAGCTCGCGACGAGCCAGGCGCCCAACGCGATGACGATGCCGCGCAGCAGGATCACCCCAAGGATGCCGTAGAACAGCACCCGGTGCTGATAAATCCGGGGAATTCCGAAATAGGTGAAAATCAGCGACATGACGAAGATGTTGTCCATGGACAACGTCTTCTCCACGAGGAACCCGGTGAGGTATTCCTTGCCGCTGGTGGGCCCGATATTGATCCAGACCCATGCGCCGAAGGCGAGGCCGATCGTGATGTAGAAGGCGCTGAGAAGCAGGCTTTCCCGGACGCCGATTTCCCGGGCTTTGCGGTGAAACAGTCCAAGATCGACCGCAAGCAGAATGACCACGATGGTCATGAAGATTGCCCACATCCAAGCGGGCTTGCCCATGACCAGGGTGTCGATGAACGCCATGTAAGAAAAACTCCGGAAAATCGTGGTGGTGGCGCCGCTAGGCGACTGACTCCGCCCGTGTCTTAACACGGCTGGAGCCGAATTCATCTTTTACGATGTTCCGGATCAATACGGCTAGATTGTCGAAATTATGTTGTGGGTTCTTTGTCTTGCGCCAGAGCATGCCAATGGTCCGGCTCAACCCACGGCTGCCGATGTCGAAGGTCTTGAAACGGGGGTCTTTGCTGACGACGCTGCGGACGTAAAGCCCGGGCATCAGGCTCACGCCGAGGCCCGTGGCCATCATTTCACGCAGCGTATCCAGGCTGGTGCCCTCGTAGTCGTAGCGCAGATTCGCGCCGCATTCCGCCGCGAGGTTCACAACCAGTTCGCGGAGCTGGTGGCCCGGTCCAAGGGCCAGAAGGTCGACCCCCTCGAGGTCGGCCGCCTTGATGCTGGACCGGTTGGCCAACTCGTGGTCGATCGGGACGGCGAGATAAAGCGGTTCCTCAAAAAGGACAGCCTCCTTCAGGCCGTTCTGGTTCACGGGCAGGGGGGCTATGATCACGTCGTGAATACCCTCGGCCAGCTCCCGCGGAAGGGCATGAGGCAACTCCTCGCGGGCGTAGAGCTTGAGCTTGGGGTAGGTCGCGTGAAGGGTGGGGTCGACGCGCGGGAGAAGATAGGGTCCGATCGTGGAGGGCAGCCCGAGGCGCACGACGCCTGCGATGCCCGAGCCCGCATGCCCCGTGATATCGACGATGCGCTGAGCGTCTTGGAGCATACGGCGCGCGATCTCGACGACCTCAAAACCGAGGGGAGTGACCACCACATTCGATCGGGACCGCTCGACAAGCTCGACGCCCAGTCGCTGCTCCAGCGTGCGAAGCTGCTCGCTCAGCGTCGGTTGGGTGACATTGACCCGTTCCGCGGCCCGTCCGAAGTGACGGTTGTCGGCGACGGCAACCAAATATTCCAATTGTCTCAGTGTGGGCATGGCAGATTCCCCTTCCATACTGCGATGTAGGGTACTGCGTTTCCTATGCAATAATCATAGGAAATTCCTATCGATACGATGTGTAATTCCTATCGACCACCCCGGGCGGCCATTGAGACAAGCAAACTCGGCCTTTGGGGCGGGTCCGGGTGCACCGCTGCAAACTGCAGTGCGAGTGTCGGCAACGAAGTCTCGATCAGCCGAACTCTAGGTGGAGACAGTCGGTTTTTTGGTGGCACCGACTAGCCGGTGCGGCGGGACGGCTGCGTTTTCTCGACTAGGTACTGGATGAACCCCGGCAGGTCGAAGAAACGCGCCGTGCGGTTCTTGTACTCAAGATAGGTCGCGCCGTAGCGATCCTCGAGCCATTGCTCCTCGGTCAGCGCCATCAGCACGTAGACGCAGCTGGCAGAGAAGGCCAAGGGAACAGTGAGCCAGGAGTCGGCCATGATGACCGTGCCGATCAGGCCGAGAATCGATGAGGCATATTGCGGGTTGCGGCTGAAACGGTAGAGGCCGTGGCTAATCAATCCGTCCTCGCCGCAATACGTGTTGCCGAGGCCGAGATTGAAGTAGCCGAATACCGTGATGCCGAAGCCAACAAGGAACAGCGGAAGGCCAATGATGAGGCGACTGAGATCGACCAGGCCTGCGCTATTCCAATCCAGAATACCCATGACGAAGGTCAGCACCATGCCGGCGCGGAACAACGTCCAGAAGGTTACACTCTGCCAAGTCCCCGGGCCGGGCGTCGGCCAAACCCGGAAGGGCGGGAAGAACAGGGTCCGCAGCATCAGGAAGTTCAGCGTGATGCCGACGATGAGGCCCACAACGAAAACGGCGTGTGTGTAACTGAAATCGATCATGACAAGCGCGGACCAGACCAGAGTCGGATTGCAGATTTGCGACAGTCAGCTAACGGTTTTGTTGCGTTGTCGTGCGGTCGTTTTCTAGATCTTCTGATTATATTCGCCTACTTCCGGATGATTGGCGAGTTCCTTGTCGATCTCGGCGAAGATGGCCCGCATGTTGGCTTCCGACGTGGGGCTTTCGACCACGACCACGAGCTCGGGCTTGTTCGATGAAGCGCGCACAAGTCCCCACGTGCCGTCTTCGAGCACGATGCGAATTCCGTTCACGGTAATCAGTTCACGGATTTTCTGGCCCGCCAGCGTTTCACCGCGTTCCGCGACATCCTCGAAGTGCTTCACGACCTCATCGACCACGCCGTATTTGGTCTCGTCGGCGCAGTGCGGCGACATGGTGGGAGACTGCCACGTGCGGGGAAGGGCGTCCTTCAACTCAGCGAGAGTCTTGCCGGGATTGCGCTCGAGCATGTCGAGCACCGCCATGGCTGAAACCAGCCCGTCGTCGTAGCCGCGCCCGATCGGCTTGTTGAAGAAGAAGTGCCCGGACTTCTCAAAGCCGACCAACGCTCCGTTCTCGTGGCTGTAGCGCTTGATGTAGGAGTGACCGGTTTTCCAATAGGCCGTATGCGCCCCGTTCTCGAGGAGAACAGGGTCGGTCTTGAACAGGCCGGTGGATTTCACGTCGACGACGAAATGGGCGTCCTTGTGGAGCGCAGAAATATCCCGCGCGAGCATCACGCCCACCTTGTCGGCGAAGATGGCCTCGCCCGTATTGTCGACAACACCGCAGCGGTCGCCGTCGCCGTCGAAGACGAGGGCGAGATCGGCTTTGTGTTCCAGGACCGCGTCGCGCGTGGCGTTCAGCATTGCGAGGTCTTCCGGGTTGGGATTGTGCGCCGGAAAGCTGTGATCGAGTTCGCAATTGAGCGGGATCACCTCGCAGCCGAGCTTAGACAGCACCTCAGGCGCGAAGGCCGCCGCCGTGCCGTTGCCGCACGAGACGACCACCTTCATTTTGCGCGTGTATGTGGGGTGCTTCAGCAGATCGGCCATGTAGCGTTCCGGCAGATCGGGCACGTAGATGTACCGTCCGCCTCCGTCGTACTCGCCGAATTCGGCATTCATCACGATCTCTTTCAGCCGGGTCATATCATCCGGCGAGAAGGTCAGCGGGCGGTCTATGCCCATCTTGATGCCGGTCCAGCCATTGTCGTTGTGGCTGGCGGTGACCATGGCGACGCCTTCCACGTCGAGCTCGAACTGGGCGAAATAGGCCATCGGCGATAGCGCTAGGCCGATGTCGTGGACTTCCGCCCCGCCGGCCAGGAGCCCTGTCATGAGCGCGGCCTTGATGGCCGACGAATAGGACCTGAAGTCGTGGCCGACGACGATTCGCAAGGGGACGCCCCGTTCGCGCATCAGCGTCGTGAGCCCGAGCCCGACCGCTTCCATGCCGAGGAGATTGATTTCATCCGGAAAGAGCCAGCGCGCGTCGTATTCCCGAAAGCCCGTGGCTTTGACGAGGGGAAGACGCTCGAACGCGGCGGTGTTGGGGACGAGATCCTGGCGTGGCTTCGGGAACATTCTGTCTCCTCGCGGATGATGGGGCTTGGGGGCGCGCGGCTTGGTGACCGGGCCGGTTGGGAAGGCAATAGCAGAATTTCCCCTGCATCCACCAGTCCCGAGGGGGACGGTGCGCGGGAAGGACCTAAGGCCGTGGGTTCAAGGCTATTGGTTGAGAACCAGTTCGTCGCCGCTCAGGTTGAAGCTCTCCAGGCGCCCGAGAAAGCTCATGCCGAGCAAGTTGACGTCGAGCGCGCCTTTCTCCGCGACGGCGGCAGGGACGTCGCGGAGCGTGATGCTTCCGACGCGGACCCGCGACAGGGTCACCGGGGCGACCTTGGCGATGCCGTTGGCCGTGGAAACGCGCGCACTGAAATCGAGATTAGCCGGCGAGAGGCCAGCACGCCGCGCATCCTCATAGGTCAGCGCGACGATGGACGCGCCGGTATCGGCCATGAACGTCACCGGGCGTCCGTCCACCTTGCCCGTGAAGACGAAGTGACCGCGCCGGTCTGCCTTCAGCCGGACAACGCCCGAAAATCCCGTATCGGTCTTCTCGTCGGGCTCGGATCGCGACGTGAGGATGCGGGGCATCTCGCCATCGGACGCGACGACCAAGGCCTTGATGTCTTCAAAGAAATAGATGACGACAAAGAGGGCTGCAGCGACCAGGATCCACTGGGCCGCCTCTTGTAGCAGGTGTTTGTTCGCCGACCGCACAACGCGCCTCGCCGTCTCGGATCTCCGGTCCGGGGGCTGTCAGCGGGCCTTGCGGGCCGGTCAAGTCAGCCGCGCAAGGTCAGGTAGTCCCCGGAGAATTCATAGGAGCGCAGGCGGCTTAAGAAACTCATACCGAGCAGGCTCTGGGACAGCGCCCCCGGCTGGGCGATGAGCGCCTCGACCCTGGTGCGATCCAGGGGGCCGACCGAGACATCGTCGAGCCAGACCCGCGCGGCCATGGTGCGGCCATTAGCGGTCAGGACAGGCACCCGGAAGGTCATCTCCTCGACATCGATGCCCGCGGCCTGGGCATCTTCCGGTCTCAGGACGATCGAGGAGGCGCCGGTATCCACGATCATGGAAACCGGCTCGCCGTTGATCTCGACATTGGCCGTGAAGTGGCCGTTCAGGCGCTTCCTGAGTTTGACCTCGGTGAGACCGCCCGTGCTCGTCTCGACGGTCATGGCGGTACCGGGCAGAAGCTCGCCGACAACGCGCGCGGCGATCGGCGTCAATTCATCCTTGTAGGCATAGATCGTCACGAGGCCGAGGCCGAGCGCGAGCCAGGTGACCGCGTCGCGGGCGATCGTTGCCGCGCCTCCGCCATAGCGGCCGAGCACTCCACCGCCCAGGTAGATGAGCAGCGCCAGCAGGAAAACGCCGTAGCCGAACGTGGTCTCGTCGACCCCTGCGATCATCCCCGAGTCGTTGCCGACGAGCAGCATGCCGCCGAGTGCGAGGACGAACAGGGCGACCCAGGTGGTCATGACGCGGTCTCGCCCTCTGCGGTCTCACGCTCCAGCTGTAGCAGCCGCTCAGGCAGCGCCGCCATGATGGCGCGCCGTTCGGCGGGACTCATATCGACCCAGGCGGCGATTTCGTCTCCGCTGCGGCCGCAGCCGACGCAAAGGCCCGACTTATCGTCGAGCATGCAGACATTGATGCAAGGCGTTTCCAAGCGGCCCTCGCTGTTTTGAAGCACGAGCTTTCTATGTAGTCCCTGGGGTGTGGGAGGGCAATCGGCGCAGGTCGCCGCACCTTTGGGGCTAGCTCGCCCGTTTCTCCCAAAGGGCCTGAGTCTTGGACTTCTCTTCCGGCTCCTGTTCGCCCGGCTCGGCGAGCCTCGGCAAAGCCTCCATGATGCGGCCCGGGGGCAGCGTCACGGTGACTTCGGTCCCGTAACGCAACTTGCTCTTGAGCTCGAAGCTGCCGCCGTGGAGCTCGGTCAGTCCCTTCGTGATGGAAGGCCCAGGCCGGTTCCGCCTTCCGCCGTCTGATGCGCCAGCGAGCCTTGCCCGAAACTGCGCAGGACACGGGGTATCTCGTCGTCCGGAATGCCGGGGCCTGTGTCCTTGACGGTGAGGGCCAGCCCGCCCGCGCTCGACCGCGCCACTTTCAGTGTGATGGTCCCGTTGGAGGGCGTGAACTTGATCGCGTTGGAGAGGAGGTTGAGGCAAATCTGCCGCATCGCGCGCTCGTCCGCCCAGACGTTCGGCAGGTTTTCCTCGAAGGTCTGGTTGATCTTCAGCCCCTTGTTGTCGGCCCGGACGCGCATCAAGTGGTGGCACTCCTCGGCGATGGCGGTCAGCGAGATGGGGGCTTCGTGGAGCTCGTAGCGGCCCGCCTCGATGCGGCTGATGTCGAGAATTTCGTCGATGAGGGTCAGAAGGTGCTGGCCACTGTCGTGGATGTCGCTCGCGTACTCTTTGTACGTGGGATTGGCATGCGGACCGAAAGCCTCGTCGCGCATGATCTCGGAGAAGCCGAGAATGGCGTTGAGAGGCGTTCTCAGTTCATGGCTCATCGTGGCCAGGAAACGCGACTTGGCGAGGTTGGCTTCTTCAGCGCGCAATCGCGCTTCGTCGGAAATCGCCTTCGATTGCTCGAGCTCGCCGATCAACGCATCTTTTTCCGCGCGGAACTCCAGCATGGAGACCACGGTGCTGTTGAAGCCGTTCATCAGCCACAGGAAGTAGAGGTGGACCGCCACGGCCATCATGGCCATGGCCCAATAGAACGGATCGTTGAGCAGCGCGAAGCGGATGACGATCGCCGCCGTCATCGGCAAAGTGCCCGCGTAGACGATGGGCATGACGGTCGAGGCGAACAGCATGCGCATCGAAATCACGACCAGCACGGCCGCGAAAATGAACGTGTAGCCGGCAATGTCTTCCGTCAGTGGGCTGACGAAAACTACCGATGCCCAAGTGACCCCGTACAGGAATTCCGCGGCAGTGATTTTCGACCGCCACGATGCGACGTTCATCCCGTCTCGCGGTTCCTTGGAGAATTGCCGGCAGATCCCTACGAGGATGCCCTTGGTGACGAAGATGCAGCACAGCCAAAGGAGCAGTTGGCGGGGTGAAGACCAGAACATCGCGCCCATGGCGACGACGACGGCAAGCAGCGGCGTGGTGATGGCGGCCGACAGTTCGTTCCTGACGAACATCATCAGGAGTTCGTAGTCGAACTCGGGCTTGCCGGCGGATTTGTAGGAGAGTTTTTCGCGCGCTTCTTGGACGCTCCGGAATGCACGCCGCTTCTGCCCGCTCAACGAGCTAGGACCAGCCACGGGGGCTTCCACTGACGCACCACTCAACATTTCTTCAGGAACCCGCACCCTGACCGCAAACAAGAACACACACGGGGGGTCCCGTGGATGCGCGACCGCATCCACCCCGTCCCCCGACGTTAGGCTTAACAAGTAGTATCTGTCGAAAATCCTAATGAGCCGTTTACCCCCGCACCGCCCTGGCACCGGTCTTGAAGTGGAGGATTGAGAGACCACATGAAACCGATACCCCAGGCTGGGGGAGGGGGAGCAAATGGGAACACGATGCAACTGACCGTGGTCGGGTGCGGCGATGCGTTTGGCGCCGGAAACCGGCTGCAAACCTGTTATTTTGTCCGCTCGGAAACGTCGACTTTTCTGATCGACTGTGGTGCGACGACGCTGATCGGTCTGAGCCGGCTGGGCTTGTCGCCGAACGATATTGACACAGTGTATGTGTCACATCTGCACGGAGATCACATCGGCGGCCTTCCGTGGCTCCTGATCCATGCCAAGTATGTCGGCTTGCGAACGCGGCCCCTTGTGATCGTCGGCCCCAAGACGACGGAAGAGCGTTTCATCACGCTGACCGAAGCTGTCTATCCCGGCACGCTGGCCAGCGGTGTCAACTTCGATCTCGTTTTCGTCGAGCATGAAGAACAAGTCCCTGTAGAAATGAATGGCGTCTCGGTCACGCCGTTCGAAGTGCACCATCCCTCCGGTGCGCCGCCTTACGCGATGCGGTTCGGCATCGACGGTAAGACCGTGTCCTTTACCGGCGATACAGGGTGGGTCGATGTTTTGCCCGAGGTGTCGCGGGGAGCCGACCTCTTCATCTCGGAGTGCTTCCAGTACGACCTCGAGATGGCGATGCATCTCGACTACAAGACGATCGACGCCAACTACGAGAGCCTCGCGGCGAAGCGCGTCTTGCTGACCCATATGGGCCAGGAGATGCTCGATGCTCGCGGCAAGGTGGATCTTGCGCGCTACGAGCTTGCCGAAGACGGTATGGTGATCGACCTCTGACCACCGCGGCGCTCGCGCGTGAGCCGCGTGGCCTTGCGTCTCTCGGTCCCTAATTGCGTCTTGGTGCCCGATGTCGGACTTCAATGCGATCCTGAGTGCGATCCGGCACTGCCGTATTTGTGTGGAGACGCCACGCGGCCGGCCATTGCCGCATGAGCCGCGCCCCGTTCTGCGGGCCAGCACGACGGCGCGCCTGGCCATTTGCGGTCAAGCGCCGGGGACGCGGGTGCACCGCTCCGGCAAGCCCTTTACCGACCCCTCCGGCGACCGCTTGCGGTCCTGGCTGAACATGACGCCCGAGACGTTCTACGACGAATCCCGGGTCGCCATCGTGCCCATGGGCTTCTGCTTTCCGGGGCTCGACGCGAAGGGAGGCGATCTGCCCCCGCGTCGGGAGTGCGCGGTGCGCTGGCATCCCGATCTCTTTTCAGCGCTGCCGAACGTCGAGTTGATCCTGGCGGTCGGGGCGTACGCCCAAGCGTTTCACCTGGGGTCAGCGCGGGGAAGGACGCTGCAGGAAACCATGCTCAACTGGCGGGAGCATCTCAAAGAGCCCAGGAGACCACGTGTGTTCCCACTGCCCCATCCGTCCTGGCGGAACAATGCCTGGCTCAAGAAGAACCCGTGGTTCGAGGAGGAGCTGCTTCCGGTGCTGCGCCATGAGGTGGGCAAGGTCGTGTGAGCCAGCTTGCGGACCGTGGAATATTTATCTACGGTATCGGCCTATTCTGGTGAAAATTAGAACTGTGTTTCTAATCGGCCTGAATATCCCGCCTATTTTCTCGGATGGCTTCGATGCTGGATCGGATGGACCGCAAGATCCTGGAAATCTTGCAGGAGGATTGCACCTTGCCGGTCGCCGAGATCGGCAAGCGGATCGGGCTGTCGACGACCCCGTGCTGGCGCCGGATCCAGAAGCTCGAAGAGCAGGGGGTGATCGAGCGGCGCGTGGCGCTGTTGGACCCCAAGAAAGTCAACGCGGGTGTGACGGTGTTCGTGTCCATCACGACCAGCAACCACACCAAGGAATGGCTCGAGCGTTTTCATGCCGCACTCGCCGACTTTCCGGAGGTTGTCGAGTTCTACCGTATGAGTGGGCAGATCGACTATCTCTTGCGCGTGGTAGTCCCGGACATCGAACGCTACGACGCGTTCTACAAGCGCCTGATCGCCAAAATCGAACTCTCCGATGTGAGTTCGGCCTTCGCCATGGAGCAGATCAAGTTCACCACGTCCTTGCCGCTCGGCTATGCCGCAGAGGAAAAGCGCACTTGAGGCGTGCTAGGACGGTTTGGTCTCGTCGCGGGTGAGCCGTGCGATCAGGCTGGAGGTGTCCCAGCGCCGCCCGCCCATTTTCTGAACATCGGCATAGAACTGATCGACGAGCGCGGTGACGGGTAGGCTCGCGCCGTTGCGGCGGGCTTCGTCGAAACACATCCCGAAGTCCTTGCGGACCCAATCGACGGCAAAGCCGAACTCGAACTCGCCCGCGATCATGGTCTTCCAGCGATTTTCCATCTGCCAGGACTGCGCGGCGCCCTTGGAGATGGTGGCGATGACCTTCTCCATGTCGAGCCCGGCGCGCATGCCGAAGTTGAGCGCCTCGGCCAGCCCCTGGATGAGACCGGCGATGCAGATCTGATTGACCATCTTGGTGAGCTGTCCGGCGCCGGACGGCCCAATGAGAGTGACGGCGTGGGCGAACGCGGCGATTGCGGCTTGCGCCTTCGCGAAGTCCGTCTCGTCGCCGCCCACCATCACCGTGAGCTTGCCGTTTTCGGCGCCGGCCTGTCCGCCGGAGACGGGCGCATCGAGCGCGCCGGCGCCGTGGCTCTTCGCGGCCTCATAGAGTTCGCGTGCGATCTCGGCGGATGCGGTGGTGTGGTCCACATGGACGGCGCCGGGCTTCAAGCATTGATAGAAACCGTCGGGGCCCAGCGTCACCGCGCGCAGATCGTCGTCGTTGCCGACGCAGGTGAAGACGATATCGGCGTTCGCCGCTGCCGCTGCCGGTGTGGCTCCGAACGATCCACCGTGCTCGGCGACCCATTTCTCGGCCTTTTCGCGCGTGCGGTTGAACACGGTCACATCGTGTCCGCTTGCCGCGAGATGGCCGGCCATCGGGTATCCCATCACGCCAAGACCGATCCACGCGACTTTGCTCATGAAGCCCCCGTCTTTCTTGCCTTCGTCCGCATCGCGGCAACCATAAAGGAAATGGCCGGGACGAACCCGGCCATTCTCTCATTCTTCAAATTTCGCGGCCGACGGCCTGCGCGTCGGGGCCGTCAGTCGATCGGCGCCTCGGGGAACGCGAGCTGTTCGCGCGCCCGCCACTCGTCGGTCACGTAGTTGATGATCAGCGACTTGCGGACGCCTTTGATCGGACGCCGTTCGAAGCCGTGATAGGTGTTGTCGCCGGGCACGAACACGAACGCGAGATTCGGCGCGAAGGGCGAACGCGCAACATGGCTCTTGTCCGCGTCGTACACGTCGGTGCCGAGATTGTCGTGTCCTTCCTCGTCCGAGAGGTAGAGGAGCATGGTGAACGACTTCACGCCGAGATCGGTGTGCGGCTCGAGCCAGAAACCATCCGTATCTTGCGCGAATTCGATGCGCAGATAGGTACCGCTGAGGTCGGTGCCGAAGGTCTTCTCGATCATGTCGGTGATGCGCTTGTCCTGGAACGCCTCGGACACGGCACTCACGGAAGCGAACTTGTCCCGGTTCTCAACGTCGAAATATCTGCGCGTGGCGTTGTGGAGTTCGCGCTTGCCGGAAACGCCGTCGAGCGACGGGGCCGGGAAGGGGAGGCCGAGAATGTCCTCGATCGTATCGTCGGGGAAACACTTCTTCAGCACCCAGTGCGGATAGGGAGCGTCGCTGTGATCCCCGTTCGCCACGCTTTCGGTGAAGGTGCGAATGACGTCGTCCGCCGTACTCTTCGCGGCGACATCCGCCTGCTGCAAGGCTGCGCTTTCCCTCATGGTGTCGGTCAACTCCTAAAGATTGGGACATAAAATGCTGGTTTCTCCAGCGCCCAGTCGATCCCATCCAGCTGCTCAGTTAGCACCCTAAAGCCCATGCGTGCAAATGAGCCAATTTCCTTGATTATCCTAGAGTCGGCGTTACTTGATGCTCGCAAGGCCCCCGGTGCCGCTCCGAACCTCCGGCGAATACGGTCTGCCGGCGTTGATGCGGCTCAAATCCCTTCCAAAACCAGCAGCGCCAGGTATGCGAGACGTGCGCGGGAAGGCGCGGGCGCTCAGGCTAGTTTATTGAGATGCCGGTGATATCCCCAAAATCCGCGAAATCGTCGTCGGTCGCGACCTGCTCGTTCCGCAGGCACCTGGCCAGCAGTTCCAAGAGCGAGGCATGAAGCTCGCACTCACCTTCGAGCTGCGGAGGGTTTTCGGCAAGAAAAGCCAGTATTTCGGCGTAGTTCGGCATTGGAATCCCCTGTGCCCCCAATTTTCTGAAATTGGAGGACGCCTGTGTCAAAACTGAGGCTGGGGGCCGGGGCCCAAGGGCTCGCGGGAGGTCATCCCGCGAGGCTGTAGCGGCCGAGGAGCCGGACCGGCGCAGCTTGAGTCTGGCCGGAAGACTGGCCATTCGCCTCCTCCGGGGTGCTCCCGATCAGCGAGAGCCCGTCTACGCAGACGCCGTCCGCGCAGAGGTCCGCAATGAGGGGCTGCAGGGCAACGGAGACGAGCTCCATCTGCCGCTCGTCGAGCGGTCCGGTCAGCCTGAGGGCGAAGCGGTACTCACTCATCACGTTCGGCTGGCCGAAGCTCTTGAGGAGCAGACGCTGATAGCGGCTCAGATGGGGATGCTCGTCATCGGCCGTGTCCGCCATCTCGGCATACGAGTCGAACGCGTTGAAGCACTGCAGCGCGAGCCAATCGAGTTCGGGGCGTGGGTCGGCCGGTTGAAGCACCAGCGACCGGCGCATACGCGTCAGCTTCAGAGGACCGGTCTCGATCGGCTTGCGGTTCGCGGCGAACTGCTCGAGGTGCGTGCGGACTTCGTCCAGGCCCGCGTCTCCCCGAAGCGGTGCGGGCGCGAAGAAGGATGCGTGCAGTCCGAAGTAGCGGCCCGGTGTCGGCGTGATGCCGGCCGGCGCATCGCCGCCGAGGCCGGACGCGGAGAAGGCCTGAAGCGTCGCGCCGTCATTGGCCCGGCCAAACCACGAGCGGCCGAACTGTGCGAGCGCACTGCCGGGGCGCGGCGTGTAGCAAACCGAAAAATGTGTCGGCGCGGCCGGAACGGCTCCGAAGCTCGGTTCCGTGTGCTGCGTGTACTGTGCGGAATGTTGCATTGCCGTCTCCCTCAAGCCGGTCTCCCCCCTCATTGAGCTGCAAGTCCGTGTCTACCGTTGCGCTGTGACCTTGACGCGACCGGTTTCGGGCGATAGGGCGGCGAAGCCATGAAGACTTGGTGAATCTCGTCTCCAATTTCGCACAGTGTCAGCGACTTTAAGGAATCCGAACGCGTGATCGACCTCTACACATGGATGACTCCGAACGGACAGAAGGCCTCGATCATGCTCGAGGAGACGGGGCTACCCTACCGGGTGCATCGCATCGACATCGAGAACGACGCTCAGTTCGATCCCGAGTTCCTCAAGATCTCCCCCAACAACAAGATCCCCGCCATTGTCGATCACGACACGGGGCTGAGCCTGATGGAGTCCGGAGCCATCCTTCTTTATCTCGCGGACAAGACGGGCATGCTGCTGCCCCAGGACTTCGACGCGAAATGGCGGACGATCGAATGGCTGATGTGGCAGATGGGTGGGGCCGGGCCCTTCCTCGGACAAGTTCATCACTTCGTGTCCTATCATCCCGGCAAGAGCGCCTACGCCGAAGAGCGCTACACGAAAGAGGCGCGCCGTCTTTGGAAGGTGCTCGACACCCGGCTCGGCGATGTGGAGTATGTGGCCGGCGACTACTCCATCGCGGACATCGCGATCTGGCCATGGATTGCGCGCTACCCGATCCAGCCCGTGGATGTGGACGACTATCCCAACATCAAGCGGTGGTACCGTGCGATCGCCGCGCGGCCGGCCGTGCAGCGCGGATGGGATGTGGTCGATGCGGGGCGTAAGTTGCCGTTGCCGTAACCGGTGCCAGGCAGGAGGCGAGGGACGATGCGGAGGGTCTTTCTAGTCGGGCTCGCGTTGATCGCGGCAGGAGGCATTGCGTTCTATCTTCTGACGATGCCCGTCACGTTCTCGGCGGACGACCTGCCCGATCACACGCCGGATGTCGCAAACGGCAAGATGATGTTCATCGCCGGCGGGTGTGCGGAGTGCCATGCCGTGCCGGTCAAGGCGTGCGACAGTCTCGATACCGAGGATGAAACACTGCTCGCCGGCGGCCGCTGCCTCAAGACGGATGTGGGTACCTTTCACGTGCCCAACATCTCACCCGATCCCGAGAGCGGTATCGGAGGCTGGTCGACACTCGATTTCGTCAACGCGATGAAGCGTGGCGTCGGGCCCGGGGGCGTGCATCTGTATCCGGCGTTTCCCTACACGTCGTATCAGCGCATGCGTTTTGAGGATCTCATCGATCTCAAGGCCTATCTCGACACGCTGCCGCCGGTGCGCAGCTCGGTTCCGCCGAACGACCTCCGCTTTCCCTACAACATCCGCCGGGGCGTGGGCCTGTTCCAACGTCTGTACGTCGATGGCGAGACGTTCGCACCGGACACGGACGCGAGCGAGGACGTGAATCGCGGCGGCTACCTGGTCATGGGGCCCGGACACTGTACCGAGTGTCACAGTCCCCGGAACGCGCTCGGCGGCATTATCGCGAGCCAAGCCTTCGCGGGTGCCAAGAGCCCGGAGGGGGGCGGCGATGCGCCGGATATCACGCCGGGCCCGGACGGCATCGGTGACTGGGCCCACGAAGACATCGCCTATTTCCTGGAGACGGGATCGACACCGGACTTCGACGTCGTCGGCGAGTCCATGGTGCCCGTGCAGGAAAACATGGCGCGGCTGCCGGCGAGCGATCGCGAGGCCATCGCCGCGTTCCTCAAAACCCTGCCGCCAAGGCCGGATCCGGCGAAGACTCCCTGAACACGCCTTGAAGACTTGGGTCCCGCGCTCTAGCGTGGAGCGCGCACCATGGTCTTGAGGATTGCAATGGCGGGGAGCTTTCAAAGCCGCTTGCGGCTGATTTTGGGGTTTGCCTTCGCCGCAGTGGGCGGGCTCGCTCTGTCGGGGGGCGCCCAGGCCGCACCGGGCGTGCGTGACGCCGCAATCGTCGTGGCGGCGACGACCATCGCGGAGGTGGCGGACGAAACCCAGTCTCCGCAAGTTCCGGCTGCCGAAGGCGCGCCGGACGCCGCCGCCGATCCGGGAGCCGACGCCGTCACCGCCAAGGCCGAACCCGAGAAGCGCCGTCGCCTCGACATCGACTGCTTGCCGAAGGACCTGCTCGAGAGACTCCGCGCTGCGCACGGGCCGAGCGTGACGACGAGGGAGTGCGCGCCAGGCTGCTTGCCGGCGCCATCGGGACTCAATCAGAAGCAGCTGGACGATCTCTACGGCCGCTACGGGGTCGTGTGGTGCCGCTCCTGCGTCCAGATCGGCGGCCATCTTTCGCTGAAGGATGTCCGGCGCATCGAGGACGCGGGCAAGCTCGAACTGTGCAGTACGCCGCCCCGTCAGATGCCGCGGCCCGGCAGTGCCAACGGGAATGTCGTGAAGTCCTTCAGCCGCATTCGCGAACTGTATCGCGCGTCGCCGACATTGCCTGAGGACGAGAATGCGATCGCGGTGATCATCGGCAACACGGCCTACGACAATCTGCCGGAGGCGCGCACGGCCCGGAACGATGCGGGCGCCATGTACTTCTTCCTCACCGAGCATATGGGCGTCCGGCAGGACCAGGTGATCGATCTGCGTAATGCCGCGCGCGCCGACCTGGAGCGGGTCTTCGGTCCGGTGCCGGGCTCCGACGGAGAGCTGAAGCGCTTGGTCGAAGCGCGGCCCAACGCCAAGGTGTTCGTCTATTATTCCGGTCACGGAGCCGTCAACGCGGCGCAGGACGAGACGTATCTGCTGCCGGTGGACGCGGAGCCCTATCGCGAGGAGCGGCGCGGCTATCCGCTGTCGACCCTATACGCCAACCTCGCGGGGCTCGGTGCCGATCAGGTCGTGGTCATGCTCGAGAGTTCCTTCGGCCGCGATCACGGCAACTACATCCTGCCGCCCAATATTCCGGAGACGAAGCGCAGCGCGTTGCCGGAGAAGGCCAAGGCGCCGCTCACGGTTCTCGTGGCCGCCGATCGCGGCCAGCGCGCGCTGATCGATCAGGAATACGACGTAGGGCTCTTCACGCGCTATCTGATCGAAGGCCTGGCCGGCGACGCGGACCTTGCACCCGTCGGCAACGGGGACGGGGACGTGGATAGTGCCGAGCTCTATGCCTACACGGCGGCGATGGTCCGGCTCGGCGCGCGTAAGACATTTGGTTTGCTTCAGAGCCCCCGATTGTCGGGCGCCGGCACCGCCGTTTTGAAGGCGCCGAAGGGAGCGTCCAAGGACTCCCAGCAGGGCTAAAGCCAGAGCCATGCAAGAGGCTGCTGAAACAGCTTTACAAGATACGCCGGACCCCATACGGAGAGCTGCTTCGCGCGGCAGCTGACCAAGCCGATTCCGCGCGTATGTCGGTAAGGATCGCCGGGTCCGGCCGGTAGTCTCGTGCCGGCGTCGCATGGGATGAGAGTTTTCGGATGAACGTTTTTCCCAACGCGGCGGAGTATCTCCGCCACCATCGCCCGGAGCGGCCTGTCCTGGCCTTGCGCCCCCATGCGGTGGCGCGCGCGGCGCAATGGTTTGTGGCGAACTTCCCCGGCCGCGTTCTGTACGCGACCAAGGCCAATGACACGCAGGCCGTTCTCGACGTGCTGGCCGGGGCCGGCATTCGCAGCTTCGATGTCGCCTCGCTGGCGGAGATCGAGCGGGTCAGGGCCATCGTTGGGGCCGAACTCTTTTTCATGAACCCGATCAAGTCGCGCGGCGCCATTGCGCGCGCCTATCGCGACTTCGGCGTGCGGTGCTTTGCCTTCGACTCCCATGACGAGCTGGGCAAGGTCTTGGCCGAGACGGACGAGGCGGATGATCTGACGCTGTTCCTGCGGATCGCCTGTCCCAACACGCACAGTCTTATCCCCCTTGAAGGGAAGTACGGCGCGAGCGTCGAAGAGGCGCCGGCACTGCTTTTGCGGGCGCGCCAGCACGCGACCCGCCTCGGGATCACCTTCCATGTAGGATCGCAGGCCGTGGTCCCGGCAGCCTTCGGCGAGGCGTTGACCCAGGTTGGGCAACTTATCGTGTCGTCCGGCGTGCTGGTGGATGCGATCGACATCGGCGGCGGCTTTCCGGCGCGCTACCCGCACTCGGACCCGCCGGGCCTCGATCTGTACATGGAGGAGATCGTCCGGGCGGCCGATGCGCTCGCGGTCAAGCATTCCTGCGAGCTTCTATGCGAGCCGGGCCGGGGCCTTGTCGCGGAGGCGGAGTCGGTGATCGTGCGCGTCGATGCGCGTCGCGGCACTGCGCTCTACGTCAATGACGGCGCTTTCGGGTCGCTGTTCGATGCGGCGTTTTCCGGTTTTCGTTTCCCGGCGCGCTGCGTGACGCCCGGCCGCGAGGACCTTGGGGGCGGCGAGACCGCCTATGTGCTCTATGGCCCCACATGCGACAGCGCCGACTATCTGCCGGGTCCGTTCGTCTTGCCCGACGCGATTGGGGAAGGGGATTATCTGGAAATCGGCCAGGTCGGCGCCTATGGCCGCGTCCTGGGGAACCGTTTCAACGGTTTCGGCGATTTCGAGGAAATCACGCTGACGGATGAGCCCATGCTGTCGATGTTCGCCGACATGGAAGCTCAAGCGGCGGATGATCCGCGCTCTATCAGCATCTAGATTTTGCAGGTGGTGTACGGAAACGCGGCGCCTATGAAGAGAGGGCCGCGCTCTTCGTGTAAGCGGGCCCTCTAGGTGCCTTGAGTAGTCTCTTGGCCGTCAATGCTCACGTGACTGCCGCGCATCGCGGATGGCCGCATCGTGATACGAGCCGCTCCCGTAGTCGACGTAGGCTACACCCATTGACGTCAGGAGATCATCGGCCGCGTGTGCGCCGTATTGGCTGCCACTCAGTCCCGAGCGGCCGCCTTTCGGAAACGGAATGACTTTCGCCGTCTCCTCATGTGCATTTGCCGTCATATAGTCCTCCATTGTCATGTGTGCGTTACCACTGAATCGGAGCAACGCACCTGGAGTCACCTATATAGAAACGCAGCAGCCCCTTGCACAAAAAAATCGCGGGATGGCGTACATTTGAGCAGCAATTCTTCTGCTGCATTGCTCGGCAAGATTGGGCTGCCTTCGGATTGACCAACCGCGCACAGATTGATCGCATATCGGGCGCGCGTTCACCGTTTTCCCTAAGCCGCTAAAATTGTTACGGAAAAATGTACGTGCCTGCAGCGGGGTATGCTGACGAAGCTGGCCTTCTGCGCCCGGCCCGCCCGCTTTCTTCGCACTGGCACAAAAACTGCTTTCAGGAGGTATTGGCCGCCAGCCTCTCGCGGCCGAGGTGGGACTCATCCGTACAGTCGTTTAAAACCCAGAAGGACTCACAATGACCAAGTTTAAGCTCGAGTACATTTGGCTCGACGGTTACGCGCCCGTGCCGAACCTGCGTGGCAAGACCCTCATCAAAGAGTACGATAGCTTTCCGAGCCTCGAAGACCTCCCCGATTGGGGTTTCGATGGCAGCTCGACAATGCAGGCCGACGGCAGCAACTCCGACTGCGTTCTGAAGCCTATCCGCGTTTTCGCTGACCCGGCCCGCAAGAACGGCGCCTTGGTTCTCTGCGAAGTGATGAACCCAGACGGCACGCCGCACGTATCGAACAAGCGCGCGACCATCCTGGACGACGACGGTACGTGGTTCGGTTTCGAGCAGGAGTATTTCTTCTACAAGGACGGCCGCCCGCTGGGCTTCCCGGAGCACGGCTACCCGGAGCCGCAAGGCAAATACTACACCGGCGTCGGCTTCAAGCAGGTCGGTTCGATCGCGCGTCAGATCGTGGAAGAGCATCTCGACATGTGCCTGGACTGCGGCATCAACCACGAAGGCATCAACGCCGAAGTGGCCAAGGGCCAGTGGGAGTTCCAGATCTTCGGCAAGGGCTCCAAGAAGGCGGCCGACGAAATGTGGATGGCCCGCTACCTGCTGGAGCGCCTGACCGAGAAGTATGGCGTCGACATCGAGTATCACTGCAAACCGCTCGGCGACACCGACTGGAACGGCTCTGGCATGCACGCCAACTTCTCGACCGAGTACCTGCGCACTGTCGGCGGCCAGGATTACTTCGAGGCGCTGATGAAGGCGTTCGAGGACAATCTGGAAGACCACATTGCGGTCTACGGTCCCGACAACCACATGCGTCTGACCGGCAAGCACGAGACGGCGCCGTGGAACAAGTTCAGCTATGGCGTTGCCGACCGTGGTGCGTCCGTCCGCGTGCCGCACAGCTTCGTCAAGAACGGCTACAAGGGCTACCTGGAAGACCGTCGTCCGAACTCGCAAGGCGACCCCTACCAGATCGCCTCTCAGATTCTGAAGACGGTTGCTTCTGTTCCGACGGCCGCGAGCGCGGCTGCGTAGGGATACGCGTCCCGTAAACGGCCCGGGCAATTCGCATCGGAAACTGCAAAGGGGAGCCCTTCGAGGCTCCCCTTTTCGCGGCCGATTTGCCACTTCCTTTCAGTCTCGTAACATGACTGGTCTGGTTCTGCAGGCTAAGCTTCCCACCGACTCATGACTGAATTGGGAGGGAACGCCGAAATGGCAGATCGACTGCAAACCGACTGGGCGCCGCGCATCTTGAGTATCGTGCGCATCGTTGCCGCGCTGATCTTCATGGAGCACGGCACGTCCAAGCTGCTCGGATTTCCGAGTGGCGGATTCTCGCCGGAGGCATTTTCGTTGCCGTGGATTGCCGGCATTCTCGAGATCGTCGGTGGGGCGCTACTGGTGGTGGGTCTGTTCACGCGGCCGACCGCGTTCGTGCTGTCCGGCTTGATGGCCTTTGCCTATTGGTTGGCCCATGCGCCGAAGAGTGTTTATCCGCTGTTGAACGGCGGCGATGCGGCGATCCTGTTCTGCTTCATCTTTCTCTACATTGCCTTCGCAGGCGGCGGCCCCTGGAGCGTCGATGAGATGCTGAGGAAAAAGTCCTGAGGACGGCGCCGTAGCGTAAACCGATTATTAAGCAAGTCTCTAAACTCGCCGTTCATCGCCGCCGAATCACACTCGGTGGCGATGAGCGTATGTCGGCATATCACGATGGCCGTCTTGGCTATCACGGTGACTGGTCTGCTCGGAACCAACGCGGCCAAACAGGTCGCGCCCGGATCCAGCGCGGAGCAGTTCGACAACGCGTTCTGGATCAAGACGAAATTGCCGGATGATCTGTTGGCCGGACGGCTCAACGTGACGACTGTCTCCAAGTCCACGGCAGGAATTCCGCTTCCCACCAAACCGCGTCACCGCAAGAAGGCACGGACCGCGCAGTTGCTGCGCTAGGTCTGCCGGATATCTCCAGCCTGTTGTTTGAGAGCCGCTTGCCGTCCGTTGCGCGGACGATCACGCGTGGCGTGAAAAAAGCAGAACCCCCGGCCTGGGAGGGAAGACCGGGGGCTCTGCGTCCGAACGCATCGCTTAGCGATCGAAATTCGTCTGGTAGGGGTTCGGGAAGCCGTCGGCCAGAACAGGTGCGCCGGTGGCCGCGAGCAGCGTCAGTGCGAGCATGATCGCCTTCATGATGTATCTCCTTGATCGATGGCCCGTTGCGGAATTGCTGTCGGGCTTGTCGTGGTCAAAAGGTAGATACGGGCGGACGGCATTACCAATCACGCTCAGTCAGAACGAAGTGCGCTGAACCTCGCGCAAGTTCACAGAGACGTGTCGGACAGTTTATTGGGGCGCTGTGCCAGCGCGTGCGGCGCGCGGCTCAGATGGTCGCGAAGAACACGGTGACCAAACCCACCGCGCCGGCCCATGCGGCGACCAGAACGACGCTGGTCGCGAGTAGTTTGAAGGAACTCATGTCGCCACCTCATGCTGCTGCCTTGGCCCCGCCTTCAAAGGGGGTGAGCGTGGAGCGCCCTGACGCTCCGCGCCCGATTGCCAAGGAGAGGCTTACGCTCGCCAGTTCAGGGCCTGACCTTGCGCAGAGTGCGCGCGGCCGCTTGAACCCGTCCTGAACCGGACGTGCAGGTGACGTTCATCTTTGGGGAGGGCAAAGACCGGTGCGCCGCTCACGGCGCGCGGAGGCGAAGGCGCGCTGTGCGCACCTTCGCTTAGGTGTTTGGATGCTTGGAGGCTAGCGGCGCACGTTTGCGCCAGCGTTCCCTACCAATAGTAGGCGCGGCGTGCGCGACGGCGCCAGCGGCGCTTGTAGGGGCGGGGGCCGTAGTAGCGTTGGCGGTAGTAAGGGCGCCGTGCGTAACGATAAGGCCGATAGTAGCGGGGTCCGATACCGACGCCGACTCTGACGCCGGGAGCTCTGACATAGACGCCCGCGTTTGCTTGTGTCGGTGCAAATGCGACGACGCCAACCACCAACGCGCAAGCCATGCCACAGGCCATCATGAATTTCGTCATGGCGAACTCCTTCGACTTCAACTTCGATTTGATGTGCACACTCGCAGACAAATGCGGCAGCTGCCAGGCGAGAGCGGTCCGAAGCTTAACAAATGGGTGTGCGGCAAAGAGAGCCCGGCTTGCAGCGGGGTGCAAACCGGGCTTCGAGATCGGCGTCAGGGGGAACGCCGTCGGGGGAGGGAGATGGTCCTTTGCCTAACGGCGTGTGACACGACGCATCGGGCCAATAGGCGTGTCGTCGCCGTAGCGGTGTTCCAGATAACGGTCCAGCTTCTTCAGGCCGCGGCGCGCTTCGTGCACGAGCACTTGCTCGAGAGAGGGCGGGGCGTAGTCGTAGCAGACGGGGTCTTCGCCGCAGTCTCCGGCATAGGCGGCGCCTGTGAACAGAAGCGGTGCGGCGACGGCGGCGAGCGCGGCGGTTTTGGTGAAAACGGTCATCTCTAATCTCCTCATCGAAGGGGGTGGTGGTCGGGGTCGCTGTTGCGTGTTCGTCGATGAGGTGAAGGTAGTCGGAGGCGCTTGGCGTCTCGATAGGGTGGATCCCCTATATGGCGGAGGGTGAGGTGAGCTTCCCGTCCGCAAGCCGGACCGTGCGCGATGCAATGCGCTCGCGGAACTGCGCGTCATGCGACACAACGATCATCGCCTGCGGAAGCGTGCGCAATATCTCGGTCAGCCTGGCCTCGTTGTCTTCGTCGAGGGCGTTGGTCGGCTCGTCGAGAAGAAGAACCTCCGGTTCCATGGCCAGAACGGTGGCGAGCGTGACCAGGCGCTTCTCGCCGCCCGAGAGCTTGTGGGTCACGCGGTCCTTGAACCGGGCGAGATCCAATTCCGCCAGCACGCGATCGACGATGGCCATGGCTTCCTCGCGGGTCTTGCCCAGGTTGAGGGGGCCGAAAGCCACATCCTCGGCCACGGTCGGGCAGAACAGTTGATCGTCGGGATCCTGGAACACCAGCCCGGCAAGGCGCCGTACCTCGAGGAAGTCATCTTCGGCGCGGCGTTCCTGGCCGAAGGCCATGACGCGCCCGCGGCTGGGCCGCAGCAGGCCGACGATGAGACGCAAGAGCGTGCTCTTGCCGGACCCGTTGTGCCCGACGACGCACAGACGCTCTTTGCTGCCGAGCCGGATGTCTGCGCCATTGAGCACGGGCGGGTAGCCCGGATAGGCGAAATGAATGTCGGTAAGCTCGATCAGGGATGACATCTGCGACCCCGCCGCCTCAGATCAGAAACTGGAGCGCGACGAGCGCTGCCAGGATGCCGCCGAAGGCGAACGCGAAGCCGACATCCGATCGCCCATAGGCGAGGTCGCCCGATAACGGTATGCGCCCGGAGAACCCCCGGCACTTCATGGCGCCGAGAATCCGTTCCGACCGCTCCACCGCCCGGACGAGCATCATGCCGATCAAGTAACCCAGAGATTGGTAGGTGTGCCTGTTGTTTCCGGGGCGGAACCCGCGCGCCTTCATGGCGATACGCAGACGCAGATACTCTTGTTGAAGCACGTCGACATACCGGACCATGAACATGAGCAGGTAGACGAGTCCCTCGGGCATTTTCAGGCGGTAGAGAGCCTGTCCCAATTTGGCGGGCTCCATGGAACCGACAAGCGCCATCAGCGTCAGAATGATCGCATTGGCTTTCAAGCCGATCTCGATCGCCTGCCGCAACCCTTGCCATGTCGCTGGCCAACCGAAGACCGTGAACATGGCGTCGCCCGGCACGGTGAACGGCAAGAGCAGGAGCATGAAGATGATGAAGCCATCCATCGTGACCATGCGCTTCAGGGTCGCGCGCGGCGGCAACCGGGCCATGAACATCAGCGCCAGGGAGACGACGAGGGCGCCGGCCAGGATCCGGAGGTCATGAAGGCTGACCACGACGATGGCGAACGCCACCGCCGCTAGAATCCGGGCCCTTGGATCGATCTCGCTAATATAGGTCTTGGCCGTGGCTGCGCCGGTGTCCAGCAGCGACGGCCGTCCGGCCTTGACCACATGTCCCACGCCCTCAGGCCCCCGTCATTTTGCGGCGCGCGGCGATGTAGAATCCGAGCCCGAACAGGCCGAAAATATAGCCGATGCCGCCGAGAACGTTCTGAATGTCGTTCTTCTCCTTATACGCATCGATGTCGCGGCGAAGCGGTATGATCTGCTTTTGCACGGCCTTCGTGATCAACTTCAACTGTGCTTGCGTCACGGTCTCGTCGGCCGCGCCCTCTTGAGCGGAGGACGCTGAGTCAGTCTTGGTCTCAGTTGCCGTCGCTGTATCCGCTGCGACGGGCTCGGCGCCGGCTATGTCCGGTAGTTCTTCGGCTTCCATGCGGACAGTGGCGACGTGTCCGGAGCCGAGATTGGACTTGAATAAGTGCGCAACGGGCTTGGTCGGACGGAAGGTGAAGAAGCCTTCCTCGTCCGTCTTGGTTTCGCCGAGCTTGTTGCCGTCCTCGTCGAAGACCTCGACAAGCTCATTGGGCGCCATATCGCCGTTGGAGAAGCCGATCTCGCCCTCGATCACGTCGCCGCTGGCATAGACCGAAGCGATGACCTTATGCGCAAGCGCGGAGTGAACCGGCATCAGGATAAGTAGAATGAGCGCAAGGCGAAGGGACCTCATGACGAAACTCCTTCCGATGGGGACACCGTGAAGCCCTCGAACAGTTCGGGCTTTACCTTTCGTGCAAGGTAGATGGCCGCGGCTGTGATCAGTGCCTCGATGATCATGATGGGGATGTGCGCGAAGAATGTGAGCTTGGCCGCCGCCAGGAATTCATCCCCCGTCAGCGCCAATGAGAGAGCCACACAGCCCGTCGTCAAGGCAATCGCAAGGCCCCCGCCGATACCTCCCCAGATTGCGGCGACGGTGGGAGAGCCCGACGCGATACCCCGGCGGCAGATGTAGTAGACGAGCACCGCCGGCAGGGCGATGTTGACCGTGTTGACGCCCAGCACAGTCAGCCCGCCGAACCCGAAGAAAACGGCTTGCAAGAGCAGGGCGACGAAAAGGGCCGGAAAGGCGGCCCAGCCGAGCACCAACCCGGCCAGACCGTTCATGATCAGATGGACGCTGGAGGGTCCGATTGGCACATGAACCAGGGACGCCACGAAAAACGTTGCGCTTAGAACGCCCGCGGCGGGCATCTTCTCCGCCGGCAGCGATTTCAGGCCCAACGCAATACCGCCGGCGGCGAGAACCGCGCCGCCGATCAGGACTTCATTCGATAGAGCACCGTCGACAATGTGCATCTTTCCCTCCAGGTCCTAGGCTGGCTTATTTCACGTCGAAAGCGCGGACCCAGATGACCGCGTCTTGGGAAAGCTCCTTGCCCTCATGCTCCTTGGTGTTGCCGGAGCCGAGCGCGGCAAAGCCCCAGAAGCCCGCCTTTGGAATGCCGAATGTGAAGTAGCCGTTGTCATCGCTGACGGCGACGAGCGCGCCGCCCGGCATCGGCGAAGCAGTTGGATCTTTCGGCTTGTTCTCGTCCATGGACGGCTCGGCCGCCATGTACTCGACCTCGATCTCCACGCCGGGTACGGGCTTGCCGTCGGCCATCACCCGGCCGGTGAAGGTCGAACCGGCCACGATGTTGGTGGGCTTGTTGAGGGGAATGATCTCCGTGGGGAGGCCCTGCGGCTCCATCCAATCCGTCGGGACCTCATTCAGGTTGAGATAGCTCTTCGCGATCTGCTGGATGTAGATGTCCTCGCTCTCCTCGTAATAGGGAGAGGGAACAGCGACGAGGACATAGTCGCCCGATCGCTTGAGCGGCACGGAGGCATCGTAAGCCGTGGCAGTGTTCTCCGCGCCCTCGAACGTGATCTGCTTCAGCGTGTCCTTGAGGTCGATCTTCTTGCCGCGGTTGACGGCGTAGAAGTCGATCACTTCGCCCATATCCATCACGTGGCCGTTCTCGAAAGGATGCCAGAAGATCAGCTTGACCGGCACGTCTCCCGCCTTGGTCAGATTGACCTCCGGCGTATAGACGAGCTGGAAATGGGCGGCCGCGGCGAGCGGCGCGAGAAGCGCGGCAGCACCGATTGCAGCGGATAGTCCGTTACGAAGTTTCATAGGTCGTCTCTCCCAAGCGGCCCGTGCGGGACGAACCGCATCGGGCATGAGGAAAGGACGATCGGGGAAGTGGCGGTAAGATGAGCGGGAACGGAAGATAGGCCACCGGACACCCACTCAACCGCCAGACGCTCACCCCGGCGTCCGGTTTCGGTTAAGGCACCGGGCAAAAGCCGGTGCCGGATGTCAGCGGCAGGTCTCCTGACTCACGGATCGTCGCGTCGGCCTTGCCTTCCCAGGGTCGTGAAGTCCCCAGTGGCGTCGTTCAGCCGTGCTCACCGTTCACAGTTGCGGGGGCAGCCACGGGATTGTCGTCTCGATGACGCGAGACAGGACGCACCGTGTTCCCTCTTAGTCTCGACCAGCAATGATCGAGAACCGTCGACCCTTAGAAAGGGCCGCAAATTTTCGGCAGTGTCAATAGCGCTACGGCGTTTGCGACTGCGACGGAATGTTTCTCGCCGCCAGCGACGGTCTGTGCGGAATGAAGTCGTCGTCTGTTTTCGGCGACGTGATGGTGAGCGCCATTTACGCTAGCTGCGCGCCGGGTTGGTCCGCTTCGTCGGTACAAGTGTACCGAGGATCACTGTGTTACGAGTGGGCGATCCTCGGAATACTGGATGATCGAGGGTACATAGACGTGCAAAAGGCCGGGCGGCTGTCGCTTATGGGGCGGGCTGCCAGATTTGGCTCGGCGGCAGCCACACTCCACAGCCAGACTTCGGCTTAACCCTCCACTACACGCCCTTGCTCGTAATCAACTTGGACGGATGGATTGTGGGCTCCTCCGCCAGAAGCGGTGGCACGGTTGCAAAGATCAGCTTCGCGGCGTCGCCCGTCATGTGCGCGGCGCGCGCGTCTTCGCTCGTGAAAAGATCGACGAGAAAGACACTATCTGGCTCGGCCTCCGAACGGAGGATCAGCCACAGTGGCGTTCCTTGTTCCTTCTCTACATGGGGCAGCGCTGCGGCGAGGGCCTCTGCCACTTCCGCTCCTTTGCCCGGCTTGGCCTTGAATGGAATGACGCCGGCGATGTCGCTCATAGGGATCTCCTTGCTGACTGAAACGGGACGCCGTCCGCCGCGTCCGCGCGAGTTAGGCAGCGCAGCTGCCTCCTTCCGAACAATGATCTCGATCCCGGCCGTTGCCACGATGGCGGATTTGCCATAGTTCATGCAAAAATCGCCAAAGGGGTTCAGAAAGTCCGGCGGATTAGGGAGACTGGAGACACCATGAAGATCGTTGTCTTGGCGGCGAGCGGGTGTCTTCCCTCGGCCTTCGTAGGCCTGATGGACGTACTGACTCTTGCGCAATGGGCGCCCGCGAACAGGCGGCAGTCCGGCCCGGCTTTTGAGATCCTTTCGGCGAGTGCAGACGGGGCGCCAGTGACTGACGGACGGGGGTGTCGCGTCGACGTCATGCGCAGTCTCGACGAGATTGGGACCTGCGCTGCGGTAATCGTTCCGGGCTTCCTTCCCGATAATGCCCTGCGTCCGCCGTCCATGGCTGGTCTGGCGTCGGTGGCAACGTGGCTCCGCGCGGCACATGATAGCGGGGCTCTGGTCTGCGGCTCCTGCAGCGGAAGCTTCCTTTTGGCCGAAGCCGGACTGCTGGACCGGCGTCGGTGTACGACGACGTGGTGGTTGCATGAGGAATTCAAGCGCCGCTACCCGCGCGTCCATGCGGTCTGGGCATCTCCCATGATCGAGGACGACCGCATCGCCACCGCCGGAGGGCCACTGTCCTGGATCGATCTCGCGCTGCATGTCATCCGCCGCCTCATGGGCGCCGAGGCTGCAAGGGCGGCCGCCGACTTCGCCGTCGTCGATGCGGCGCCTTCCGCCGGTGCAGCCTATGTCCCCATCGGATATCTCAGCCGGGCGGGGCATTGGCTCGCGGATGCCGAGCACGTCGTGCGTCATGCCGGCGGGCAACGTATCGGCGCACGCGAACTCGCGCAGCGGCTGGCGACGTCCGAGCGGACGTTGCACCGGCGGCTGACGGAAGCGACGGGTGAATCGCCGAAGCGCTTCATCGATCGGGTTCGTATCGAGACGGCGCAGACGCTCCTCGAATCCGGACAGCAGTCGGTCAAGGAAATTTCAGCAGCGGTCGGATACGAGGACGAAAGCAGCTTTCGGCGGCGGTTCAAACGGCTTGTCGGCACGACGCCTGCGGCCTATCGGAATCGGTGCCGCGATCGCCGGTGAGCCGTTGCAGCACTAAATGCCGCTGTCGGAGTCCGAGTAGGGCGTGCCGCCCATGTCGAGGACCTGGCACAAGTCCTTCGCAGCCTCCTCGATCGCTGGAAGGTCATGGCAGCGGAATACGACAAACGTGCCGTAGCCGCTCTCTTTGAAATAGGGGTAGCTGCCGATCCGCACCTTGGGATGGGCAGCCTGTAGCGCTGCAAGAGCTTCGGCGACCTCGCCCTCGACGGCGTCGACGCGGATGGACCGTGAACTGATCGGGTGGCCGGTATTAAGCCGCTGCACGATGGTCTCCATCATGGCCTGCATGACGCGGGGGACGCCCGCCATGACCACGACGTTGCCGACGATGTAGCCCGGCGCACCGGAGACCGGGTTCGGTACCAGTTCGGCGCCCTGCGGCAGCCGCGCCATACGGCGCGTGCCCGGTCCGAGAGCAGCGCCGGGAAAGCAGTCCTCCATTGCCTTGACGGCTCTGGGGTCGTCTTCGACCAACGGCACCCCAAAAGCACTGGCGATCGCATCGGTGGTGACGTCGTCATGCGTGGGTCCGATGCCGCCGGTGGTCAGGACATAGGAGAAACGCCCGCGCAGGCCGTTGACCGCGCTGGCTATCTCGGTGACGACGTCGGGAACGATGCGCACCTCGCACAATGTGATGCCGGCGCTGTCCAGGCGGCCGGCGATGTAGGAGATGTTTTCGTCGCGGGTCCGGCCCGAAAGAATTTCCTCGCCGATAACGACGAGCGCCGCGGTCGTCATGTTGCCGTCAGTCATTGCCCAGGGTCCCGTTTTCCTCCATGGAGGGCGTCGAGACACTATAGACCAACTGGTACACTCGCATAGGTCATTGGTGGCGGATGCCCCCACCGGGAGTGACGATTCGCAATAAAGGCAGCGCAGATGCTGAGAGTTCGAGACGCCGTGGAGCTGGACTTCCCGCGTATCCATCAGATCATCAATGACGCCATCGAGAACACGACAGCTAACTGGGACCTCGAGCCTTCCAGCGCCACGGACCGCAAAGCCTGGCTCGATGCCCGCAGGGAGAAGGATCTGCCGGTGCTGGTCGCCGACCGCGACGGTGCCGTGATCGGGTTCGCATCGTTCGGTTTCTTTCGGCCCTTCCAGGGCTTTCGGCACACCGTCGAGCATTCGATCTATGTCGCCCCCGGGCGCAGCGGCAGGGGGCGGGACGGGCGCTTCTTGCCGCTCTGATTGCCGAGGCGGAAACGCGCCGGATGCATGCCATCGTTGCCGGGATAGAAGCCGCCAACGTGCCGTCGCTTGCCTTGCACCGCGAAGCAGGATTCGAAATCGTCGGCCGTCTGCCGGAAGTCGGCCGCAAGTTCGGCCGCTGGCTCGATCTCGTCTTCATGCAAAGGTGCTTGAGTGACGATGCGCCCGGTGGCGACCCTAAACCGGTACGGTGAAGGTCGTTGCCGTTCCCTTCAGGCAGACTTCTCCGTGTTGATTGGTGACGGTCGTGCGCAGGTCGCAAATCGGTTTGTCGTCGCGTGCCTTCAGCACCTCGATCCGGCCCGTGATCACATCGCCGACCAGGACAGCCTTGGTGAAGCTCCAGTCGACCTTCAGGAAAACCGTGCCGGGTCCTGGAAGCTTCTCCGCGACGATGGCGTTGAGGATTCCGGATGTCACGCCGCCCTGGACGATGAGGCCACCGAATATGGAGTTCTTAGCAATCGCCTCGTCGTAGTGCAGAGGGTTCTTGTCGCCCGTGATCTCTGTGAACAACTCGATGTCCCGCATGCTGATCTCGTTCTTGAGTTCCGCAGACTCGCCGACCCTCGGAGTCGTCCCTCGGGCCGTCTCTAACCACGCGCTCATACAGTCCTCCCCATCTGGTCCTGCTCGGTTAGATGTCCACAGCAGGTTCTTTTTGTTTCCAAATACCGGTTGTTTGTTCCGTTCGGTGCGATCGTGTGGGCCACACGTGATTGAACGACGATCCCGAATTGCGACATCGATTCGAGCTTGTTGGGATTATTGGAAAGCAGCCGGACAGTTTGGATGCCCAGATCTTTCAGGATCGCGGCTGCCAGCCCGAAGCAGCGGGCGTCGCTTTCCCACCCAAGCGAGTGATTGGCTTCGAGCGTGTTTTGTCCCCGTTCCTGCAGAAGATAGGCGCGGAGCTTGTTGGTGAGTCCGATGCCCCGTCCTTCCTGCGCGAGATAGAGAAGGACGCCCGAGCCTTCTTCCGACATGCGCTCGAGTGCACGGCGGAGCTGGGGACCGCAATCGCACCGAAGGCTGCCGAGCACGTCGCCGGTGAAGCAGGCGGAATGCACCCGCACCAGCGGGGCAGATTGCTTGCTCGGATCGCCGATGATCAGCGCAATGTTGTGCAGTCCGCTCTCGCTATCCCGATAGACGATCGCGCGCGCGACGCTCGCGACGTCGAGCGGAAGCTCTGTCGTGGCGATGCGCTCGAGGCTCGGAGGCTGGTTGAACTGACCGACGATGTCCTCCCCATCGACGACGGGATAGCCCTTGGTGGCGTAGCGCTGCGCATCCGCCGTTGTCGTGAGGCCGACAATGAGGGCCGGCAGGAGTTGAGCGTGCTTCGCCAAGTCGACGGCGATATCGCCGTTCATCGGCACCGCGGTCGGCTCGCCGAGGCGCGTCAGGTGCTGGGGTACGGTCGGGTCCGCCAGTCCGCGTACTTCCTCGGGCGTGAGGCTGGACGGGTCGACGGGAAAGGCCAGAACCGTCTCCGGCGGGAAGCTGGTATCGTAGCCGAGTGCCCGGGCCCGTCCGGCAGCGAGCAGCAGGGCCGGTTCCTCGATTGCGAGATCTGTGATCTCCCGCAGGTTCAAGCCAGATGCGGTTTCCGCTGCCAATACGACCAGGGGTCGTCTGCCGTCCACCAGGATGGGCAGGCCATCGCGCAGCGCCGACATTGCGTGCCGTACCGAGCGGGCACGCTGCTCCTTAACGAGGTCGAAATACCAAACCTTTTTTTGCCGCATGTTGGTATTTGCGGCCCGGTCAGCCACGACGCTTACGGACGAGTTGAAGATTTCGGGAATAGGTCGGCAGCACGGGTCTAACCTCTGATTTTACCTGCCTTTTGAACGCCGCCACATCGTTGCGCAGCGGATTGGCCCAGCCGTTCGACATTTCGAGTCCTCCCTTCCAGCCTTGACAAAAAGTGACCGGTTGTCGCAAGGATAGACCGGTCGGTACATCCTTGCCAGAGAAAATCTGGAGGTTTCGTCGACACCGGCGCCGGAAAGGCACCGCAAGACTTTCGTGGGGGAAATCCGAGACCCGGAATAAGCAAAAGGCAGGGTGGGTCTGTGCAAAAGCCAGTTAATTCGAGGGGCGGCGAGTTGGATCACCCGGTGCGAGCGCCCGGGGTGATTGTAGGCGACTCGGGACACACCGAGCTAGCGAATTCAGAGAAGCGTCTGTCGACGCTGCTGCTGTTGTGCTTATGCGTGGTCCTTTCCATGACCACGTGGTTCTCGGCCACCGCCGTGATGCCGCAACTGCAGACCTATTGGAACGTCACGCCGCAGCAGAGCACGTGGCTCGCCATTTCCGTGCAACTCGGCTTTGCCATCGGCGCGGTCGGCTCGGCCGCGATCAGTCTTTCGGACCTTGTGTCGCCGCGCGTGCTCATGGCCATTGCTTCGGCCGCGGTCGCGGTCGCCAATCTTGGGCTGTTGGTCGTGCCGGATGCCGATAGCGGCATCATCTTGCGGACGATCACCGGCGTATTGCTCGCCGCGGTATACCCGCCGGCCCTCAAACTCATCTCGACGTGGTTTCGCAAGGGACGTGGCGTGGCGCTCGGCAGCGTCATCGGCGCGTTGACTCTCGGCTCGGCCATGCCCCACGCCATCAACGCGCTCGGCGGACTCGATTGGCGCATCGTCATCGTCACGACGAGCATCGCGAGCCTTCTCGCGGCCGTTCTGATGATCACCCTTTTGCGTGAGGGGCCGTACCCCTTCGCGAAGACGAAGTTCGACCCGTCGCAGATCAAGCAGGCGCTCGCCAACCGGGTCTTTGTATTGGGCACGGTCGGATATCTCGGTCACATGTGGGAGCTGTATGCCATGTGGACCTGGCTCCTCTTCTTCGTGAAGGCGAGGCTCGCCGCAGGCGACATCGACAGCGGCTACATGGCATCGCTGCTCACGTTCCTAATCATCGCGGCCGGTGCCCCGGCCTGCATCCTCGCCGGCGCTGCCGCCGACCGCATTGGACGCACGGCCATGACCTTCATCCTGATGGTCATCTCGGGGCCTGCGCCGCCTTTATCGGCTTCACCTTCGACGTCCCCCTGTGGATCTTCATGGTTGTCGGCCTGATCTGGGGCGCCACGGTGGTGGCCGATTCCGCTCAGTTCTCAACCATCGTCACCGAAGCCGGCGACCCGCGGCTCGTCGGCACGGCTCTGACCGTGCAGCTCGGCTCGGGCTACGCGCTCACTGTGCTGGCCATCTGGCTCTTGCCAGCCGTGGAGCACTGGCTTGGCAGTTGGCAGTGGGTCTTCTTGGTTCTCGTTCCGGGACCGGTGATCGGTGCCATTGCCATGGCGATGCTTCGTCGGTTGCCCGAGGCGACCCAGATCGCCCATGGGCGCCGATAGCTGAATCAGGGGGCCGGCCGATCGTTCGGCAGGCCCCGGCAAGGGAAGAAGCGAACGTGTTGCGGCTTCTCGCAAGGGACTTGGTGGCGAGCATCCGCGCACGGCGCGGATCTCTCGGAGGTCGAAAAGATTGCGCTGGAACAGTGTCTTACATGGGCCGGTGTGTCGCGGGCGACCGCACAAAAGGTATTTTTTTGGTTATGGGCGATTTCCGGTTGCGCAAAACCAATCGAAACGGCACGATGGATGGACCGGTCGGTATAATAATTTAATGAGCCGGATTGGGGAGTGAGGAAATGTGCCTGATTGTCACGGTGAACGGCAGCCCGAAGGACGGCGGTCGCACGGGCGCAATATTACGCGAGACAGCAGAGGCGGTGCGCCGGCGCGTAGATGGCGCGCGCATCGAAGAGGTTAGCCTCGCGCTGGACTGGAAAGAAATCTTTTCAGGCCTCTGGCGCCCGCAGATTTCTGAACGCGCTGAAGAGGTTGTGTGCCGTGCCGAACAGGCCGACCTCCTGATTATCGGTTCGCCCATTTACCGGGCCAGCTACACGGGCGTGCTGAAGCATTATTTCGACCTCGTCGATCGCGACGTGATGTCGGGCAAGAAGGCGATTCTTGCCGCAACGGGCGGATCGCAGATGCACTGGCTCGCATTGGAGCACCAGTTCCGTCCTCTGATGGGCTTCTTCAACATTCAAACGGTCCCGACCGCTTTGTACGGCGTCGAGGGCGATTTCGACGGCGTCGAGATTCGCAGCGAGACGCTTCGCGCGCTGATCGACCGCGCCGCATTCGAGGCGGCGGAGCTGCTGAATGCCTCCGCAGCGTCGGAGGAAGCCGTCGAGGCTGCACAATGAGCCAGCTCAGCCACAAAGACTATCATGAGCACGGGGGCATGAAGTTCGCCCATTGGGTGCCGAATGTGAGCGGTGGTCTCGTCGTCAGCCGTATTCCGCAGCGGACGGACTGGGGGCTCGAGTACAACGTCAAGCTCGCCAAGATCGCGGAGGAGGCGGGGTTCGAATATGCCCTCACGCAGGTCCGGCTCATGGGGAGCTATGGTGCGGAGTACCAGCATGACTCCATCATGTTCTCTGCCGCCATTCTCTCCGCGACGCGGCGGCTGAAGATCATCTCTGCGATCATTCCCGGAATCTTCCACCCCATCGTCGTCGCCAAGCAGGGCGCGACGGCCGATCAGATCTTCAATGGACGCTGGTCGATCCATGTGGCGAGCGGCTGGAACCGGGAGGAGTTCGACGCTCTCGGCGTACCGTTTCTGGACCACGACGAGCGCTATGCGCGCTCTCGGGAGTTCGTCGAGATTCTGCGCGGCGCCTGGACCACGGACAATTTTTCGTACGACGGCAAATACTGGCAGATCAAAAACTTCACGCTCCAGCCGAAGCCGCTGGCGCTGCCGGACCGGCCGATGCCCGACGTCTTCCAGGGCGGCAATTCGACCGCGGCCCAGGAGATGGCCGCCGCTGTCTCCGACTGGTACTTCATGAACGGCAACACGCCCGACAATCTCAAGCGGCAGATCGACAATATCCGGGGTATGGCGGCCGAGCGCGGCCGTACCGTTCGCCATGCTGTAAATGCCTTCGTCATCGCCCGGGAAACCGAGAAAGAGGCGCACGAAGAGCTCAAGCGGATCATCAACAACGCCGACGACGAGGCGGTCGAGAAATTCCGCATCTCGGTCAAGGAGGCCGGGCAGGCGACCAAGGACCGAGAGGGTATGTGGACCGATTCGGCCCGCCGCGACCTCGTCCAATACAATGACGGCTTCAAGACGGATCTGATCGGGACGCCCGAGCAAATCGCCGAACGCATCCACGCGCTGCGCAAGATCGGCGTCGACATGATCCTGTGCGGCTTCCTGCACTTTCACGAGGACACGCAGTATTTCGGCGAACGGATCATCCCGCTCGTCCGTGCTCTCGAGCAGGCTGAAGGCGGCGCTGCGCACGCTGCCGAAGAGTCCGAGTTCTCCGCCACGCCGCGTCTCGTCGCGCAGAACCCGTCCCCGACGCCACTGGAAGGGGGCGGCCATGAGCGACGACAGAAAGGTGGAGCACGTGTCTTTCCCGTCGATCAAGCGCGCGATCAGCAGCGCCGAGGAGATCATCGAGGAAGCCCGCAACGGCCGGATGTTCATCCTGGTGGACGACGAGGATCGCGAGAATGAAGGCGACCTGGTCATCCCGGCGCAGTTCGCCACGGCCGAAGCCATCAATTTCATGGCCCGGCACGCCCGCGGTTTGATCTGCCTGGCGCTGACGCCGCGCCGCGTCGACCAGCTCGGCCTTCCGCCGATGGCATCGCGCAACAACACCCAGTACGAGACGGCGTTCACCGTCTCGATCGAGGCCAGCACGGGTGTCACAACCGGGATCTCCGCGGCCGATCGCGCCCATACGATCGCCATTGCGATCAATCCGGAGACCAGCCGCGAAGACATCGTCATGCCCGGCCATGTGTTTCCGCTTTGCGCGCGCGATGGCGGAACGTTGGTCCGCGCCGGCCACACAGAGGCTGCGGTCGACGTCTCGCGCATCGCGGGGCTCAATCCTTCTGGTGTGATCTGCGAGATCATGAACGAGGACGGATCCATGGCCAGGCTGCCGGATCTGGTTTCGTTCGCGCAGCTCCACAATCTCAAGCTGGGCACGATTGCCGATCTGATCGCGTATCGGCGCAAGAACGAACGTCTGGTGGATCAGGTTGCCGAAAGCGGCCTGCATCATCCGTCCTTCGGCGAATGGCGCTTGCTGGTCTACCGGGACCAGGTCGAGAGCGGCGAGCATATCGTTCTCGCCAAGGGCGACCTGAGTGGTCCGGAACCGGTGCTCGTGCGCATGCACGCGACCGACTTCATCACCGATGCATTGGGTGGCTCCGGCGGGGTGCTGCACCAGGCCATGCACCGCATCACGCAGGAGAGCCGCGGCGTCGTCGTCTTGATCAACGATCCGAGGCCGAATGCGATTTCCGAACGCGTCAGTACCGTTAGTCCGCATCGGCGCCCCAATCCGCGCATGCGGGACTACGGCATCGGCGCACAGATCCTTATCGATCTGGGGATCCACGACATGATCCTCCTGTCGGATCGCGCAACCACGCTCGTGGGTCTTGAAGGCTACGGCCTCAACATTATCGACCCCAATCAGGACAGAACTTCATTGGCGCCGCCCGGCAGCGGCCGGCCACGACGGACGCGGAAGACGCGCCCGCGCCGGACGTGCCGGGGGCGCCGACCGATTGGCTCAAAAGGGATGAGGAGCAAATGACTACGGGAACTCAGCAAGTGGCAAAGAAGAGCAAGTCAAGCCAGGACAATGCCGTCAAGGCTATCACCGCGGCCAACGGTCAGCCGCGCATCGACGGTGAGATCTTCCGCGCCGTCATGCGTCAGCTCGCAGGTGGAGTCACGGTCATCACGACGATGCGCGAAGGCAACCCGCATGGATTCACGGCGACTGCGTTCTGCAGCGTTTGCGCCGAACCGCCGACCGTCTTGATCGTGGTGAACCGCACCGCGCGGACGCACCCGCACATCGATGCACGGCGGCATTTTGCGGTGAACATCCTCGCCGACGACCAGACGGCGTTGGCGAACCGGTTTGCCGGCAAGCTGGAAAATCAATTCGAGGGAATGTCCTACACGATCCCGGACGGTGGAGCCCCCGTGTTCGAAGGTGTCTCGGCACACCTTCAATGCGTCGTGAGTTCCCGCCTGGATATTGGGACGCATACGATCTTTATCGGAGACGTTGTGGGCGGTGGAACATCAGAAAGCGACCCGCTTGTGTACCACGCGGCACGTTTTGGACGCGTGGAATAGGTCGCCCAATAACAGGGGGGTTAGGCTGATGGCACTCGCATTACGATCCGGCTAACGCCAACAAAACTCTAGACAATTAACGCTCTCCAGGACCGCTGAGAGAGCATCCAACGGAACACTCACCAGTGGAACGAACGATGAGACTCGCTCAAATTTCGGCCGTCGCGGCCGCATTCAGTGCTTTGTTAGCCGGACCCGCCGTTGCGCAGCAGGCGGCGTCCGAACCGGAATACTCCGGACTTCTCGCAGGTCCCGCCAGCCGTTTGGCAGACAAGGGCATCACCTTCGATCTGACCGTTTACGATTTTCTATTCACGAACCCGAGCTTTGGTCTCGACCCGGGCAACGCGGGTAACTCCGCATACTGGGTAACCTCGGCCGATGTCGATCTCGATAAGCTGATGGGCTGGAAGGGCGGCAAATTCCACCTGAAGGAAACGTTCTTCAATCTCGTCTACAACAACGACGACATCGCGGGTCAGTTCGGCGACAACTCCCTCGGATACCAAACGACCTACATTCAGCGTGGCTCGGAGCTGTCTCAGCTCACACTCGAGCAGTCGATGTTCAACGGAAAGGTCAACGTCGAGTTCGGCCGCACACATCCGTTCTTTTACTTCACGCCTATGACGTGTGAGACGTACAACACCTGTTACCAGGATGTGCTCTATTTCAATGCCGGCTACATCTCGCCGCTGTTTTCCGTTTGGGGCGGCCGGGCCAAGATCGACCTCTCGCCGACGAGCTATTTCCAGGTCGGCACCTTCTCGCTCGATCAAGGCTGGCATTTCCATAGCGGCTGGGACTGGGGACGTCCGCTGCCGGACGGCATGTTGTCATTGGCCGAGTACGGCTTTGACACCGCCTACGGGCCCGGTGGCAAGTACACCGGTAAATACGTTCTGACCGGCTACTACAATTCCGGCGAACACGCCTCCAACAACACCACGGTCAGCGGCCGTTCCCGTGGTCTCTTCCCGGACGAGCAGGCGAAGATGGAGTCGGATACGTCCGGTATCGTCTTCAACAGCACGCAGATCGTCTGGCGTGAGGACGGGGGCAGCAGCACCTACAGCTCGCCGAGAACCCTCGCGGTCTACACGGGCGCCGGCTATTCGTTCGACACGACCGTGCCGGTCCTTGCCGACATCTATATGGGCTTCAACCTGCATGCGCCGTTGCTGTCGCGCCCGAACGACAAAGTCGGGATGAAGTTCCGCTACGAAGCCATGAACGACAGCTACAACGAGTTCATGGCGCAGGCGAACAAGACTGCCGGTGGCTCGGGTGCGCCGTTCGAAGACAAGTTCATCGTCGAACTCAACGCGCACACCGATCTGTTCAAGGGCATGGTCCTCGAGTCGGTCGCCCAGTACATCGTCAATCCGAACAGCTACTACAATCCGTATACGGCCGAACGCCCGGATGAAGGCTTCTATCTCGGTGCGACTCTGAAGGTGCCCCTCGGAAAATTCGCAGGCATTGCGCCGCAATAGAAAATCTGAAGCGGCAGGCCCGCTGGCCGGGCCTGCCGTCCCCCAACAAGTAAGGAATGATGATGGACGATACGGATCAGGAGCGCACCGAAGAGGATTGCCCCTGCCGGGAGGGAATGTTCCCCAGGAACCCGTCGCGGCGGCGTCTTCTGGCCGCCGCGGCGGGCAGTGTGCCCCTCATGCTTGCGGGCCGCGCAGTGGCCGAAGTAGCGGCCAAAGAGATTTCCGTTCCTGAAGATCCGACCAAGGTGCCGGGACGGCCGGTTGGATCCGACGGCGGCTATGGCTCCCGCTCGCCATTCGAGACCGAGAAGCGTCTCACCGAGCTTGGCAATCCCAGTCAGATCACGAGCTGGTCTTACACGCCTCTTGCCACGCAGATCGGCAATCTCACGCCGTCGGGTCTGCACTATGAGCGTCATCACGGTGGCATTCCGGCGATCGATCCGGCGCGCCACGAACTCTTCATTCACGGCATGGTGGAGCACCCGAAGCGCTTCAACATGGCAGACCTGAAACGCATGCCGTCGATTACCCGCATGCACTTCATCGAGTGTTCGGGGAACACGCTGACGGAGTGGCCCGGGCCGACGGCGAAGACCGTGCAGGTCACCCACGGGCTGCTCAGCACGTCGGAATGGACGGGCGTGCCGTTCAGTTTTCTCGCGCGCAATCTCAAGCTCAAGCCCGGTGCCGCCTGGGTGCTGGCCGAAGGGGCGGATGCGGCCGTCATGACTCGCAGCATCCCGCTCGACAAGATGCTCGACGATGCATTCCTGGCATATGGCCAGAATGGCGAAGCGATCCGCCCCGAGCAGGGCTACCCGCTTCGTCTGATGCTCCCCGGCTACGAAGGCAACATGAGCATCAAATGGCTGCGCCGCCTGGAGATCAGCGACCGGCCCTACATGACACGCGAAGAGACCTCCAAATACACTGGGCTCAACGCGAACGGCATGGCCGACAAGTTCGTCTTCGACATGGAAGCGAAGTCGGTCATTACGTTCCCCTCGGGCGAAATGAAGCTGCCTGGACCGGGACGGTACGAGATCGCCGGCCTGGCCTGGTCCGGCCGCGGCCGTATCCGCTCGGTCGAGGTGTCGCTTGACGGCGGCAAGAGCTGGTACCCGGCGCATTTGGATTCGCCACCTGAGCCGAAGTGCACGGTGCGTTTCACGTTCCCGTGGCGCTGGGACGGACAGCCGGTGCTGCTTGCGAGCCGATGCACGGACGAAACGGGCATGGTGCAGGCAACGCGCGAGGATCTCGTGGCGCTGCACGGCCTCAACTACGTCTACCACTACAACGCCATTCAGCACTGGGCCGTCGCCGCCGATGGAGGGGTGAGCAATGTCTAAACCCTCCTTGCTGTTCGCGGCCGTGGCCGCTTTCACGCTGTTCGCCGTGCAGGGACCGGCTTGGTCACAGGACGTGGCGAACAATGCCGACGGCTACGGCACGCCGCTGAAGCCGGAGGATCTCCTCGAGTTCTTCTCCATTCCGCCGGACGGTGCCGGGCTTCCCGAAGGCAGCGGCGCCGCGGCGCAAGGCAAGGAGGTCTACGCGGTCTCCTGCGCCATGTGCCACGGGCCCAAGATGGAGTCGGTGCCCGCGACCGGCGGCCCGGCGCTTGTCGGTGGTCGCGGCACGCTCACCGACGTGCCGGCGATCAAGACAGTCGAGAGCTACTGGCCCTACGCCACGACGCTGTTCGACTACATCAAGCGGGCCATGCCGTTCCACATGCCTGGCTCGCTGACAGACGATCAGGTCTATGCGGTGACGGCCTACATCCTGGCCGAAGGCGGCATCATCGAGGACGATGATGTGATGAATAAAACGACCCTTCCAAAAGTAAAAATGCCGAATGCAGATGGATTCGTTGCGTATCCGAATCCTGATGTGCGGCGCTTCAGGTGATCTGGGTTCGTTTATGAAGAAATTCGAAGAGAATTCCTTCGTGTCTTCTTCGAAAAAGAATGGTGGGAGCGAAAAATGATAACCAAAACAGAGGGAAACGCAAAAGGGATAGCGCTATGCAGAAGGCGAATATTGATGAGGGTATCGAAGTAGCCCCACTCAGACTTGGGAGTGCTTTAAAGGGAGCCGCGTGGATTTACGGGCTGACGATCGCGTCGTGCGCGCTCGTGAACCTGATTGTGACGCATTATCCGATCGGGCCATGGCAAGGCGAAGAGATCGCCAAGTTCTTCTGGCTCGACAACGTGACCTGGCAGATCTTCGCGGTCGGCTGGGCATGCCTGTTCGTGGTCTGTAGCTTCTGGCCATTCAACACAATGACGAACCCACTTACACGGGGCATTGCCGTCGTTGCGGCGTCGTGGGTCCTCGGCTGGATCACGGCCAAGGCGATCTACGTCACGGGTCTCGGCTCGGACTGGATCTTCCCGCTCGTGGGCACGTCGTGGTTCTTTCTGGCCTTCTTCTGTTTCAACGGAGAGAACTGGATCGTTCAGGGCCTGAAGCCGGCACGGCAGTTCTTCATCCTGCTCATCCTGATCGGCGGGCTTACCTTCGTGCTGACCCACACCGACATCGTCTGGATTCCGGCTTGGTGGTTCCCGTTCAATCTGGCCGGCGCCGCGACCGGAACGCTCGCCTACCTGACCCGGGGCATGCGTCAGCCGGAGAAGTCCGTCACGCAAATGTCGATGCTGTTCCTCGTGGCAGGGGCGGTCATTTGGGCTTCGGCCGGACTTGGTTTCTGGGACAGCAGCGCCACCGGCGTCGCCGAGTTCTGGAACATGGGCGCCATTGGAGCGGGCAATGAGTGGCTCGTCTTCTTCATGGTGGGCACGTCGATCAACTTCGCGCTGCCTGTCCTGTTGAACAACTGGCCGTTCAGCAAGATCCCCATGCCTTGGGGCGGTCTGATCGCCTGTGCCTTCTATCTGGCACTCGACGTGGTCGTGACCGTGTTGCTGCTCGCCGGCGTCGGGACGGTGTTCTCCTCGCAAGAGCAGCTGCTGACCTACGCCTATATGGGCGTCAACTGGTCTCTGGTCATGCCGCTCGTGTTCGGAACGGGTATGACCGAGCCCTACCTTTGGAAGGGTCAGAAGACTCCAGGTACCTGGGAAGACGTCGACGAGGCAGCGCCCAGCACCACATAACAAACAATGACCAATCATGGTCTTGATAGAGGCGGGTCCTCCGGAACCCTGGCTTTGGATCACCAAAGCAACGGGTCTGGGCGGCCCGCCTCGACTCATTCTACGGCGACCGAAGCGGCCGGCATCCCGGCACGTTTCTCTCACAGGCCGCTCCCATACCTTGGGGTGTTCAAGGTTGCGCGTTCCAAGACATGGCGTCATAGTAGTTGCACCAAGTCTCGGCCCAGGCGGTCGAGTATTGCACCATGCTCAAGGCAACTTCGCCCAAGGCAACTTCGAGGGAGCAGTCGGTACCGATCGGACACTGTGCCAACATCGTATTGGCCAGGGGAACGCTGCGATGCGCGCCTCCGTGAACACACTGAATTGCTCGGGCGAGGAATGATTACGAACAGCGACGGGACGTGACATCCAGTGTAGATTGCCCGCCGAGGCGATCACTTAGGCCCATTTGGGCGTGCTCATCACATGGTTGCCGTGCCGCTTGCGTCATTGAGGAAACATAACGTTGGCCGAACCTGCGACGCTTGAAATTCCGAAACCAGAGAAGCCCCAGAAGGAGCGGATCAGGCGCATCACGGCAAAGCTGTTTGCCGAAAAAGGATACCAGGCTGTCGGCGTTGCCGAGATCGGGGAGGCCGTGGGCCTCGGAAGAGGCGCCCTCTATTATCATATCGGCAGCAAGGAAGACCTGCTGTACGACATTGTCATTCGCTACATCACCGCCCTCGTGACGGCGGGCAACACCATCCTCTACGAATATTCAGATCCGCATGAGCGCATCACGCAGCTCAGCCGCTACCTCATGCGAACGATCTCCGAGCATCTATCCGAGCTCACGGTGTGCTTCCGCGAGGCAGAGGCACTGACGGGCGAGCGCTATGACGAGGTGTCCCGTCTCCACGCGGACTATCAGGAGATTTGGGCGCGCGCCATCAAGGAAGGGGCAGAGCAGGGGACGTTCCGCGAGTTGCCGCCCGTGGCGCTCAAGGGCATCCTCGGCATGTACTTCTACAGCTTCTTGTGGCTGAACCCGAACGGGCGTCAGAGCTCGGACGAGATCGCCGACGTATTCGCGGACATCGTTTTCCGGGCAGCGGACAAGGACCGGCCCACGCCAGACGCGGAGTAAGGCCGGCCGCATCGACACGGCCCCGGTTTCGCGTGCCGGGGTTCTTCTCTCGATCGAATTGGGATGGTAATCTCGGGGTTCGAGAGCTCAGAGCGGCAGCACGTAGAACATTCCATGCTGCCGCCCTTAGCGCGACCGTCTTCGGGTGGACAGTGGGAGCTTGAAGACGATCCCGATCCGGTACAGACCCCCGGGAGAGGAAGGTTCTCGGGGCTGTACGCGAGAGCTTTGGACGATGTCCTCGTGAAACCCGTCCAAGCACTGACGATAAATTTGTGGGCGGAAGCTGTTTTCAGCTTCCGCCCACATTTCGTTTCTATCTACTGCGCTGCGACCGGAGCGCGTTCGTCATCGAAGTTGGATTCGGTCGTCTTGTCCGCGACGCTTTCCTTGCCGGCAAATGCACCGCGCTGCTCGCTCGCCGGATGGGTGTCCTCGGCGTAAGGCGTCGACGTGCCGATCAGCTTCTCGCGGAAGGTACCCGGCTTGTACTCGGTCTGTGCGCGACCGCGCTTAACCAGCTCCGGAACCACGTAGTTGATGAAGTCCGAAGTCGTGCCGGGCGTCACCGCGTAGGCGAGGTTGAAGCCGTCGATACCGCCTTCGTCGACCCACTCCTCGAGAACGTCCGCAACCTTCTGCGGGCCGCCGACGAGAACCGGGCCCAGACCGCCGATGCAGCGTTCGCGGATCACGTCCTTCACCGTCCAGGTCTTGCCGTCGTGGCCGCTGGTCAGGGATTCGAGCGTCGTGCGAAGGCTGTCGTTCTCCATCGCCTCGAGCGGCTGGTTGGGATCGTAACCGGAGAAGTCGATACCGGTCCAACCACCATAGAGAGCCAGCATGCCTTCCGGGCTCGCATAGGAGAGGTACTCCTGATACTTGCGCTCGGCGGCTTCGTCGTTGGCGCCGGTGATGACCGTCAGAAGCGTGAAGATCTTGACCGAGTCGCGGCTGCGGCCTGCGGCCTCGACCTGATCGCGGATCTTCGTCGTCACAGCCTTGGACTGCGCGATGCTCGTGGTCAGAATGAACATGCCCTCGGCGTGCCGGGCGGCAAAGGCCTGACCCTTCGGCGAAGCGCCGGCCTGGAAGATGACCGGAGTCCGCTGCGGAGACGGTTCGCAAAGGTGGAAACCGGGCACCTTGTAGTACTTGCCGTCGTGCCGGATCGGATGGACCTTGGCCGGATCGGTGAAGATGCCGCTCACCTTGTCACGGTGGACAGCGCCTTCTTCCCAGGAACCTTCCCAAAGCTTGTACATGACTTGCATGTACTCTTCCGCCATGTCGTAACGCTCGTCATGGCCGATTTGCTTGTCCATGCCGATGTTGAGCGCGGCGCTGTTCAGGTACGACGACACAACGTTCCAGGCGACACGGCCCTTGGTCAGGTGATCGAGCGTGGAAAGACGGCGGGCCAGCACGTAAGGCTGCTCGAACGTCACCGCGGCGGTGACGCCGAAGCCCACATGATCGGTAACGGCGGCCATGGCCGAGATCGCGCCGAACGGATCGTTCACCGGCACCTGATCGGCGTCTTTGAGGGCCGCGGCGGCGGAGTTGCGATAGACATCGTAGACGCCGACCACGTCGGCGATGAACAGGGTGTCGAAATGCCCCCGCTCCAGCTCGATCGCCATGTTGGTCCAGTATTCGATGTCGTTGTACCGAGAGGCTTGGCTCTCGGGATGGCGCCACGTTCCTGCCGCCTGGTGACTGACGCAAGTCATGTCGAAGGCGTTCAGAATTATGCGCTTCTTCGTCATAATGTTAGGCTCCTTAGGCTTCCCATTGCTTTTCTCATTGACCTGCATTCGCACGGCACACTGCGCGCCGCTGCCAATTTCGGCCCGTTTCCGATAGCGCCCGTGCCGAGGTTGAGCTCAGCAACAGGCCGCCGGGTATGGGTGTTTCGAAGGTTCGATACTCCCTCCCAATCGAGAGTCCCTCGAACCACTTCAAGTTGGCTCTGTATCGATCGGTATATACACAATGAAAGCCCTCGGAAGCTGAGTCAAGTTGGTTTGATCGAAAAAGACCTGACGTAATTCCGTGTTTTTAAGGGGGCATCCCGTGCTTCGGATGGCGGGCGCGTGGCGCAGGCAAACCGCGCTCGGAGGACCGATCGGGGGCTCATCCGAGGGGCAGGAGGCCATTTTGTGGCCAAAGCGGGATTTCAGACCGGCGTCGGAGCGCGTGGTCCGCGGACTGGTTTACCGCCGGGGCACGCGTTGCCTAGGACGACGCGCAAAGCGTTTGCAGTTTGACCAGCCGTTTGACGGCGACGGCCTTGACCGTCTCGTGAATGTCTTCGGAAAAAGGTGCGGGAAGGGCGCTTTCTACCGCGTCGATCGCATCGGCCGCCGTGTCCACCACCTCTGCGAGCACGTGACGGCCCAGCGTCTCCGTCATTGCCGCGGTCTCGAGGAAGTGCTGCGCCTCGATATCTTCGATCCTGTGATGGCGTTCAGTGCCGACGGACATGGCGAGCCGCGGCCGCAGGCCCCCTGCGGATCCGTTCGCAATGCTCGGCTCGACGGTCAGGATGTCGTAGAGGGGCGTCAGCCGAAACGTGCCGCCGTGTCCGAGAAAAACGCTGAAATTCTTGGCGTGTCCGTCGGTTGCGCCCGTCAGCCAGAACACGATTTGGGCTTTCAAAACGGCTGCCTGGTCCTCCGCCGGGGTTTCGCTTCTCTGCAGGAAGTCGAGAATCTGCGCCATGCCGGGTCCGCCTTGCCGTTCGTATTTTACCGTCGGATGGACCGATAGCGCCTGGCACATATCTTCTTGGTGGATACGGACGATCCGCCCGTCTTTGTCGACCTCCCGGTCGAACCGCTCCACCACAAGCGCCTTCGTGTCCCCAAAGGAATGGATTTCCGCATTGGCCACGGACAGTCCGAAAGCCCGCGCAAGCTCGAGACAGTAGTATTCGTTTTCGATGCTGTTCGACAGATCGGTGCCCGTCGGCAGTTTTCCGATCTGGGTCTTCAGAATATGCGTCGTCGGGGTTGAGCCGTGCGGTTTGAACCAGCGGCCGTCGTGGCGCAGCAGGGCCGTTTTCTTCTGGGCTCCCGCCAGGGCAATACGAAACGGGTCGTCCGAGCGGATGCCGAGTGGAGTGTCTGGAAGACTCTGGAGCAGTGCTTCAAGTTCCGTGTCGCCTAGGGCGTCGCCGCTGATCTCGCCCGCGCCCGTTCCGCCGTCTTCGGGACCTTCGTCCTCAGCTGCGAACTGAAGTGCGCCCGCGCAGTCGTTGCCGATCGCCGCCAGCAAGCTGCACGTGTCGCTCCCCGGGGCGCCGACCGTCGCGGCGATCTCGCACCGCTGTCTTTCTGAATCGGGCAGCAGGTTGTCGAACACCGCCAAGACGGAAGCGCCGCTGTAGGGGGCTTCGCGCAGCGGAAGGGTCGTCGAAACGGGAGGGGCAAAAGGCCGGTTGAGCCAACGGGAATCGTAGCCGAACTGAATGGTCTCGTTTCCAGCATGGGTCAGATGTCCCACAACGCAGTTGTTCATCAGAACCCGCAAAGGGGGGCGGAGGTCGGAGTGCGGCACTACGAACAAGCCCCGCGACCTATGGGACCAACGGGGATGAGATGCACGGCACAGACGGCCGTGCGACGTGTTCCTTCAATCAAAGTCTCACTCCGATGGATACGCCCCGGGGACGTGGACTGCAGTCGCGAGCCCAAGCATGTATCATCCGATCGGTACAATAAAGAGAGAAGTCGTTTTTTGCACGACATCGGCGCGGAAATCTGCACATCAGTGTGATAGGCCCGCCCTCTAGTGGCTTCCCGAAGTGCAAGTGGACGCGCGGGCGTACCGTGAGCCGAGCGGCTACGTATTGGTACCGGCTAAGGCACCACGGCAATAGACTTTCTATGTGGCCTTCAATTCTACTGTCCGTGAACCTGCGGCCCCGTCATGTCGAATGGGACATCGGCTGGTACAGTTGTACCAACGCGCGCTGCGCAGATTGAAACCTAGATCATTGATACAAATGGTGGGCGGTACTGGACTTGAACCAGTGACATGAGCGTTTTGATCGAAATCAAACCAGTGCATAGTGTTGCGTAAGACCACTGTTTTGCTTGTGTTATTTCATACATAGCGGATCATTGCCTCTCACGGGGCAACACGGCAGCGCACCTCAAATGTTGCCCACACGTTGCCCAGAAAGGGTCACTGGTAACGAGGGCACAGCCACTGGTATGGCCGCCGACAAGCGCAAATTCTCGGATACGTTCCTTCGCAGTCTGCAATCTGCCCCGACAGGCCTGCGCGTTGAATTTATGGATACGGTTGTTCCCGGTTTCGGTGTGAGGCTGACCGACAAGGGACGCAAGACCTTCATCCTCTTGGCGCGTTATCCCGGCAGCAACAACCCGACGCGTCGCAAGCTCGGCGAATACCCATCACTCAGCTTGGAGAAGGCACGGAAGAAGGCTCGGGACTGGATCGACCTCATCAAGGACGGGAAAGACCCGCGAAATGAGGAGGAGGCTCAGCGACGCGCGGAACAGCGCAAGCGTGATGATAGGTTTGAAGGGGTTGTCGAAGCGTACGTCAGTCGCGTTCTTCCCTCGCAGCGACGTGGAGACATTGTCGCGAGGGAAATGCGTCGGGAGTTCTGTGGCCGTTGGACTGGACGACCGATTAGCTCCATCGAGCGGCGTGATGTCATCGAAGCAATTAGCGAGGTCGTCGAGCGGGGTGCGACCTACCAAGCCCACAATCTATTCGGACATCTTCGTTCGTTCTTTAATTGGTGCATCGAAGCGGGCGATTACGGGCTTGAGCACTCGCCCTGTGATCGCATCCGACCGAACAAGTTGATAGGTGAACGCAAGTCACGCCAGCGGGTGTTGACTGACGCCGAACTCCGAGCCTTCTGGATCGCAACCGGCGAGATCGGTTATCCGTTCGGTCCACTCTATAGACTGCTGCTTCTCACTGGCGCTCGTAAGAGCGAAATCGGAGAGGCGCGCGAACGCGAACTGGATAGGGTGAAGAAGGCGCTAGTTATCCCTCCCGAGCGCTTCAAATCAGACGCCACTCATATCGTCCCGCTGACTGACGAGGCCATGAAAGTGATCGATGGTCTCCCGGTCTTTGAGAAACCTAATTTTCTCTTCAGCACTTCGTTTGGGGTGCGACCCGTCTCGGGCTTCGCGAATGCGAAGGAGCGCCTAGATCGGCTGATGGCTGCCGAGTTAGGACGCCCACTGGACCCATGGCGAAACCATGATCTTAGGCGAACCATGCGAACCCAACTGGCTGCGCTGCGGGTCTCGGACACTATCGCGGAGATGGTAATTGGCCATGGCCGCAGGGGTCTTCAACGCGTTTACGATCAGCACAGCTACGAACGAGAGATGCGCGAGGCCCTTGAGCTTTGGGCCGACCGCTTGCACGAGATTGTGACGACTTCAGCGTGACGCCGAACGGGTCCGCATCAAGTGTGGATAAAGGCTCTGTCCTGACTTACGCAAAAAACGAGTGGGCTCAGTGTTCGTCAGTAAGCACTGAGGCGCAATGAAGCGCGCAGTCACGCACTGAGGGAACTCGTACCATGAAGACAGTTTCAGAAGGCCAAGCGCAGCTCAAATTGCTGGGCTGGGATGGTTTAGTCGCAAAAGGCATCACTGCCAGCAAGCCAACGATTTACCGCCAGATCAAACAGGACAAGTTCCCGAAGCCGGTTTATCTCGGCAAGTCACCTACGTGGCTAGAGCACGAGATTGACGGGCACATACGTAAACGGATGTCCGAGCGTGACGTGGAGGCTGCATAGGGGAGATGATTGACCAGTCACAAATCCCCCTGGCCGATCCGCGCCGCGAGCACCAGCCTCTCTTGAACTCAACCAAGTCGTTGCTCTTTTCGGAGCGCGTTTCCACCCGCCAGGCTGTGGGCCAGGAGTACCTGGGCACCGGCTGTTTGATGGTGCGCGAGCGTGTGACACAGGCTGAACCTGTTGGAGAGTGCCCGGAGCGTCTCAAACGTCTAGCGCACCCCTCAAATCCGCTCGTAGCCCAGCTAAATGATCGATGGCGGGTCGTGGACGATCCACCTCAGTGGACACTTCAGAAGCGCAAGGGAAATCCCCGCAACAAAAACTCCGGCTGGTCGCATCGCTCCCATTGCCGGACGAAAGAGGGCCTCCTCCAGTGCGTGCGTGAGTACTGCAGCAACGTCGACCCGTCGGCACTGTCCAAACTCGCTTCTCTGCCCGATTTTCATGGAATGCAAAACTTGGACGTTCTGGAAACAGACCAAGTACCAGGCGAAAACGGGTCCATGCGGTCGTCGCCCGAGACTTTCGAGGTTCGCGATGCTGACAGATAGCGAACATGACGTTCAGCTCTGCTCTCTATTAGTTAGCCGCTCCTGCGTAGCATCTCTGGAACAGCTTTCATCTCTCGCCAATCCGTATCGAGCTGAGCGTGCCAACATCGCAAAGCCAGGCAGACACCATTCGAGCAAATGCATCACCATGCGTCAGGCTGAGAACATGATGGAGGCCGTCCAGTTTGCCCGTTCCATTGGTCTGCCCTTAGTGGCTCACCTCACAATCCATTGGGGCTACACTGATGTTGGCGATGACCAAGACGGCAAGTTATTCGCCAAGTTGCGGGAAGGCCTGGACAAGTGGGCTCGTCGGCGCGGCTTCCCCCTCGCTGGTATTTGGGCACGAGAACGGATGTCAGGCGGGCAGGCGGAGGTGGAGCACTGTCATCTGCTCTTTCACCTGCCGGTAAAATACCGGACGGGCAAAGGCCTGAGCGAAGTCGAAGCCGCAATCTATCGCCTCATCAACAAACACGGTCGACGCACGGGATCGAAGCCAAGTGATGGCTACTGGGCCGATGAAGTCGTCAAGCTCGTGATCCACTACTGCCCTGACGGCAAGTATCTAATCAAGGGCGGAGGCCCCGATGTGTGGGAGCGCTTTGGTGTTAGAAGAGAACACCGCCGCCTGCAGGGCCTAATTCAGGGGAAACGGTGCGGCACTACTGAGAATATTGGGCGGCTGGCACGCGAGCGCTGGGAAACTGACGAGGGTTGGGAAGAGGATGTGCGAGCGAGGTCATCTGGTCGCCCCCGAGCCCTTGCAACACCGCAAGACTGCCGAGTGTACCGGATACGGCCGCCGACCAACAAAGAGAGCCACGTCAAGATCACATGTCGGCTGTAAGTCCGTCGATGCAGGGGAATGGGCCAGCTATCTGAGTGGAATAGGTTTTTGGAACTAGATTGATATAGCCAATAAGGCGTCCTTAGGACGCCTTATTGGCTATATCTTAAAAACTCCTGAATGTCAAGCGGCTTGACATTCAGCCTAAGGCGTTTATAATCGATACATGTAGAGCATCAGTTGTCCTAAGGACAACTGATGCTCTACATGGTGCCAACCCAAGCAGGCCATATGGCAGAGCAAATCCGAGCGCCGTTCCAAGATACAAAGCGCATGACGCTCTTGGGCGAAGCGCTAATGCGAAAGCTCGAAGCGTCCGGCAAACCATTGGTAGGAAACTACGAGATTTTTCGCCATCTCTGGGACATCTATGCAGCTAGGGATGTGAAGTACCTTCGAGGAGACCTCCCGAGCCAAGACGTGCTTCGGCGCACTCGCAAACTGCTTCGCAGAGAAGGCGTAATCCGTGCGGACAACGACTACACTAGCATGTGGCGAATAACGGCAGTCTCTGACAGTCCCGCCGACGACATCGTCTGTGTCGCCGATCCAAACTGTTATGTATCTCACCTTTCGGCAATGCAGAGATATGGCCTAACAAGTCGACGTCCAGAGGCATTGTTTATAACGCTGCCTGCGCCGACAGAGGTCAAACAGAGATTGAGAACGCGCGTTCGTGAAGACTTCGGCGACGCGATAGACAACAACGATATCTACATCGAACCCTTAAATGCGACGCATCACCCGCGCCGGGTTAGGGGTCGCCCCATCGACACGTTCTCCACACGGTACTTTGGCGAGTGGCGGCAAATTAGAGGCTCATTCGTTCGCGTCGCCACTGTCGGCCAAACCTTTCTTGACATGCTTGAAGCGCCCCATCGCTGTGGCGGCATGCTCCACGTCTTGTCTACATGGAATGCACATGCTCGGGGCTACCTTGAGGAAATCATCACGCGAGTGAATACGGCTCCCAAGCCAATTCATAAGGTTCGAGCCGGTTACATATTAGAGGAGCAGTTGGGCATCGATGATCCGAGAGTGCTCGCCTGGAAGAAATATGCTCAGCGCGGGGGCAGCCGCGTTCTGGACCCCGGGGAGCCATTCGTTGACCACTATTCAGAAGATTGGATGATCTCAATTAATGTCGGCTGAAAGTGAAGGCGACAACGAAGTCGTCGTAGATATCGCCGAGTGGGTTGAAAAAGCAAAGTCGGACCCGGAGGCCTACCTAGAACGTCAGGCTACAGAGGTTTTTCTGACGGCCTTAGGAATTGCCGAGCCATTCAGCCATCAGATATTTCTTAAGGGCGGCATTCTGATGGGCGTTGTCTACCAAAGCCCGCGCCAAACGGGTGATATTGATTTCACCACCATCATGGAGCCAACCCCTGAGATTGGCGACCAAATCAGCAATGCACTCGACGCCGCCTTTCCGCGCGCGGCTGCTGAACTTGGCTATCCCGATCTCCTGTGTGCAGTGCAGACATCGAAGTATCGTCCGGCTATGGAGAAGTTCCCGACTGCTGAAGCACCCGCACTGTTGCTGAAGATTGGCTATGCACGACGAGGGTCCCCGCAGGAACGCCATTTCCAACAGGGACGTGCGATAAACACCCTCGACGTTGATATCAGTTTTCGAGAGCCTGTCAGAGCAATCCAGATTGTCAAGTTCACGGGCTCGTCTGGTCGAGTTCACGCATATTCTCTTTTCGACCTCATTGCGGAGAAGCTCCGGGCGCTGTTGCAGCAAGAACTCAGGAACCGCTTCAGACGGCAAGACATCTACGATCTAGATGCGCTTCTGAATAAATTTGCTCTGGACGACGACGAGAAGCAAAAGCTGCATGAAACGCTCTTGGAGAAGTGCGCTGCAAGAAAGATAAACCCCAACGAACAATCGCTGTCGCAGCCTGAAATAGTCAGGCGAGCCAAGCAGGAATGGGACACACTCGGCCAGGAGCTGGCTGAAGTACCCGACTTCGACGACTGCTTCTCACGCGTCGACGCCTTCTACCGGTCTTTGCCTTGGAAACGCGATTAGCCAATCTCGGCTTTCAGCTTGCTAGACAATCTGGCGCAAAATTTATGCACCTAGCGCCACGTCTGACTGCGAAACACCAACGATAACCTGGAACGGTGGAACCATGAGCAGAGCAAGAAGCCGAGTGCGCCTTGAAGATGGTCTCAAGCTCGATCTGAACGAGCTAGTACGCGATGGCTTCGGGCCACGCGACAACGAGCCCGTCGTCTTCCGCACTGAGTGGACCTCCAATCGTACCGGACCGAAGGCCAGCGCTGGAATGATCATTCAGAAGCATGATGAGGACCGAGCGTCGCTAAGAGTGCTCTTCCCCGGCAGGTTTGAGCAGCGGGTCGAGCTGATCACACAACCTCGGCACTTTGGCGGACGCCAGTGGTATTTCGTCTGCCCCATCACGGGACGAAAGTGCTCCGTGCTGTGGCAACCTCCCGGAGCGCACCGCTTTTGCAGCCGCCAAGCTTGGGGAAACCAGGTCGCCTACCAGACCCAGTTCGAGACCCCATTTGACCGGGCTATCACGGCGAGGGAGAAGGTGAAGGACCGCCTGATCGGCGACCTCGACCGCCGCGCCTGGGACTTACCTCCGAAACCGAAATGGATGCGGCTTAGAACCTATGAGCGTTTGGCCGAAAAATACCTGCACCAGCAACGTATCATCGATCAGACTATTGCTGACTATCTGCGTTGAGTTTTTTTGCGGGTTAGCCAACGTGTTTCGATTTCTGAAACTGGGCAGCCAGAGCGGGAGGAGCTAGGGTGCTTCTAGGCGAGCCACGATGCGCGCCAAATCTGCTGGTTCCCAAGCGTCACCCAACGCATGCTCGCAAAGACTTTCTACCGAGCCGATGGCTTTGCTGTAGTCGCAACTAAATAGCTCTCTTGCCGTCACCGATTTCCCGTGATGCTTGCGGGTATACGTCCGGGGACTGCTGTACTCTGCAAGAGATGTTTGCGCCTTCGCCTCAACCCAGCCCGCTTTGTCGAATTTGCGTCGATAGATCAGTTGCCAGTCATCCGCGCCGCCATACTCATCCTTGATCAGGGCATCCGCGCGTTCGCTGGCGAGCTGAGCGATCCCAATTTTGACAAGCCTCAGTTTGCGAGACACAGCAACGTAGACAAAGCCAGGCACCTGGTGCCTCTTCCAATGGGCTACGCCTTGGGGGGAACATTCCACACAATGACCGGAGCTTAGACGAAGCCGGGCTGCATGACCCTTCTGGCACGGGCTGTCCACAAGCGCCAACGACTTATTCTGGCGCTTCAGTTCAATCTTCCAGTCCGAAGTGCGCATTCCCCGCGCATCAAGCACACTATCGACGGGCAATTTGTGTCTGCCCAAGCTGCGCAACTGATCATCGGTTAGCTTGAGCATTCTTCTCTCCTGGGATCGCATTGTCTCCCGCAAGAGTGATGTTCTCGACGCAAAAAACACAAGGTAACAACACTGTGGTTGGCATGGTGGCCGCGAACATTCTCAGTTCGTGACCGCCCCTTAAGAAGGGCCCCCTGCCGAGGGACTAGGCCAGCATGCTGGCGACTGATTTGGCAGCATAGGGGCGTCCCCGCTCATTGACATAGCCGCACGCTGCCAGCTCCTTAGAGATTGCCCGCAACGACATCCGCCCGGCCTTCGGACGCTTCCTGCGGAGCTTGCGCGCAAGGGCGACAACTTCGGGATGCGTCTCCTGCAGAGGTTTGCGTCCCTCGCATCGCCCCTCGCTCTGCCGCTTGCGCTTCCGCGCGGCGGCGAGCTTCGCCACGACGCTTGCCTTCTCGAACTGCGCAATAGCTCCAAGCACCTGACGCACCAAAACAGCAGTTGGCGTATCCTCCGTGAAGAAGTCTGGGGCCGACGCGGGGATGATCGCAATCCCGAGGTCTCGTAGCATGTCGTGACCGGCGAGCTGCACCGCGAGATCACGCGCAAAACGGTCGGGGCTCTCTACAATGATTGTCTTAGCCCCGTTCGATGCCAATCGCTGGAGCATCTCAGCGAAGCCGGGTCGTTGGTCCACCAAATCGGCACCGCTGACCGCGCGGTCGTAGTACTCGTCCACGATCTGGAAGCCAGCCCGCTCAGCAAATGCCTCGATGGCGGCCCGTTGACGTTTGTCGCTGTCCTTGTCTGCGCCGACATTCGTCGCGCTCGAAGTGCGCAAATAGGCAACTGCGGGTTTCATTTGTTTCGACATTACCTGCTTAAGTTCAATGGGATAGTCGCATAGTTGTAATTTAATCTCAAGATAAAGTAACACAAATACCGAATTTTAACAGCCCGGGTCAGATTTTGAGTGCGTGACAGGATGGTCAAAGTAGTAAGATAGTAGATCACCACTTTGGGGTGCAACGGCCAACGGTCGAGCGGGGTCCAAGATGAAAAGTCAAATCGGCAAGCGGCGGCGCTTGGAGGGACTCCACCGATGACAATCATTATCGGGATTTGTACTTCGCAAGCCGTCCAAATGTTCTCAGACATGCGGCTTTCTTGGAACGGGGAGGTTCGTGACGATGAAACCGTCAAAGCATGTTTCTTCGAGTCTGGAGTCGCTCGTGTAATTTTCGGCTATACCGGGTTGGCAGAATGGAAGACCAATGATCCCGACACGTCATTCAATACTCTAGCGTGGCTGACAGGCGAAATATCCGAGTGTCTGGGACGCACCACGTCGATAAATGATTTGCTTCGTGAGCTTCGGGAACGCGCTTCAAACACATTCAATTCTCATCCCGCGTTGACGCAGCTTGCGCCTGAAAGACGCAGGCTGAGCGTCGTCTTCCTTGGTTATGAGTATCCTCAGCAAAACGGACCAGAGGAAGGTCGTCCTTTCTCCGCAGTTCTCTCAAATTTTGAAGATGTGGCCTCTGAGGTAAGGCACGACACTGCGCAGAGTGAATTTTTTCTGCATGTCAGGCCGTGTGATGAATCTGGTGCGCAGCAACTGTTGCTTCTCGGAGTCCAGGTGGTCTCTGACAGCAGGAAGGCGGAGCTAACTGCGCTGATCAAGGAAGGGAAACCGCCCAAAGCTCTGGCGGGGAAAGCTCTTCAAATAGTGGCGGAGGCGTCTGACAATCCCCGTGCGCGCGGTGCAGTTGGGCCAAACACCATGGAAGCGACCTTGTGGCCGATACGGCAGAAGCCACCTCAGTCTATTTATCACTCTGCGACCGGAGGCGATAAGATTCATCTTTTAGGAATGGTCGAGCCCAATGGTTGGGCCATCGCCCGTATTCAGTTGGTTACTCAGGACAAATTTCCCGGGCGACCGAATAGGAATGCGCCTTGTCCATGTGGAAGTGGAGTGAAGTATAAGCGCTGCCATGGTCGCACTCATTAAGCCTGCCTGACTAAAACCGCTTCGGTTGCGGCTGTGGTTCAGCAGAACCGATCGGGAAAATAGACAAGGATCAAAACTCACTTGTACGAGAACGCATTCAACAAAATCGAGCGAGACCTGCGGGCCGAGGATGGCATCGCCAATGAGCTGGATTACGTCGAACAGACCTCTTGGGTCCTGTTCCTAAAATATCTACACGACCTCGAAACGGAACGTCGCGATCGCGCGGAGCTCGATGGCGAAGATTACACTCCGATCATTGACGGCGAGTTCCGCTGGGATAAGTGGGCAGCCCCTACAAAGGATGGCGAATTCGATCACAACGCGGCACGGATCGGGAATGACCTGATAAAGTTTGTTGATCAGGAGCTGTTCCCGTACCTTGCGTCATTCCGGCAGTCTGCCACAAGCCCGCAGACGATCCAGTACAAGATCGGTGAGGTTTTTACAGAGCTGCGAAACAAGTTTCGCTCTGGCTACATTCTGCGCGATGTCCTCGAAGCCGTGGACGGCCTGTCTTTCAACACCCAGGCTGAGCGCCACGAGCTGTCCCAGCTTTACGAAACGCGCATCCGCCGCATGGGCAACGCGGGCCGCAACGGCGGCGAATACTACACGCCCCGCCCGCTCATCCGCGCCATGATCAAAGTCGTCGATCCAAAAATTGGTGAGACGATTTATGACGGAGCAGTCGGCTCTGCGGGCTTCCTCTGTGAGGCCTATGACTACTTGCGCACCGACGAGATCTCCGCGTCCGAATACGAGACCCTGCAAACCAAAACCTTCCTCGGTCAGGAAAAGAAGGGCCTCGCCTACATTATCGGGATCATGAATATGGTCCTGCACGGGATCGAAGCGCCGAACCTGATCCATTCCAATACGCTCAATGAGAACGTGATGGATATTCAGGAAAAGGACCGCCACGACATCATCCTCGCCAATCCTCCATTCGGTGGCGGCGAACGGCGCGAGGTGCAGCAGAACTTCCCGATCCGCACGGGCGAGACAGCCTATCTGTTCCTGCAACACTTCATTCGCAAGCTGAAGGCAGGCGGACGCGCCGCCGTGGTGATCAAGAACACCTTCCTCAGCAACACCGACAACGCCTCCATCGCACTGCGCAAAGAACTTCTGGAGGCTGCTGAACTGCACACGATCCTCGATTGCCCGCAAGGCACGTTCCAGGGCGCTGGTGTGAAGACCGTGGTGCTGTTCTTTGAGAAAGGCGCAAGAACTCGGGACATCTGGTACTACCAGCTCAATCCTGGCCGCAGCCTTGGGAAGACCAGCCCGTTGAATGACGACGATCTGACGGAGTTTGTCGAGCTACAACGCACCCGCGCAACGGGGCCGCACAGCTGGGTCGTCAATCGTGCCGATTTGGACGAGGAGAGCTACGATCTGTCGGTTAAGAACCCCAACGCGCCTGAGGCCGAGCTCCTGCGCAGCCCCGAGGAGGTCATCGCTGACATGCTGGCGCGGGATGCCGAGACGGCACAAATCCTCGAAGATATTCGGAGGACGCTTTGAGGGCTGCGGTAGAAGCTTCGTGGGCGGTCAAACCGCTGGGTGAACTGTGCCGCATTGAGCTTGGCAGCACTCCTGCACGAAAGAGTGCGGCAATGTGGGACCCAGGCCGGAAGACAGAAAACGTCTGGCTGTCAATCGCCGATCTTCCGCACAGCCTTCACGCCGTTGTGACAGACAGCAAAGAGTACGTTTCTGACCTAGCCGCCGAGAGCATGCGAGTGATCCCTCGGGGAACCCTCTTGGTCAGCTTCAAGCTGACTTTGGGAAGGCTTGCGTACGCTGGCCGCGACCTTTTTTCAAACGAGGCTATAGCCTCGCTTCTCGAAATCGATGAACAGCGAATTTCAAAGGAGTTCCTATATTGGGCCCTGACTGCGTTTGACTGGGACAAGGCTGCTGAAGGTGATCAGAAAGTTAAGGGAAAGACGTTAAACAAAGCAAAGCTCAAGAAGATACCGATCCCGTTTCCTGCACTCGAAGAACAGCGACGGATTGTTGCTGTGCTGGATGAGGCCTTCGAGGGCCTGGCCCGCGCGCGTGCCCATGCAGAGGCCAACCTCAAAAATTCGCGTGAGTTGTTCTCCGCGTCGTTGCGCTCGCTATTCTCGGATAACAGTGAGCATTGGCCTTTACGAAACATCGCGGATGTTTGCTCCAATTTCGGTAGGGGCAAGTCGAAGCATCGCCCGCGCAACGACCCCCGTCTTTATGGCGGCGATATGCCATTTATCCAGACAGGGGACTTGAGCCGCGCCGATCACTTTCTTAGTGACTTTACACAGACCTATTCCCCTGCAGGCATAGCTCAAAGCCGTGTTTGGCCCAAAGGGACTGTCTGCGTCGCGATAGTTGGTGCAACAATCGGCGAGAGTGCAATTTTAGAATTTGAAGCATGCTTTCCCGACAGCATAATCGGAATGATCCCTCATCCCGAGAAGGCCGATCCGGAGTTTCTCGAGTTTCTGCTGCAATTCGTCAAGGCGGATCTAAAGGAAGCTGGCAAGGGCAGTGCCCGAGACAATATTAACCTGCGAACCTTCAGTGATCGGCTGTTCCCGATACCGAACTTGGAACTGCAATTTTCCGCAGTTGAAAAGATTTCAAGTTTAAATAAGGCGTCGAGGGAATTGGCAGGGCTGTACTCCGAAAAGCTCCATGACATCGACGATCTCCGGCAATGTCTTTTGCAAAGAGCCTTTGCGGCCGAGTTGGCATGATGTAGCGGATCGCGAAGATGAGCATTCACGATGAAACCGAAGCCGACACTCGCGCCGAGCGCATAGACCCCGTCCTTGCGGCGGCTGGCTGGGGTAAGAACGGCTCTAGGGTCCGTCGTGAAGTTATCTGCCCTGGGCGCATCCAATCAGGCGGCACACGTGGTAAAGGGTTGTCCGCTGATTACGTCCTGATCCACAAAGACCAGAAGCTTGCAGTGCTGGAAGCCAAGCGCGCAGGCGTCAGTCATCGCAACGGGGTTGGTCAGGCCAAGGACTACGCCACCCGTCTGGGCTCGCGCTATGCTTACGCCTCCAACGGGCTGAACTGGTATCAGATCGACATGGCCAGCGGGGCCGAGGGCGATATGGACTTGCCCTTCCCGACGCCCAACGAGCTTTGGGACCGGACCTTTGCCGATCACAACGATTGGCGCGAGCGTTTTGGTGCCGTGGATTTTGAAACTGATGGCGGCAAGTGGGAGCTGCGCTACTACCAACACAAGGCCATCACGGCAGCACTTGAGGCCGTAGCCAAGGGCGACCACCGTATCCTGCTGACGCTCGCGACTGGCACTGGAAAGACATCCATTGCGTTTCAGATCGCGTGGAAGCTGTTCCAGTCCAAGTGGAACCTCTCTGGCGAACCGGTTCGCCGTCCCCGTATCTTGTTCCTGGCCGACCGCAACATTCTCGCTGACCAGGCCTACAACGCTTTTTCCGCCTTTCCGAACGATGCGGTAACAAGGATTGACCCTGGCACAATCAGGAAGAATGGCGGCAAGCCGCCTAAGAACGCGAGCCTATTCTTTACGATCTTCCAGACCTTCATGACCGGCGAAAGTGAACCGGTCTATATGCAGTACCCACCCGATTTCTTCGATTTTATTGTGATCGACGAATGCCACCGCGGCGGGGCCAAGGACGAAAGCGAGTGGCGTCAATTACTCGAATACTTTGAGCCAGCCGCGCAACTTGGCCTGACCGCCACGCCCAAGCGCAAGCACAACGCCGACACCTACGCCTATTTCGGCGAGCCCGTATACACCTACGCTCTGCGAGATGGCATCGAGGATGGCTTCCTCACGCCTTTCAAAGTACGTCAGTTGGCCAGCACCATCGACGAATATGTCTATGATGGCAGCGACGAGCTGATTTCGGGTGACATTGAAGAAGGCGAGGCCTTCACGGAAGGCGATTTCAACACGCGGATCATAATCGAAGAACGCGAGCTCAGCCGCGTGAAGGAATTCATGAGTCAGATCGACCAGCGTCAGAAGACGATAGTTTTCTGTGCTACGCAGGACCATGCAGCGTTAGTGCGAGACCTCATCAATCAGGTGAAGCACAGCACTCACCCGCACTATTGTCACCGCGTTACTGCTGATGATGGCGCAGTGGGCGAGCAGCACCTTCGCGATTTTCAGGATAATGACAAGACAATCCCCACGATCCTGACGACCTCCCAAAAGCTATCAACGGGCGTGGATGCGCGGAACATTCGCCACATTGTGTTGATGCGCCCCATCCGTTCAATGATCGAGTTCAAGCAAATCATCGGACGCGGCACGCGTACCTATGAAGGCAAAGATTTTTTCACCATCTGGGACTTCGTGAAGGCGCACGAAAACTTCAACGATCCTGAGTGGGACGGCGAGCCGCTGGAGCCCGAACCGCCGGGAGAACCACACCCACCCATTGGGGGACCTGAGCCCGAACCAGGCGACCCAGGCGAACCGGGCGAAGATGGCCCCGAGGAGCCGCCGCGCGAGAAGATTGTCGTAAAGTTGTCGGACGGCAGTTTACGGCGCATCGCCTACATCGCTTCCACGACATACTGGAGTCCCGAAGGCAAACCGATTTCGGCTATGGAGTTTCTTGAGCGGCTCTTCGGCGATCTATCTGGGTTGGTCGCGGACGAAGACCAACTTCGCGCGATGTGGAGTGATCCAGACAACCGTGAGCATTTCCTACAGCAACTGTCAGATCGCGGGTATGATAAGGACAGGCTCGACGACATTCGTCGGCTTGTAGATGCTGCGGACAGCGACCTCTTTGACGTGCTTAGCTACATCTTGTTCACAACTGAACCTAAGACGCGACATCAGCGAGCAGAACAGGTTCGTAAGGATGGCGTCGCCGACGCGGATGGAGAAATGAAGGCGCTGCTTCTGGCCATCCTGGCGGCATATGAGGAGCGCGGCGAAGCGGAACTGGCCACCAACAAACTCGGCACATTCATGACGGCACGCTACGGCAGTGTCAGTGAGGGCAAGGAGAGATTAGGTGGGCTAGACATGGTAAGGGACGCGTTTCGAGCAATGCAGACGACCCTCTATTCAGGTTGAACTGTCTAGCCCCCTTAGGCTGTTCCCGCTTGCAGCGATTTCTCTAATAACGTCTCGGGCAAGCTCCGCTTTTGGCATGAAGCCAATGAGTCTCGATCGCGTCGGATGTTGCCCCAGACGTTGCCCGCAACGGACCATCACCCCATCTTCCGTCTTAGTAAGTTGATTTTTAACACTAAATATGGTGGGCGGTACTGGACTTGAACCAGTGACCCCTGCGATGTGAACACAGTGCTCTACCAGCTGAGCTAACCGCCCGTGCGGGGCGCGGCTGATCTAGCTTGCGCCCGGCTCCGTCCGCGTCCTCGCCTCAAGTGATGAGGGGCCGCGACGGCAAGCGCGCATTTAGCGAACGGCCCCTCGCCAAGTCAAGCAGGCCGTCCCGCGAAACCGCGCAGATTTCCTAAAAAGTCTACTGGGCCGCCGCGTCTTCCGCCGGGGCCGGGGCGGGCGCCGGCTTCAGCATGCCCTTGACCTTGGCCATCGTGGTCTTGGCCTTGCCGTAGTCCCCATCCGTGCAGGCGGCGTCCGCCTCGTCGAGGAGCATGTTCACCTCTTCGACGTCGCCTTCGTCGAGCACCTTCGCGTTGACCGTCTGGTCTACGAGGCTTTCGGTTTCGGCAAGCTGGCTGACACAGTCGTCCCCTGCGTCTTGGGCGAAAGCGGTTCCGCTCATCATCAATGCGATGCAAGCGCTCATCACAATACGTCCGCGCATTCCAGTTCTCCTTGGAGCAAAAAGCTCAGTTCCCGTACCTAGCGCGCAATTGTGGCTGTTGGTTGCAGCCCGTGGGGCGATTGAGGCGAAATTCCAGCGCGTCCACCCGGGCGCTATTAGGAACGGGTCGGGTCGTGGTCTGTCAAGCGTTTGAGCAGGATTTCGGCCTGGGATTCCAAGGCGTCGAAGCTGTCGATTGCGGCGCTGGGGTGGGGACCGTCCGGCGACGGAGGGGAATAGCCGAACGTGACCAGGATCGAGGGAATTCCGGCGCGCTGCGCAGCCTCAATGTCGACGGCGCTGTCGCCCACCATGACGGCGCGGGCCGGATCGCCGCCCACGGCGGCGATGGCGTCCAGAAGGTGACCCGGGTGGGGCTTGGAAGTCTCGAACGTATCGCGGCCCGCGATTGCTGCGAAATGATGATCGAGTTCCAGCGCTTCGAGGAGAAGATTGGCGAGGCGCGCCCGCTTGTTGGTGCAGACGGCAAGGCGCGCGCCGCGGTCCGCGAGGCGCTCCAGCAGCGCCACGGCGCCGGGGAAGGGGCGGCTCTCCACCGCGATATTGGCCTCGTAGTGGATGAGGAAGTCCGCGAGGATCGCCTCCGTGCCGGTCTCGATCCCCAGCGCCTCGTAGATCATGGCCGGCGCGCCGCGTCCCACCGCCTCGCGGACGAGCGCGGGCTCCACGGTCCGGTGTCCATGCAGTTGCAGGGCGTGGTTGAGGGCATTCGTGAGGTCCGGCGCGGTGTCGACCAGCGTGCCGTCGAGATCGAAAACAATTGTCGCACCCTCGAACATGGGCCTCTCTCACACGTGACTTGCCGTTGCGCAAGCGGCGGCGTAGAGAGCGGGCCATGCAACTCAAGACACCGACCCTCATCAAGGACCAATGCCTGATCGGCGGTGCCTGGACAGGCACGCCGGTGGACGACATCACCAACCCGGCGACCGGCGCTGTGGTCGGCCGCGTGCCCGATCTCGGCGCGCACGAGACCCGCACGGCCGTTGAGGCCGCGGATCGCGCCTTTCGGGCCTGGAGTGGCTTGCTGGCGGGCGAGCGCGCGAAAGTCTTGCGCCGCTGGTACGAACTCCAGCAGGAGCACGCGGAGGACCTCGCCCGTCTCATGACCGCCGAGCAGGGCAAGCCTTTGGCCGAAGCGCGCGCGGAGGTGGATTACGGGTCATCCTTCACGGAGTTCTACGCGGAGGAGGCCAGGCGTGTGCTGGGCGAGATCATCCCGACGCCCAAGCACAGCGGCCGCGTGCTCGTCATGAAGCAGCCGGTCGGTGTGGTCGGGGCCATCACCCCGTGGAACTTCCCGTTCGCGATGATCACGCGCAAGATTTCGCCGGCGCTGGCCGCAGGCTGCACCGTGGTCGTGAAGCCGGCACCGGAGACGCCGCTCACCGCGCTCGCGCTGGCGGAGCTGGCGTGCCAGGCCGGATTCCCCCCGGGCGTTCTCAATGTCATCACCGGCAATGCCGAGGCCATCGGCGGCGAACTCACTTCGAACCGGCTCGTGCGCATGATCACCTTCACCGGATCCACCGAGGTCGGGAAGCTCCTCATGCGTCAGTCGGCCGACACGGTGAAGAAGCTCTCCCTGGAGCTCGGGGGCAATGCCCCGTTCATGGTGTTCGACGACGCCGACCTCGATGCGGCCGTTGCGGGCGCCGTCGCCTCGAAGTTCCGGAATTCGGGTCAGACCTGCGTGAGCGCCAACCGCATTCTGGTTCAGAGTGGCATCTACGATCGCTTCGCCGAACGGCTCACCGAGGTCGTTTCGGACCTCAAGGTAGGCGACGGCACCGAGCAGGGCGTGGCGCAAGGCCCGCTCATCAACGAGGCGGGGCTCGAAAAGGTCGAGGCTCATGTGCGGGACGCGGTCGCCCATGGCGCCAAGGTTCTGACCGGCGGCGTACGGCACGAGCTGGGACGGACATTCTTTACGCCCACCGTGTTGACCGACGTGACGCCGGAGATGCGCATCGCCCACGAAGAGACCTTCGGACCCGTCGCGGCGCTGTTCCGCTTCCGCGACGAGCAGGAGGCGATTGCTCTGGCGAACGACACGCCGTTCGGTCTTGCGGCCTATTTCTTCACGGAGAATATTTCCCGCGCCTGGCGGGTGGCCGAGGCGCTCGAATATGGCATGATCGGCGTCAACGAAGGGATGATCTCCTCCGCATTGGCCCGTTCGGCGGTGTGAAGGAGTCGGGCCAGGGCCGCGAAGGCTCCCACCATGGCATCGAAGAATTCTTGGAATTGAAATACGTCATGATGGGTGGTCTCGAGAACGGGAGCCCCGGATAGCGAGAGACCTCACGAGGGGAGACCTGGCCACCGATGTCGGAAAGCGCAAGGACGATCGAAGGGTACAAGGCCGCCGCGGCGAGGGCGGCTATCGAGCTGGTGCAGCCGGGCATGCGGCTCGGGCTCGGCACGGGCTCCACGGCTGCGCCTTTCGTCGAAGAGGTCGGCGCGCGCGTGCGCGATGGTCTCAACGTCATTTGCGTACCGACGTCGGAGGCGACGCGCGCCCATGCCGAAGCTTTGGGCATTCCGCTGACGACGTTGGACGAAACCCCGCATCTCGATTTGACCGTGGACGGTGCCGACGAGATCGACGATCAGCTCCGGCTGATCAAAGGCGGGGGCGGGGCTCTGTTGCGGGAGAAGATCGTCGCGACGGCATCCGAGCGCATGGTCGTCATCGCGGATGACCGGAAACTCTCACGAACGCTCGGGTCTCACCCGCTGCCCATCGAAGTGGTGCGCTTCGGCCTGAAGGCGACCGTGCAGCTGATCCAGGCACTTTCCGCGGAAGCCGGCTGCGAGGGCGAGATCCGGCTGCGGCCCGGTGAGGGCGGCCGCCCCTTCGTTACCGATCAGGGCAATCTGATCGTGGACTGCGCATTTCCCAAGATCGCTGAGCCCGAGGTTCTGGCTTTCGCGCTGACGCGCGTGCCCGGCGTGGTCGAGCACGGTCTTTTTCTCGGACTTTGCGATATGGCAATTGTCGCAGGGGCAAATGGCGTACAAGTCCTGAAGCATCCGAGCGCATAAGGTCACAAGCGCCAAGTTGTCATCTGACAAAATCTCATCCGACCCGTCATCATCCGACGCATCATCTGAAAAAGTCATCCGGAGTACCGATCCAAAGTGTCTGACTACGACTACGATTTGTTTGTCATCGGGGCAGGGTCCGGCGGCGTTCGCGCGGCCAGGCTCGCGGCCCAGCTCGGCAAGCGCGTCGCTATCGCCGAGGAATATCGTGTCGGCGGTACCTGCGTCATTCGCGGCTGTGTGCCGAAGAAGCTGTTGGTCTATGGCAGCCGCTACGGCGCCGAAATCGAAGACGCAAAGCCTTTCGGCTGGTCTTATAGTGATCTTGCATTCGATTGGTCCACGCTGATCCACAACGTGCAGCGCGAGGTCGACCGGCTCAACGGCGTCTATACGCGAACCCTTGAGAACAACGGGGTCGAGCGCTTCCTGACGCGGGCGACGGTGGACGGCCCTCACAGCGTGCGCCTTGGCGATCGCGATACGCCCGTAACGGCCGAATACATTTTGGTTGCCACCGGATCGGCGCCGGCATTCCCGTCCATACCGGGTACGGAGCATTTCATCAGCTCGAACGAGTGCTTCAAGTTCGAGGCGCTGCCCCAGAGCATTGTCATTCTGGGCGCGGGCTATATCGGTATGGAGTTTGCCTCGATCTTCGCAGGGTTCGGTGTCGACGTCACCGTGGTCCATCGCGGCGAACAGATCCTGCGCGGGTTCGACAACGATTTGTGCGACATGGTCGCCGAGGCACTGCGCGATCGCGGTGTCGACTTGCGGATGTGCACCAACATCACCTCGGTCGAGAAGGACGGCGACGGATACCGCGTCGCGCTGACGGATGGTGATTGCCTTCGTGCCTCATCCGTCATGGCTGCGATCGGCCGCACGCCCAACACCAAGGGGCTGGGGCTTGAGGCCGCCGGTGTCGAACTCGGCGACAACGGCAAAGTGGTCGTGAACGCCTACTCCAAGTCGTCCGTCGACAGCATCTATGCGGTGGGCGATGTGACGGACCGCGCCAATCTCACGCCGGTGGCGATCCGCGAGGGGACGGCCTTCGTCGAGACGGTGTTCGAAGACCGTCCCAAGGCGATGGACTACAGTTTCATCCCGACGGCGGTTTTCACCGAGCCGGAGATCGGCACCGTGGGCCTTACGGAAGAAGACGCGCGCAAGAACCATGCGGTCGATGTCTACAAGACGAGCTTCCGGCCCATGCGTGCCACCATCAGCGGGCGCGGCGAGCAGGTCTTCATGAAGCTGATCGTGGACGTCGAGACCGACAAGGTTCTCGGCCTGCACATGGTCGGGCCCGACGCGGCCGAAATCGTTCAGATGGCGGCGATCCCCTTGCGGCTCGGTGCGACCAAGGCCGATTTCGACGCCACCATGGCGCTTCACCCCAGCATGGCGGAAGAGTTCGTAACCCTGCGGCAGAAGTGGGAGCCGCCAACACCTATCAAGGGATCAGATGCGGCGGCTTGAGGAAAAGATAGCGCTCGTAACGGGCGGAGGCGCAGGCATCGGCCGCGCCATCAGCGAGACCTTCGCGCGCGAAGGGGCGCACGTGATCGTTGCCGACATCGACGGCGATGCGGCCAAGGAGACGGCCCATCAAATCGTCAAGTCGAACGGTGCCGCCGAGGCGCAGACGGTCGACATCACCGACACGGCTGAAGTGCAGGCGCTGATGGCGACCATCAAGGACGCCCATGGCCGGCTGGATGTCCTCGTCAACAATGCGGGCGTGGGCGCGCGTGCGGACTTTCGTCATCTCACGGACGAGGATTGGGAGAAGGTCTGGTCCGTCAATCTCGATGGGACGGTGAAATGCGCGCGCGAGGCATTCGACTTGATGCGCGCGTCGGGCAAGGCTTCGATCGTCAATCTGTCTTCGGTGATGTCGGCCAAGCATACGCGGCAGATGGCGGTCTACTCGGCCACCAAGGGCGCGGTGTCATCGTTGTCACGCAGTCTTGCGGTCGAATACGCGCCCTACGGCATTCGGGTGAACACGCTGTTGCCGGGCTATGTGGAGACGGCGCTGATCGGCCGCTATTTGAAGAATCCCGGTATTGCCAAGGCGCTTCTCACTCAAACGCCGCTCCGGCGGTTCGGGACGCCCGAGGACATCGCCAACGCCGCGTTGTTTTTGGCGTCCGACGAGGCTGCCTACATTACGGGCGCCGCGCTCAACGTCGATGGCGGGATGCAGACGACGCTCTAACGGGATGTGTCGGCAGCGTGGTTCTCAGGCAGGCGGACGCTGAGCCCCGTGTCGGTGAAGTAGGCTTCTTTCAACGGGGGATCTTCCACGGTCTTGTCGCCTCTGAGCACAGAGAGCAGCGATTCCGGGTCAGCGGTGTTCCCCAGCAGTTGGGCAGGATCGTGCGGTGCGGCCGAGAGTGTTTTCGCTCGATAGACTTCAACCTTGTCGATGCCGGACTCGATGGCGAAGCGGCATACGCCCCGGATGTACAGCTTGTTGAATTCGTTCTCGGCGGTTGTCTGAGCAGCGTAAGCGATGTTGACATACCGCCAGTAGACCCCGTCGCCTCGTTTCTGGCGTTTGCGGTCGAGGGCGACAGCTTCTTCGATCAGCCGTTGCGCTAGCCAGTCGTCGTTGTGGTGTGCCGCGGCTTCGCGGAGGTCATCCACGCAGACTGTGAGGTCGCCCCGTTGGGGAGCGAACTCTTGCTCTGGAGAGCCTTCATTAGGCGCTACAGCTTCAGGCGTTATCTCGTGGGGCCTTTCGATATCCAACTCCGACGTCATGCATCGGCGCACGCGCCGGCAAAGGTTGTGATAGCGGAGCCCCATCTGTGATCCTCATCCCTGCTTCAAAACTATCCTATGGTTGAGAGGGCACAACTAAGAATTTGTAAAATCGATTGGTCGGGTCTTAGACAGTCTGCGTGCGGCAATTTCCCCATACATTACGGTACGTTATGCCTTTTCGCGAATTACGTGTAGTTGTGGGTTCTGCACTCTATATGTACAGCACACGGATGACCTGACCAGGGGCCAAAAGCCGCTGGAGGGACGGAGAGGATGCTTTGGAAGATGCGGCCGTAGAGTAAAGCGGCCTTAGGCGTTCTCGCCTTCCAGGACAGCTTTGGTGCTGGCGCCGGGCAGGGCGGCGGTCTCCGCCACGAGTTCGTCGACAACGGCGATCAGGGCTTCGTGCTGGGACGCACCTGCGGCCTTCGCCTTCTCGTAGCATTTGAGCTGGCGATCGGCGCTGGTGCCGCGTTGCATGATCGTGCGGGCATGGGCAACTTCGCGCGTGCAACCGAAATAGGCCGCGTCCTCGGCGACGAGTTCGAACAGTTCCTCGATCAGATGCGAGAAGGGCACCATGGCGCCGCGGCCGAAATCGACCATGCCTTCCTCGATGCCATAGCGTTGGGCGCGCCAGCGGTTTTCGCGGATAAGAAAAGGCGGGTAGTGGCGCCAGCGTTGGTTCTGGCGTCGCAGCCGATACAGCAGGCGAAGGATGCACTGGAACAGGGCGGCGATGGCGATGGCGTCCTCGACCAACGGACAAACGTCGGTGACGCGCATCTCGAGAGTCGGGAAGCGTGCGGACGGGCGCAGGTCCCACCAGATCTTGGTGGCGTCCTCGATCAGGCCGGCGCTGACCATGAGCTCGATGGTGCGCTCATATTCGCTGTAGCTGGAGAAGGTGTGCGGTATGCCCGTGCGCGGCAACTCGTCGAACACGGACAGCCGGTAGGATTTGAGACCCGTCGCCTCACCCTGCCAAAACGGAGACGAGGTCGACAGCGCCAGGAGGTGCGGCAGGAAATAAGGGGCCTGGCTGAGGAGATCGATCCGAAGGTCGTCGTCGTCGATGCCGATATGCACATGCATGCCGCAGATCACCAGCCGGCGGACCACGTATTGAAGGTCCTGGGCGAGCAGGTTGTAACGCTCCTTGTTGGTGTGATGCTGACTGTCCCAATGCGCGAAGGGGTGCGTCGACGCGGCGATGGGAGCCAGTCCGAACTCCGCGGCGGTTGCGCCCACGGTCGAACGAAGTTCGACCAGCTGGTCACGCGCTTCTTGCACCGACCGGCAGACATGGGTGCCGACCTCGATCTGAGACCGTAGGAATTCGGGCTGACCTGGCCGCCCGAGGCTTGTTCCGCCTTGGCGAGCAACTCGGCCGGCGGTTCGGGGGCGAGGTCGCGGGTCTCCTTGTCGACGAGGAGATATTCCTCCTCGATGCCGATGCTGAATGTCGGTTCTTTGGTCGCCATAAGGATCAGCCCGGTGTGTCAGCGTGTACGCGACGTTCGATTCGCTCTTTGGGCGATTTTTGCACGATCCCTCGGAAGGGCGAAAGTGAAAGGCGCTCAGGCAAGTCCTTTCAGCGCGGCCCCGATGACATAGGCAACGGTCGCGGCCGCCATGCCGATGACAAAGGTCTCAAGGCCTGCGAGCCACCACGGCTTCGGCGACCAGCGGCTCCGGATCGAACCGATGGCGAAGAATGTTGCTCCGGTCATGATGGCAGACGGCCATTCCGGATGATCGAGCCCGAAGAGATAAGGCAGGAGCGGAATGCTCCCGCACAGCACGAAGGCGACGAACGTGAAGAACGCGGCCCGTGTAGGCGAGTGCACGGCGGCAGCCAGGCCATACTCCTCGCGCATCATGGTCTCGATCCAGCTCTTCCGATGCTTGGTGAGGACCGCGACGACGGTTTCGAGCTCCTGGCCTTCGAAGCCCTTCGCCCGGAAGATCTGGCGGATTTCTTCCCGCTCGCCCTCGGGCGCGAGCTCGATATGGCGCTCTTCCGTACGGCGGAGCTGTTCGTATTCGTCACTCTCCGCCTTGGTGCCGGTGTAGTTGCTGGCGGCCATCGAAAAGCCGTCGGCGAAGAGGTTGGCGAGGCCCAGGATGATAACGATCGTGGCGGATAGGTCGGCCCCGACCACGCCCGCCATGATGGCGAATGTGGTCACCGTGCCGTCGATCCCGCCATAGACCCAATCGCGCAAATAGCTGACCTTGGGTCCCTGGGCGAGCCGCTTGGCGATATCGCGCGGCTTATGGCTATGCTCCAGCAAAGGCACGGCTTTTGGTTCCTTCCCGCGTCATTATCGGTTATTTGGCAGGCCCCGCGATAGAGAAGTGATCGCGATCCCCTGCTAGCCACAGTCATTTCAAGTGCTTATATAGCGGGGACTTAACTGGAGAATGAGAATGGCACCGCGTTGGAGCCCCGATAGCTGGCGTTCAAAGCCGATTGAGCAGGTTCCGGACTACCCGGATCCCGCAGCCCTGTCCGAGGTCGAGCAGCAGCTCGCCACGTTTCCGCCGCTGGTTTTTGCAGGCGAGGCGCGGGAGCTGAAGGCCAAGCTCGCCCGCGTCGCGCAAGGCGAGGCCTTTTTGCTGCAGGGCGGCGACTGCGCGGAGAGCTTCGCGGAGCACGGTCCGGACACGATTCGCGACTTCTTCCGCGTCTTTCTGCAGATGGCCGTGGTGCTCACCTATGCGGGCGGGTCGCCTGTGGTGAAGGTCGGCCGCATCGCCGGCCAGTTCGCGAAGCCGCGTTCGTCGTCCACCGAGACCTCGGATGGGGTCTCGCTGCCGAGCTATCGCGGCGACATCATCAACGGCATCGATTTTTCGGAGCTCGATCGCAATCCCGATCCGCAGCGCATGCACATGGCCTACCGTCAGGCCGCGGCGACGCTCAATCTGCTTCGCGCGTTCTCGCAAGGCGGCTATGCGAATCTCGAGCACGTGCATCAGTGGAATCTCGGCTTTGTCGCAGACAGCCCGGCGGGCCACCGCTATCAGGAACTCTCCGATCACATCGCCGAAACGCTGCGCTTCATGCGCGCGATCGGGCTGACACCTGAGAACACGCCGCAGCTGCGGTCCACGAGCCTGTACACGAGCCACGAAGCACTGCTGCTCGGTTACGAGCAGGCGCTGACCCGGATCGATTCCACATCGGGCGATTGGTACGCCACGTCGGGCCACTTTCTGTGGGCTGGCGACCGGACGCGCCAACTCGACCATGCGCATCTTGAATTCCTGCGCGGGGTCAAGAATCCGATCGGCGTGAAGTGCGGACCGAGCGTCGATTCGGACGAGCTTCTGCGGCTGATCGATCTGCTAAGCCCGCAGAATGAGCCCGGACGCTTGACGCTGATCTGCCGTTTCGGCGCGGACAAGGTGGGCGACCATCTCCCGGCGCTGATCCGAGCGGTGAAACGCGAAGGGAAGTCGGTTGTGTGGACCTGCGACCCGATGCACGGCAACACGATCAAGGCCGGCAGCGGGTACAAGACGCGGCCTTTCGATCTGATCGTCAAGGAGGTGGAAGCCTTCTTCGACGTGCATCGCGCCGAGGGAACTCATGCGGGCGGCATCCACGTGGAGATGACCGGCAACAACGTCACCGAATGTGTCGGCGGCGCGAAGGCGGTCACCGAAACCGATCTGTCGGACCGGTACCACACCCATTGCGATCCCCGGCTAAATGCCGATCAGTCCATCGAGCTGGCCTTCATCGTGGCAGAGCGTCTGCGCCGCGAGCGGGAAGGCCGGCCCATGCCTCAAGTCTCCGTCGCGGCTGGCGAGTAGTCGGGATGCGGGGGGCGGGCTTTGCGCACGCCCCGTTTCAGGGGCAGCCCGGCTTCGGTCGCCGCAATTCATCCAATTGAGTTGACTCCATGGGCAGTGAAACCAAGGACTCATTCAAGCTCGCGCTCGCGCAGGCCAACCCGGTCGTGGGCGACCTCGAAGGCAATCTCGAGACCGCGTTGCGATTTCGGGAGGGGTTTGCCGCGTCCGGCGCGGACCTTGTGGTCTTCTCCGAGCTCTTCCTGACCGGCTATCCGCTCGAGGATCTTGTATTGAAGCCGGCCCTGCAGCGCGCGGCGCGCGCCGCCTGCGAGGACTTGGCGGCCCGCACCAAGGATGGCGGTCCGGCCATGCTCATGGGTTTGCCATGGGCGGAAGGCGATGACGTCTACAACGCGGTGGCGTTGCTGGAGGAGGGCCGCATCGCCGCGGTGCGTTACAAGCATGTCCTGCCGAACTACGGCGTGTTCGACGAAAAGCGCGTGTTTGCGCCGGGGCCGATTCCGGAGCCGATTGCGTTCAGGGGGCTGAAGCTCGGTGTCCCCATCTGCGAGGACATCTGGGAGGCGGGCATTTGCGGGTCCCTGGCCGAGGCCGGCGCCGACATCCTGATCGCTCCCAATGGCTCGCCCTATTGGATGGGCAAGCAGGCGATCCGTTACGGCATGGCGGAGGCGCGCGTGGCCGAGGCGAAGCGACCGCTCGTCTATCTCAACCAATTCGGTGGACAGGACGAGCTCGTGTTCGACGGCGCCTCCTTCGTGCTCAACGCAGACGGAACCTGCGCGGTGCAAGTGCCGGCTTGGGAAGATGCGGCGGTTGTCACCGATTGGCACCGCGACGCGGACGGCTGGCGCTGCGCGCAAGGCGAGATCGCAGGCATCGAAACGGGCGAGGCGGCCAACTATCTCGCCTGCGTCACGGGCCTGCGCGACTACATCAACAAGAACGGCTTTCCCGGCGTGGTTCTGGGCCTCTCGGGCGGCATCGACTCGGCCCTGTGCGCTGTCATGGCCGTCGATGCGCTGGGCGCTGATCGCGTCCACTGCATCATGCTGCCGTATGAGTACACCAGCAGCGAGAGCCTGACGGACGCGCAGCAGATCGCGAAGGCGCTGGGTGTCCGCTACGACATTGTGCCGATCCATGACGGCGTCGAGGGGTTGGGCGTTTGCCTGGCGGAGATACTGGGCGGTGCGCCGGACGGCTTCACGATGGAGAATCTGCAATCGCGCACACGCGGCACGCTCCTGATGGCGGTGTCGAACAAGCTCGGGCCGCTCGTGCTGACGACCGGAAATAAGTCAGAGGTTTCCGTTGGTTACGCGACCTTGTACGGCGATATGAATGGTGGGTTCAATCCCATTAAGGACCTCTACAAGGGACAGGTCTACGCTCTGTCGCGCTACCGCAATCAGAACCGGCCGAAGGGATGCCTCGGGCCCGACGGCGTGATCATTCCGGAGAATGTCCTGACCAAGGACCCGTCGGCGGAACTGAAACCCGATCAGCGGGACGTGGATTCCCTGCCGCCTTATCCGGTGCTGGACGACATTCTCAATTGCCTCGTGGAGCAGGAGCTTTCCGTCCCTGAGATCGTGGAGCGCGGCCACGACATCGAGACCGTGAAAAAGGTCGAGCGCATGCTCTATCTCGCCGAGTACAAGCGCCGCCAGGCTGCGCCTGGGGTCAAGATCACCGAGCGCAATTTCGGCCGCGACCGGCGCTATCCGATCACCAACAAGTTCCGCGAGACCACCTAGATGAGTGTCACCGTCCGCTTCGCGCCGAGCCCCACGGGACGGCTGCATGCCGGCAATATCCGCACCGCGATCATCAACGCGCTGTTCGCTTGGAAGGCCGGAGGGAAATTCATTCTGCGCCTCGACGACACGGACAAGGAACGCTCGACGGAAGAGTTCGCGCGCGGCATCGAAGAGGATATCGCCTGGCTGGGCCTCGCGTGGTCCGAGAAGGTCAAGCAGTCGGACCGGCTCGCGCGGTACGACGCGGCCGTCGAGACGCTGAAAGAGATGGGCCGTCTTTATCCGGCCTACGAGACTCCCGAAGAGCTGGAGCTCAAGCGCAAGCGTCAGCTCGCGCGCGGCAGGCCGCCCGTCTACGACCGGGCGGCGCTTGAGCTGACCGATGACGACAGGGCGGCGTTCGAGGCCGAGGGTCGCAAACCCCATTGGCGCTTCAAGCTGGAGCCGCGCGACGTGGTCTGGGAAGACCTCGTGCGGGGTCGACAGCATGTGGATGCGGGCTCCCTGTCTGATCCCGTCCTGATCCGCGGCGACGGCACGTTCCTCTACACGCTGCCGAGCGTGGTCGACGACATCGATCTTGGCATCACCCACGTCATTCGTGGCGAGGACCATGTGGCCAACACGGCCCCGCAGATTCAGCTTTTCGAGGCGCTGGGCGCGGTCGCGCCCGATTTCGGGCATCACAACCTTCTCGTGGGCGCCGAGGGGCAGGCCTTGTCGAAGCGCGACAAGTCCCTGTCCATCCAGGGCATGCGCGAGGAGGGGCTCGAACCGCTCGCCGTGGTCAGCTATGCGGCGACGATCGGCACCAGCGACCCGATTGCGCCCCACGACAGCTTGGACGTGCTCGCCGAGGCCTTCGACTTCGCAAAGCTATCGCGGGCACCGGCCCGCTTCGATGTGCACGAGTTGCGCCTGCTGAACGCCAAGCTGCTGCATGCCTTGCCGTTCTCCGACGTTGCCGCGCGTCTCGAGGAACAGGGCGTGACCGGCGGGGAAGCGTTCTGGGACGCTGTGCGGGGCAACCTCGATGTGCTGGACGACGCCAAGGGCTGGTGGTCCGTGGTGACGGGCCCGATCGAGCCGGTCGTTGAAGACCCGGACTTCTGCGCTGTGGCGGCGGATTTGCTGCCGTCCGAGCCGTGGGACGAGGGGACTTGGAGCGCTTGGACCGCCGACGTGAAGGCGAAGACGGGAGCGAAAGGCAAGGCCTTGTTCCACCCGTTGCGGCTGGCGTTGACTGGCCGGCCGAATGGCCCTGAGCTCAAGCAGTTGCTGCCGTTGATCGGCCGGGAGCGGGCGCTTAAGCGCCTTCGCGGCGAGGCCGCATAGGCACGCCCGCTAGTTCGGGGTCGGCGCGGATTTCTTGACGAACGAAGACTGACCCTGAGGCGGGGCTTCGGACGAGGCTTGCGGCGCGGGCTGGGCCGGCGCTTGGGCTGCAGCCGGCGGTGGCTGGAAGCCCGGGGGCACGGGGACCTGCAAGCTCGGTGCGCCGTTTTGAGCCGCCTGTGGCGGCGGGGTGATCTGCAGCTCGGACGGCGACGTGCCTCCGATATCCAGATTGAGCTGCGGCGGCGGTCCGCTCGGCTCGGGCTGCGCTTGAGGCGCCGCCGGTGCTGCTGGCGCGGCGGAAGCCTGGGTCGCGCCGTCGGCCGGCATCCCTTGCGCCCTCTTGTTCGCCGCCTCGATCTCCATGGGGTTGTACTCGGCTTTCTTGCACGAGCAGCCCTTCACGAACTCCTTGCGGTAGCGCAGGGCCACCGGCAGATCCATGTAGGGCGAGCCGCTCAGAGAGATGGCCTGTTCGATTTCCTGGCCGGGATTTCGGTAGACATAGAGCTCGGCCGGCGCGGCGCAGCTGGCCTGGCACTTCTGCGCGTCTTGGCCGGCCTGGCTGCCGTAGGTGGAGTAGTGGATCGGGAAATAGAAGCCGTCGCAGAGGCGCACGCACACGGTCCGATAGCGGCCGTTGGGATTGATGCTGCGATAGATCGGCGTCTGGTATTCCTGGCGGGGGCCGCCGAAGAAGTCGAAGATTCCGCCGCCTGACTGCGGCGCGCCGCTACAGCCGTTCTGCTGCATGGCGCGCTGGAGTTCCTGCTGCCGCCGCCGGTTGCCGCCGCCCCCTAGGGAGGCGCGCTGCGCCTGCAGGCGTTCGACATGGCGCCGCGCGTCCTCGACGCGGGCATTGAGGCTGAGACAGCGCGGCGTCCGCTTCAGCGCCCGCCCAAAGATGAGCATGCGTTCATAGCAGCCGGCCCGGTCCATTTCCGACTTCACGGCCCGGTGCGCCTGTGTCGCTTGGTTGATTTCCTGATTGAGCGAGATCAGCTCAGGATTGTTGCCGCCGCCGCCGCTGGCCGCATCCAGTTCCTGCTGCAGCTGCATGCAGCGGATATCCTGCTCGGACTGGGCGAAGCCGTCGCCGGAGAGCGTCAGGCAGCCGAGCGCCAGCACGCCCAGGCCGGCAATGGCCCGCGCTGCAAAAGGCGCCGGATGCGCCGCGCTTGGCGCGAAAACACGCCGAAAACCGCGATGGATCCTCACGACGGTCAATCCAATCCTTGGGGAAACCTCAATTGCACATTATGCGCGCAAAGAATCTTCGGTCAATGCGGCATGAATAAGATGGTTTGCTTGACGATTTGGCGGTTTGCCGCCATAAGCGGGACCAAGATGATGAACCCGCAATCGAACCTTAGCATTTCTGGCTGCATTATTCCGCGCTAGCAAAATAGCTCGCACGGGTCGTCCTCTTTTTATTTATCCATCCATCTCCGACGAACATCCGGCGGGCCTCAAGCCGAAGGGCCTAGTCAGTGTCGCTTACGATTTACAATACGCTCACCCGCAGCAAGGAGGCTTTCACGCCTCTCGATCCGCGCAATGTGCGCCTCTATGTCTGCGGGCCGACCGTCTACGACTACGCGCATATCGGTAATGCGCGCCCCGTCATCGTGTTCGACGTGCTGTTCCGCTTGCTGCGGCACCTCTACGGGCCCGATCATGTGACCTATGTCCGCAACATCACGGACGTGGACGACAAGATCAACGCGCGCGCGGCCCGCGACTATCCGGACCTGCCGCTGAACGAAGCGATCCGCAAGGTTACCGAGCAGACCGAGGCGCAGTTCCACGCGGACATGCACGCCCTCGGGGCGCTCGACCCCACGGTCGAGCCGCGCGCGACCGAGCACATCGAGCAGATGCGCACCATGATCGACCGCCTGATCGCCAAGGGCAGCGCCTATGTTGCCGAGGGCCACGTGCTCTTCAGCGTCTCGTCGATGCCGGATTACGGGAAGCTCTCCGGCCGATCCGTGGATGAGATGATTGCGGGCGCGCGGGTCGAGGTCGCGCCCTTCAAGAAGGACCCCATGGATTTCGTGTTGTGGAAGCCGTCGAAGCCCGGCGAGCCGTCCTGGCCGTCGCCGGGGGGCATCGAGACGCCCGGACGACCAGGCTGGCACATCGAGTGCTCGGCCATGTCCGCCGCGCATCTCGGCGAGGTGTTCGACATCCATGGCGGCGGGATTGATCTCGCCTTTCCGCACCACGAGAACGAGATCGCTCAGTCGCGCTGCGCCCACGGCACCGACATCATGGCGCAGGTGTGGATGCATAACGGCTTCCTGCAGGTGGAAGGCGAGAAGATGTCGAAGAGCCTCGGCAACTTCGTCACCGTGCACGAGCTGCTGACCGGGTGGCAGGGCTATGCCTGGCCGGGCGAGGCGCTCCGGTTCAACATGTTCCGCACCCATTATCGCCAGCCGCTCGACTGGACGTTTGTCAGTCTCGACGAGGCCCACAAGACGCTGTGGGATTGGTACGGGGACGTCGAGGCCCACGAGCCCGCGTCCGAAGTCCCGCAGGCGATCGTCGATGCGCTGTCGGACGATTTGAACACGCCGAAGGTCATCGCCGAGTTGCACAAGCTTCATGGCGCCAAAGAGTTTGCGGCGCTTAGGTCCGCGCTCGGCTTCCTCGGCTTTTCCGGACAGCGTGCCAATATCGAGCGCAAGAGCCTGCACGGCGGCGACCAGGTGGACGCTGCTGCCGTGGATCTGCTGATCGCAGGCCGGCTCGAAGCCCGCAAAGCAAAAGATTTCGCCGAAGCCGACCGCATTCGCGACGAGCTGCAGGCCATGGGCATCGTCTTGATGGACGCGAAGGACCCGGATACGGGCGAGCTGAAAACGACCTGGGAGGTGGCGCGATGAGTGCCGAAGCCAATCCGCAACTCGCGCTGCGGCCCATGTTGCCCGGCGAGGCGCCGTTGCTGGCGGAGATCTTTCGCGCGAGCATCATGGAGTTGACCCAGGACGAGTACGAAGTCGAGCAGCAGGAAGCCTGGATCGCGTCCGCGAACGACGAGGATGCTTTCGCCAAGACCGTTGCCGGCCACACGACGATCGTCGCGACCATGGGCGGATCGCCGGTAGGCTTTGCCTCGCTCGAGACGGACAACAAGGTCGGGTTCCTTTACGTGCACCCCGCGGCGGTGGAACGCGGCGTCGGCACGTTGCTGGCCGATGCGCTGGAGAAGATCGCGGCTGGCCGGGGCGCCAAGGACTTGAGCGTGGACGCCAGCGACAGCGCCTTCGATTTCTTCAACAAGCGCGGTTATACCGCACAGCAGCGCAACAGCGTCCGGTGTGGCGACGAGTGGCTGTCCAATACGACGATGAAAAAGACCCTGCCAGGGCCGGAGACCGTGCAATGAGCGACTTCCTCAAAGACACCCCGTTCAAGGGCTCGAAGGGCGTTTACCTCGTGATCAAACTGGCGGTGCTCGTGTTGGCCGTGCTGCTCGCGCTGCGCTTCGTCTTCGGTGTGGTGTAGGTCATGACACGCGAAACTCTTTCCCTGTACGACACAACCTTGCGGGACGGCGCCCAGACCCACGGCGTCGACTTCTCGCTCGAGGACAAGTTGCTGATCGCCGAGCAGCTCGACAAGCTCGGTCTCGACTATGTCGAGGCCGGCTATCCGGGCGCGAACCCTATCGATACGGAACTCTTTTCCAAGGACCGCAAACTCGGCGCCAAGGTCACGGCCTTTGGCATGACGAAGCGGCCGGGGCGGTCGATCTCCAACGATCCCGGCTTCCAGGCGCTTCTCGCGGCCGAGGCGGATGCGATCTGTCTTGTAGGCAAGACGTGGGACTTCCATGTGGATGTCGCGCTCGGGATCACGCTCGAGGAGAATCTCGCGGGCATCAAGGAGTCCGTCGAGGCGGTCGTCGCGTCGGGACGCGAAGCGCTGCTGGACTGCGAGCATTTCTTCGACGGCTACAAAGCCAATCCCGGCTACGCGCTTGAATGCGCCAAGACCGCTTATGACGCGGGCGCACGCTGGATCGTGCTGTGCGACACCAATGGCGGCACCTTGCCTGAAGAGGTCGAGGCGATCGTGACGGACGTCGTGGCGCGCATCCCGGGCGATCATGTCGGCATCCATGTGCACAACGACACCGACAACGGCGTTGCCAATTCGCTGGCGGCGGTGCGCGCCGGCGCGCGGCAGATCCAGGGCACGCTGAACGGCGTCGGCGAGCGCTGCGGTAACGCCAACCTGACGTCGATCATTCCCACGCTGCTGCTCAAGAGCGGATATGCGGATCGCTTCGAAACGAACATCTCGCCGGAGAAGCTCAGCACACTGACTCATGCCTCGCGCGTTCTGGACGAGATGCTGAATCAGGCTCCCGACCGGCATGCGCCGTATGTTGGCGAGGCGGCGTTCGCGCACAAAGGCGGGATTCACGTCTCGGCCGTGAAGAAGGATCCGCGCACCTATGAACACGTGCCGCCGGATAGCGTCGGTAATGTGCGCAAGCTGCTGGTGTCCAACCAGGGCGGCCGGTCGAACATTCTGGCGCAGCTCGAGAGCATCGGTCTGACCGTGTCCAAGGACGATCCCCGGGTCGGCCGTCTTGTGGATCTGGTGAAGGAACGCGAGGCTGTTGGCTACGCCTATGAAGCGGCGGAAGCCTCGTTCGAACTCCTGGCGCGGCGCATGCTCGAAACCGTGCCCCAGTTCTTCGATGTCGACTCGTTCCGCGTCATGGTCGAGCGCCGCCACAACGCACTCGGTGAGCTGGTGACAGTCTCGGAAGCGACGGTGAAGGCCCGCATCGACGGCAACTCGGTGATGTCGGTGGGCGAGGGCAACGGCCCAATCAATGCCCTCGACAATGCGCTCCGCAAAGATCTCGGTCCGTATCAGAGCTATATCGATGATCTGAAGCTCGTGGACTACAAGGTCCGTATCCTGACCGGGGGCACGGACGCGGTCACGCGGGTTCTGGTCGAGAGCCGCGACGGCGAGGGGCGCCGCTGGTTCACGGTCGGCGTATCGCCGAATATCGTCGATGCATCCTTTGAGGCGCTGCTCGACTCGATCAACTACAAGCTGATCCGCGACGGCGCGCCGGCACCTTCCTAGAACTCTTTGCCTAGAGCTTTTCGACTACGCGATAACCGGGCTCGGGCTCTGCTTCCATCTCCGCGAGCAAGCGGTGGATGACGGGCAGTACGTCCTCCGCGCTGTCGGCCACGCTCATCTTGAGCTCGAAGCCGGAGCGAATGAAGTTGTGCTCCATCATCCGGTCGAAGAGTTCCAGCAACGGATCCCAGAAGCCGTGAATGTTCACCAGCACAATCGGCTTTTTGTGCTGTCCGAGCTGCGACCAGGTGAGCTGCTCGACGAACTCCTCGAGCGTGCCGATGCCGCCGGGCAGGGCAACGAAGGCGTCGGACATCTCGTACATGAGGTGCTTGCGCTCGTGCATAGTGTCGACGATGTGCAACTCGTGCACGTCGACGAGCATGCGTTCGCGGTCGTGAAGGAATTCGGGCATAATGCCGGTGACGTGGCCGCCGCTGTTAATGACCGAGCGGGCCACAATGCCCATGAGCCCCAAGTCTCCGCCGCCATAGACAAGGTTGGTTCCGGCTTCCGCCAGCGCTTCTCCCAGCGCGCGGGCCGCTTCCGTGAAGGCCGGATTCTGTCCGGCGCCGGACCCGCAATAGACGCAGATGGTCTCAACTTTTCCGCGATGTTGGGTCATGAAAGCTCCTGCGGCATGCCCCCTAAGGCGGCTGGTTGTTTGCCGGCATCTGGCATCGGCTCGGGTGAATCGTCAAGAATCCGAGTGGCATATGCTTCTTGCCGATCGGTGTGGCAGTGGCGTGAACGATTGGATAGGGTTCAGCCCGGCAGGGCGGCTTGTGGCGCGATCACCGCGACAGTGCCGCCGCAACAACAGACCGAAACGGTTGAGCGAACGAGGAAACAAGTACAATGAATGCGTTCAGAATACTCGCAGGTGTGGCCGCGATGGCCGCCACGGTGTGTCTCTTCCAGGGCACCGGGGCCCTGGCGGAGGACGCCGCGCCGGACGCCGATGTGGTCGGGTCCGCATCGTCGGCCTCTCACAAGGCGCCGATCAAGGTGGATGTCGTCGACTACAAGCGCGGGGAGGACGGTCCCGGAACCTTGAAGATGTCGGGCAAGGCCATCCCGGGCCTCGACCTACACATCTTCGTAGACGGCCGGCCCTTCGCGTTGGTGAAGGTGCCGGAAGGCGAGAGCACGTGGAGCACCGAGGATGAGATCCAGCTGGATGACGCCGTGCATCTGGTGCGAGTCCAGCAGTTCGACGAGAAGACCCAAATGCCCGCCGCGACCGCGATGTTCCGGCTGAAGCTCACCCCGCCGAATCCGGAGGATTTGGCCGCTCCGCCGCCCCGTCCTGAGTAACGGGTACCCCGGCGGACTTGCGGTCAGCGGGCTTGGCGCTGGGCCGCACGCGGGCTATATCGATAGGCATGGAGGGGGCGGCCGTGAAGGCTGCCCCTTTTCCGATGCGCGACCGACCCCGCCCACTTTAGCGGCCGCGGCCTCGCGCCTTGAGCATCCAACCGGTACAAGCGAGAGCGCGGCGCGATAGACCGTTGAAAGTAAAGCCGTTTTTATGAGAGATCGACTGCCGCAATCGACCAGCGACGCCCTGCTCTCGGGCAGGGCCAGCCAGACGTCCGTCTTAGGCGAGCTGCTGCCCTATGTCTGGCAGAAGGGGCGGCGCGATCTGCAGACGCGCGTGGTCCTGGCGATCGTCGCACTGGTGCTGGCCAAGGTGGTCACGCTGGCGGTCCCGATCGCCTACAAGAACGCGGTCGACTACCTGACCGGCGCCGAGCAAGGCTCGGGCGCCGCGGCGGGCACGGGCTTCCTGGGTCTCGCGATCGTCCCGGCCATGCTGATCGTGGCCTATGGCGTCGGGCGCATCCTGATGGTGCTGTTTGCCCAGCTCCGGGACGTGATCTTCACGGTCGTGACCCAGAATGCGGTTCGCCAGCTCGCGAACCGGACTTTCCGTCATCTGCACAGCCTGTCTCTCAAGTTCCACCTGGAACGGCGCACGGGCGGGCTGAACCGCGTGATCGAGCGCGGTGTGAACGGCGTCGACACGATTCTGCGGATGGCGATCCTGAACATGATCCCGACGGCGGTGGAGCTCGTCATGATCGCGGGGCTTGTCGCCTGGTACTTCGGCTGGGTGTATGTCGCCGTGCTGTTCGTAATGGTCGTGGCCTATGTGTGGTTCACCTTCTTCGCCACCGAGAAGCGCCTCGCCATTCGCCGCGACATGAACGAGAGCGACACGGAGGCCAACTCCAAGGCCGTCGATAGCCTGCTCAATTTCGAGACGGTCAAATATTTCGGCAACGAGGATCTCGAGGCCCGGCGCTTCGATGCGTCCATGGCACGCTACGAGAAGGCGGCGGTCCGCACCTTCACCACGCTCGGGTTTTTGAACTCCGGACAGGCCATCATCTTCAGCACCGGCATGGTCGTGTGCATGCTGCTCGCCGCGCGGGACGTCTCCCAAGGCATCCTGACCGTCGGCGACTTTGTGATGATCAACGCCATTCTGATCCAGCTCTTCATGCCGCTGAATTTCATGGGCATGGTCTATCGCGAGATCAAGCAGGGACTGGTGGACATGGAGACCATGTTCGCGCTGCTGAAGGAGCCCGCCGAGATCGTCGACCATCCGGACGCGAAGCCGCTGCACGTCGACAACGGCGCAATTGCTTTCAAGAACGTCTCCTTCGCCTACGAGCCGGGCCGGCCCATTCTGAAAGACATTTCCTTCGAGGTGCCTCCGGGAAAGATGGTCGCCATTGTGGGGCCCTCCGGCGCGGGCAAGTCGACCATCTCGCGCATCCTGTTCCGCTTCTACGAGGTGAACCAGGGCGAGGTCACGATCGACGGACAGAACATCCAGGACGTGACGCAACGTTCGCTGCGCGCGGCGATCGGCATGGTTCCGCAGGACACGGTGCTGTTCAACGACACGATCGAATACAACATCCGCTATGGGCGCCCTGATGCGACCGAGGCCGAAGTTCACGAGGCGGCCCGGCTGGCGCAGATCGATGGATTCATTCTGGCGCTGCCGCAAGGCTACGACTCCCTTGTCGGTGAGCGCGGTCTGAAACTATCCGGCGGCGAGAAGCAGCGCGTGGCGATCGCCCGGACAATTCTGAAGGCGCCGCCTATTCTGATGCTGGACGAGGCGACGTCCGCGCTCGACAGCCATACCGAGAAAGAAATCCAGGATGCGCTCGAGCAGGTGGCGCGCGACCGCACGAGCCTCGTCATCGCGCACCGGCTCTCGACCGTGGTGCATGCGGACAACATCATCGTGCTCGACCAGGGGCGGATCGTGGAGCAGGGGCGGCATGCCGAGCTTCTGGCCAAGGACGGCCTCTATGCGAGCCTGTGGGCTCGCCAGCGCGAAGCGGACGAGGCTCGCGAAATCTTGGCGCATGCACGCGAAGCCGAAGACGCTGAAGAACAGCACGACGGACGTCAAGGTACCGGTTCGCCGGAAGAGCCTGTTGACGGCGACCGGCTTGAAGAGGACGAGATGCTGGCGTCGAGCTAGCCACGGGAACGGGAGAGGTTATGGACGACCGGCACAACCTGCTTGATACTATTGCGAACGCCTTCGTGCCCATCCATCCGGATGGCTACAAGTTCGTGGCCATCGGCGCGATCGCGACGCTGGTCTTCTTCTTGTTCGCGCCGACGCTCGGCTGGCTCTGCGCGCTTCTGACCGTGTTCTGCGCCTATTTCTTCCGCGATCCGGAACGCGTGACGCCGGATCGGCCGGGGCTCGTGGTAAGCGCGGCGGACGGCAAAGTGTCGGCCGTGGTCGAAGACGTCATGGCGCCGCGCGAGCTGGCGCTGGGGACGGCGGAGCTGACGCGCGTGTCCGTGTTCCTGTCCGTGTTCGACGTGCACATCATCCGTGCGCCGGTCGGCGGCAAGATCATCCACAGCACGTATGTGCACGGCGCCTTCTTCAATGCCGAGCTCGACAAGGCGAGCGAGGAGAACGAGCGCCAGGCCTTCGTGATCGAAACCAAGTCGGGCACCAAGATCGGTGTGGTCCTCATTGCCGGCCTGGTCGCGCGCCGGATAGTCCCCTTTGTGGGCGATGGTGATAGTCTGGAGGCCGGACAGCGGATCGGCTTGATCCGCTTCGGAAGCCGTGTGGATCTTTATCTGCCGCAGGACAGCGACGTCTTGGGCGAGGTCGGTCAAACGGCCATCTCCGCCGAGACGGTGCTTGCCGTTCTGCCGGGCGAGGCCAAGGGAAGGGCGTAGGGGCCGATGTTTCCTCCTTTCGATCCGGATCGCGACGACCGCAAGCTGCGGCAGCGGCTGCTGGTGCGCGGCGAGGTCCCCATCCGTGTTCTCATTCCCAACATCTTCACGCTGGTCGGGCTGTGTGCGGGGCTGACCGCGATCCGTATGGGGATCGAGCATCGTTGGGACATGGCGGTGGCGGCGCTCGTCTTCGCGGCCTTTCTGGACGGGATCGACGGACACGTGGCGCGCCTCCTCAAAGCCTCGACGCGCTTCGGGGCCGAGCTGGACAGCCTCGCGGATTTCGTCAATTTCGGCGTGGCGCCGGCGATCATCCTCTTCGCCTGGTCCTTGGAGGATCTGCGCAGCCTCGGCTGGGTCGCGGTCCTGATCTTTGCGGTCTGTTCTGCCTTGCGCCTGGCCCGTTTCAACGTCTCGCTCAGCCAGACCGATCAGCCCATTTGGAAGAAATCCTTCTTCGTGGGCGTGCCCGCGCCGGCCGGCGCCATCATCGTCCTGCTGCCGATTTACGCCCAGGATCTGGGGCTTCATTGGCCCAGCCTCACGCCCCTGGTGCTGCTCTACACGATTGGCGTGGCGCTGCTGATGGTGTCGAACGTGCCGACGTTCTCCATCAAGATGGTGGGCCAGCGCATCCATCGCGAATATGTGCCGCCCCTTTTTGTTCTGGCGGCTCTTTTTGTTGCCTTGCTCTTGACCTATCCAGCCCAGACCCTGTTTGTGGGGTCCCTGGTCTATCTTGCGCTGCTGCCCGTCAGCGCGTACCGCTACCTCATCGCAAAACGGAAAGCGGAAGCATTTGCCAAGGCACAGAACGGTGCGGGCACGGAACGAGACATTGGCTCGGATAAGGAGCCTGAGACGACACGTATGAGTACGGATTTATGAAGCAGGTTCTTTCGTCCTATCTCCGCCAGCTCGAGGCGGAAAGCATCTACATCATGCGCGAGGTTGCCGCGGAGTTTCGCAACCCGGTGATGCTGTATTCCATCGGCAAGGACTCGGCGGTGCTCTTGCACCTGGCGATGAAGGCCTTCTATCCCGGCAAGCCGCCGTTTCCGCTGCTCCATGTCGATACGACCTGGAAGTTCCGGGAGATGATCACGTTCCGGGATGCGGAAGCGAAGCGCCTCGGGGTGGACCTCACGGTTCACATCAACGAGGAAGGCGTTCGCAACGCCATTTCGCCGATCACGCACGGAAGTGCTCTGCACACGGACATCATGAAGACCGAAGCCTTGAAGCAGGCCTTCGCCAAATACGGCTTCGATGCGGCTTTCGGCGGTGCGCGCCGCGACGAAGAGAAGTCGCGCGCGAAGGAGCGTGTCTATTCGTTCCGGAACGCCTCCCACAACTGGGATCCCAAACGTCAGCGGCCGGAGCTGTGGCACCTCGCCAACACCAAGGTGAATCCCGGCGAGAGCATGCGCGTGTTCCCCCTGTCCAACTGGACTGAGCTTGATGTGTGGACGTACATCTACCTGGAAGACATTCCGGTAGTGCCGCTGTATTTCGCGAAGGAACGCCCCGTGGTCGAGCGCGACGGTACGCTGATTATGGTGGACGACGACCGGCTGCCGCTCGAAGAGGGCGAGACGCCGCAGATGCGGAAAGTGCGCTTCCGCACGCTGGGTTGCTATCCGCTCACCGGCGCCATCGAATCCGAAGCGACGACATTGCCCGAGATCATTGAAGAACTGATCGCATCCCGCCATTCGGAACGGCAGGGACGCGTCATCGATCACGACCAGGTCGGGTCGATGGAGAAGAAAAAGCAGGAGGGCTACTTCTAATGGCACGTCTTAGTGTTGTTGGCGGCACGAACGACGGTGCCAGCGACCGGCTCGCTGCGCGTCTCGTCGCCGAGGAAGATCGCGGCCTCTTGCGGTTCCTGACCTGCGGAAGCGTGGACGACGGCAAGAGCACGCTGATCGGCCGTCTTCTTTACGACTCCCAGCTCGTCTTCGAAGACCAGTTGAAGAACGTGCAACGGGAGTCGAAGCGGCCTAATTCGACCATGGGTGCGGAGATCGATTTGTCACTCCTTGTCGACGGTCTCCAGGCCGAGCGCGAGCAGGGCATCACGATCGACGTGGCATATCGTTATTTCTCGACGCCCCAGCGGAAGTTCATCGTGGCCGATACGCCGGGCCATGTGCAGTACACACGGAACATGGCGACCGGCGCGTCGAACTGCGACTTCGGCGTGCTCCTGATCGATGCGCGCCAGGGCGTGCTGACCCAGACGCGTCGCCACGCCTGCATCCTGTCACTGCTCGGCATCAAGAAGGTCGCGCTGGCCGTCAACAAGATGGACCTGATCGATTTCGACCAGGAGCAGTTCCAGGCGATCGTGGACGACTTCACGGCTTTCGCCGAGCCTCTGGGTTTCGAATCCATCGAGGCCATCCCGGTCTCGGCCTTGAAGGGCGACAATGTCACGGCCCCCAGCGCTCATATGCACTGGTATCACGGCCCGACTCTGCTCGGACATTTGGAGACGGTCGAGGTCAGCCGCAGCCGGGACAAGGATCCGTTCCGGTTCCCGGTGCAGTGGGTGAACCGGCCGCATCTGGATTTCCGCGGGGTCTCGGGCACCGTAGCCGGTGGCCGCATCGCGCCGGGCGACGAGGTTGTCATCCATCCGTCCGGCAAGCGCGTGCATGTCGCGCGGATCGTGACGGCCGATGGCGATCTGGATGCCGCGCAGGAAGGGGATGCGGTGACGCTGACCTTCGCGGAGGAGGTCGACGCAAGCCGGGGCGATGTGATCACGACACCCGACTCCGAACCGTCCGTCGCGGATCAGCTTGCCGCGAGGATCATCTGGTTCGACGAAGAGGCCATGCTGCCGGGGCGCAACTACACGATCCGGTGTGGCACCCAGAGCGCCACGGCCACGGTGTCGTCGCTCAAGTACAAGCTCAATGTCGACAATCTGGATCACGTCGCTGGCAAGACCTTGGAAATGAACGAGGTGGGGCTGTGCAATCTCAGCATGACCAAGCCGCTCGTCTTCGATCCGTATGGCGACAACCCCGAGACTGGCAGCTTTATTCTGATCGACCGTTTCACGAACGCGACGGTCGCGGCCGGTATGGTCGAGTTCGGTCTTCGCCGCGCCACGAACGTCAAATGGCAGGAACTGTCGGTCGACAAAACATCCCGTGCGGGCCTCAAGGGACAAAAGCCTTGTGTGCTGTGGTTCACCGGTCTGTCCGGGTCCGGCAAGTCGACCATCGCCAACGCGCTCGAGAAGCGGCTGCATTCGCTGGGCCGCCACACCTACATGCTCGACGGCGACAACATTCGCCACGGGCTCAACAAGGACCTCGGCTTCACGGATGCGGATCGGGTTGAGAACATCCGGCGCGTCGCGGAAGCGGCTCGGCTGTTCGTCGATGCGGGTCTCATCGTGATGGTGTCGTTCATCTCACCGTTCCGCTCGGAGCGGCGCATGGCGCGCGACATGGTCGGTGAAGGCGAGTTCATCGAGATCTATGTCGATACGCCGCTCGAGGTCTGCGAAGCCCGGGATCCGAAGGGCCTGTACCGCAAGGCGCGCGCCGGTTTGATCAAGAACTTCACCGGTATCGACTCGAGCTACGAACGCCCGGAGTCGCCGGAACTCGATCTGAATACGAGCGAATTGACGCCGGAAGTCTTGGCCGAGCGCGTTCTAGTCGAGCTCAGACGCCGGGACGTCGTCTAGCACGCGCCCATCGCACCGACGCCGTGCCCGCATAGGGTAGGCACGGCGGCGTCCGGTGTTAGGCCGCGAGCGCAAACACAAGCGCGATCGTCAGTACCGTCAGGGTCACCGCCGAGACGACCGAGCCTGCGACGATCAGGCCGGCTCTGCGCTGCCGTTCCTTGAAGTCCCGGATCAGCCCCCGAAGTTGAGGGTCGGCCGCTTGGGTCGATCGGGCCTGCATGTTGCGACGCTGCTGGGTTGCCGCCGTCTTGCCATCCTCGCGTTCGCCTGCGTGAGGGCTCTCCGGGACGTCCTGCCGTGGCTCGCCGGCCTGACGGCCGAGATAGGCCTCGACGAAGTCGAGATTGGCCGGCGGGGAGACGAAGTCGGCGGTCGTATCGGCGTCGACGAACACTTCGGCCGCGGGCGGTGCGGACAGGCGGTGGATGCCGCGGACCTCGCCGAACTCTTGGGTGAAGGTGGCGCGCCGGGACTCGTGCAGCGCTTCCTGGAGCAACGCCGTCGCCCGGTGGACGGGATGCGTGACGGGGTTGCGAGACGGACTCGTCGGCAATGGCAGGCTGAATTCAGGCATCGAAGAAGTTCCCTCTTTTGGCGGCAGCGTCCCGAGCTTGAAAGCCGGTCCGTACGCGCCTCACGCCCCCGTTCCCCAGACCGTCGGCCCAATGCGCGGCAGCCAAGACCTCTTTTGGTGCCGCGCTGGGGCCCGCTGACAGCCCGTGAGGACGCCGCCTCGGTCCTGCCGAGTGGCGGCGCTCCTTGAGACCCAATGCGCGAACGGGAAGTTCAGTTCCCGACAATTGTAGGGGTATTGAAATTTAGTGGATCGGCGCTCGGGTACGTCTCGTTACGCCTTTCCGGGCGACCCGCGATGCGGGCGGGACATCGCCGCCAGCATCCGCCGGTAGAGCGCGTAGGCGACCCGGTCGAGACCGAACCGGGCCGCAAGCGCGGCCGGAAGGACGTAGCGGGCATAGACACGGAGCAGGGCCTTATCAGGGTCATCTGCGTTCGCGCGAAGCCGTTTGAGAAGCCGCGGCGCCAAGTCGTAGTAGCGTGCGATCTCGGCGGGTCCACCCGCGCGCTCGGCTAGGACATCGTCGCGATAGCGGCGGAGGGTTCGGAGCTCGAAACAGTCGTCGGGCAGTCCCAGAGCCTCGCAGCAGGCCGTGGTGATGAAACAGCCTTCTGCCGAGGCGCACTGCTTGTTGTCGCGTTCGGTCGCCAGTGCGTCGCGCCGTGCGGTCGCCCAGTCGAGGGCCTGCCGCAAAACCTTGCAGTCGAGCGAGAAGCGGCAGTCCGCGTCCTGGCGCGCAAGATGCAGCACGATGTCCATGCTATCTGCGTCACGGAGCAAGGGCGCTGTCGCGAGCGGTAGAACGATCCCGACCGTGTTGTCGTAGATGTCGGTGCAGTTGCCGCAGAGCGGGGTATCCACGACCACGTCGCTGCCGGGGGCTGTGGCCTTGAAGCGGCTGTCCGGGTCCAGGAGCAGCGTTTCCGGCAACGCCGTCCCCTCGGCACTGCCTTCGAGAAAGATGCGTCCGACGAACTCCGAATTGACCTCGGCGCTCAGCAGAACAGTGCAGGTCTTGGGATCGACCGCCGCAATATTGTTCTGAATTGCGCCCGCGCTGATATCGCTGGCCTGCGCCGTCCAGCCTCCGAAGGTCTTGGTGTCGAAGCAGTCCGGTTCGGACGCGGTCTCGTCGTCCGGCTCTTCGTCTTCCGGCTTCTCGTCTTGGGCTCTGGCGGGCAAGGGAAGTGCCAGCAAGCGGGAGCCGGCGAGTGTGCCCAGGAGAATGCCGAGCGCGCGGCGGCGGGTCTGTGTCAACATCAGGCTGTCTTTTGGGGCGGTTGGTGAGTCTGGTGGAGGCGATCCTAGCAAAGCCAGGGGCTTAACGGCAGGCGGGCGGCGAGTCCATCCTCCCAGCATGGCCTTGCCGGATGGTGATATCAGGGCCGGAATCGGGCCTGGTGCGGTAGACTGGTGGCGGGCCGACGGGGGAATCAAAGAGGGCAATCCAGTGAGGCGGCATGGGCCGGGGCGGGCAATCCGATATCTTGCCGTCTTCGCAGCGACTGTTTTCGTTTGCGCCGCGCCGTCTTTCGCCCCGGCGCAGGAAGCCCTCGATTATCCTATCCCGTCGAATGCCGGCGAGGCCCTGAGCCCCATTCGAGAAGGCTTTACGGTACCGCTGCACCCGCGGGATGATCTGCGGGGGCCGGCGCCCATGGTGGACCCGCGCGAAGTGCGTCTCGATGCGGCGCGGCAGACGCGTTGGCCCAATCTGCCGGCCTTTATTCGCGACAGTTCTATGCGCCTCGACAACCGTACCTATTGGTTCGACGAACATGATTTCGGGTACAGCACGCCGAAAGCCTTCACGACGGGCGGTTCGATCTCCCTCGAGTCCGGTTATCTCGCCGACTTTTTCCAGCTGCGGAGCGTCCTCTACACGTCACAGCCGCTCTACGCGAACGCGGCTGCCGGGAGGTCACTCAATCTGTCATGGGATGGCAATCAGATCACGACACTGGGCCAGCTCAACGGCCGCATACGGTTTGCCGGTCAGCAAGTGACCGTCGGGCGTCAGATCGTGCGGACGCCCTACGTAAACCCTTACGACTCGCGGATGATCCCGATCACCTTCGAGGGCATCGTTCTGGTGCCGGACGACCAGGGCCCCGACCAGACCGTCGACTACATCGCCTCCTATCTCACGCAATACAAGCCGCGCGATCAGGCAAACTTCATCCCGTTCAGCGAAGGGCTCGGCGTCCCGCAAGACGAAGGGGTTCTCATCACCGGTGCGAGCTACCACAAGAACGGCTTCAACATCGGCGGCACCAATTATTGGATCGCCGACACGCTCAACACGGCCTACGGTGAGATCGACTATCTTCTGCCGTTCGGCGAGGGCAATGGCGGGCGCGGGCCGCAATTGCGCGTGGGCGCGAATATTCTGGATCAGCGCACGGTGGGCGCCTCGATGATCCCAGGTGCGCCATATGAGACCTATCAGGCCTCGGCGCGTTTCGTCGCGAGCTACCGGGGCCTCGTGGTCGAAGGGGCGGTGTCCAAGACCGGTGACGAAGCCAGTATTCAGAAGCCGTTCGGTTACAGCGCCTCCTACGCCGGGATGCTGGTGACGAACTTCGAGCAGGCCGGTGTCGACGCCTTTCTCCTGTCTTTATCCTACGATTTCGCGCGCCTCGGCTTGCACGGCGTCAAGTTCAAGGCAGCCTTCGGTAAGGGCTGGGGGATCGAAGATCCTGTGACGAATGGAGACTTCTCCAACCAGCAGGAACTCGATCTCCGCTTTGTCTACGAGCCGCCGCGCGGGGCGTTGCAGGGCCTGCGCGTCGAGGTCGAATACATCGACTGGACGGTCTTCGACGATGCCTTGCCGAGCGATGATCTCACCCAGTTCCGGACCATCGTGAACTACACAGTGCCGTTGCTGTAGATGCCGAAGCCACGGTCCCGCTCAGCGCATGAGCACGACCGGCACCTTGCAGGAGCGGATCATCTCGGTGGTGGTCGAGCCGATCACCAGTGTCCGGATGCGCGAATGGCCGTAGGCGCCCATCACCAGGAGATCAATTCCTTCGCGCTCGACGAAATCGCCCAGTGCCGTGCTGGGCTGGCCCTTCAGCACGCGCGTCTCGGCCTTGTGACCCCAGGCGGTCAGCGTCGCGCCGGCCTCGTCGAGGTCGGTGTGTCGCGTTTCGCCGTTCTCATCGCCGACCGTCGCGACGACGACGTCGAGCCCTGTAAAGAGCGGGTCGCGGGCGACATACTCCACGGCCTTCATCGATGACGCGCCGCCGTCATAGGCGATCAGCACACGCCGTATCGCTTGGAAAGAGCGGTTTGCAACGAATACCGGCTTGTAGCTGGCGCGTACGATCCGCTCGAAGTTCGAACCCAAATGGGGATTGTCGAGGCCGGCCGCTTCGCCGCGCTTGCCGATCAAGATCATATCGGCCTCGCCTTCTTTGGCGGTGACGGTTGCGACGATGTCGTCATAGCGCAGGCGTGTGACGACGTCGGAGACTCCTTGCGCCTCGATCAGTGCTTTGGCGTCGTCGAGGATCGCGCGCCCCTGCGCCTGGGCGAGCTTGCCGTGCTGTTCGTCCAGCGTGCTGAGTTTTTCCAGGAGCTCCGTGCGGGCGCCGAGCGCGATGGAGCCGGAGAGATCGCGCTTGCCGAGGGCATGACGCGGGTCGAGCACGTGGTAGAGCTGGACCTGAGCGCCCGTGCGGGAGGCGATCCAGGCGGCATAGCGGCACAGACTTTCGGAATAGGCCGATCCGTCGACCAGCGCCATCAGGATTGCGGACATGGATTCCCCCTAGTGCTCCATCAGCCTGTCCATCGCGCCTGGCTTGTCGTGCACCGCCAGGCTGTCGACGATCGTCTCCGAGGCCTTGTTCATACCGACGATTTTCACCTCGGCGCCTTCGCGGCGAAACTTCAACACCGCCATGTCCAAGGCCGCGACCGACGAAACGTCCCAGATATGAGCGCGGCTGACGTCGATGGTGACACGCTCCAGCGCCTCCTTGAAGTCGAATGCGGCCATGAAGTCCTCCGCCGAGGCGAAGAAGAGCTGCCCTTCGATGACGTAGGTCCGCTCTCGCCCGTCGGGCGAAATCTCGGATGTGACGCGGAAGAGCTGGGCGATCTTGCCTGCGAAGAAGATGCCGGACAGCAAGACGCCCGTCAGTACCCCAATGGCGAGATTGTGCGTGTAGACGGTCGCTACCACGGTCGCGAGCATCACGATCGAGGACGAGCGGGGATGATCGCGCAAATTCTTGATCGACGACCAGGAGAAAGTGCCGATCGAGACCATGATCATGATCGCCACCAGCGCCGGCATCGGAATCTGGCCCACGATGTCGCCGAGCACGACGATCATGAACAGCAGCATCGCGCCCGCCGTAAATGTCGAAAGCCGGCCCCGACCGCCGGACTTCACGTTGATCATCGACTGTCCGATCATGGCGCAGCCCGCCATGCCGCCGATGAAGCCGGTGCAGGTGTTGGCTATTCCCTGGCCGATACATTCCTGATTGCGGTCGCTGGGCGTGTCGGTCAGATCATCGATGATGGTTTGGGTCATCAGGCTCTCGAGCAGCCCGACGGCGGCTATGGCAAGCGAATAGGGCAGGATGATCTGCAGCGTCTCCAGGGTGAGGGGAATGTCGGGGATCAGGAACACGGGCAGCGTGTCAGGCAGGTCGCCCATGTCGGAGACCGTGCGCACGTCGAGATCCAGCGCCATGGAGACTGCCGATAGGACGATGATGGTGACGAGCGGCGAGGGGATTGCCGTGGTCAGCATGGGAAACAGGTAGATGATCGCGAGCCCGGCGGCGACCATGACATAGGTCACCCAGGTTACGTTTGTCAGTTCGGGAAGCTGCGCGAGGAAGATCAGAATCGCCAGCGCGTTGACGAACCCGGTGATCACGGACCGCGAGACGAAGCGCATGAGATGACCGAGCTTCGCGAAGCCGGCGACGATCTGAATGACGCCCGCCAATACGGTCGCGGCCAGCAAATACTGGAGGCCGTGCTCCTTCACCAAAGTCACCATGACGACAGCCGTGGCCGCGGTGGCGGCGGAGATCATGGCCGGCCGGCCGCCGGTGATCGCGACAATCACCGCGATGGAGAAGGACGCGTAAAGACCGACTTTCGGGTCGACGCCGGCGATGATTGAGAACGCGATGGCCTCGGGGATGAGCGCCAACGCCACGACGAGCCCGGCGAGAATGTCGCCGCGGACGTTTCCGATCCATTGGTCGCGATAGGCGTAAAGTGCGTTCATGCTCACCCCGAGATAAGGCCGTCGCTTCGGCCATTCGGACGGGACATGCGGCAGCTAGACGATGGTCAGGAAGATTGGCGGTCGGCGGAAATCCCGGCGGAGGCTAGGGCCCGGCAACGCAGGTGCTTGATATCGGAGATCGCCGCGAGGACAAACGCGCGAATGCGCGCAGGGGGCCACCTATTGCGGGTGTGCCTCGCTCCGAGGCTGCGGTTGGAAAACTGCTGAAGACTGAAGATTTGGCTGGGAGACTAGGATTCGAACCTAGATTGACGGAGTCAGAGTCCGCTGTCCTACCATTAGACGATCTCCCACCAAGCCTGGCGGTGCCGGCCCGCTTCGGGGGCCAGGTCGCGATCCGAAGCACGGAATTGGGCGTTTCTTCTAGTCGCTGGGGAGGGCGCTTGGCAAGTCCGTCTGTGCGGCAAAGTCCTCATCAAGCAGGTTTTTGCCGCCATCCGCGACGGGGGCGGTGGAGGGCCCAACAGGGCCCCAGTAACACATTGTCCAGAAACTCACTCTATCCTGCCGCGCATGAACGAGGTTTCCGCATCGGCGAATCGCATCTCCGCGGCGCTCCGGGCCCTGCGGCAGGTCTATGCCGACAGCGCCACGGACAAGGCCGTTCTGGGGCTGAAATGCCTGCAGGCTGTGATGGTCGAATTGGCGGCGGACGGCGTTCCGGCCGACGACCTCAAGCCGCTCGCGGACCTCGAAACGTTGGTCGCGGCGGCCGCGGCACCTGCTCCTGCGCCCGCTCTGGCTGAACGTCAGCGCGACCGGCGCCGAAAAGCCCCTCCAAGCAATGCGCTGCTAGCCAGATCGGCGGCCGTGATCGACCTCCTGGTCAAGAATGGCCAAGGCGAGGAGGGGGCCGCGCAGACGGTCATGCGGCATTTGCTCGTTGCGGGCGTGCCTGCGCCCGAGCGGGGCGGCGACTCTCGCGGCTGGCGCCGGCTCCTCGAGTTTCGCAACACGCTGGTTCACGGTGGCGGGCCGGAAGAAGCGCGCGTGGAATATGCCGCTTTCGCCCGGGAGCTCGATGACATACCGCCGGCGCAGCGCGTCCATGCCGCGCTGAGCGAAAAGCTTTGGGACCGCCGGCGTCAGGCCAGGCGGCAGGCAGGCTAGCATCCCCAATTAAGCTTGATCCGCAGACGGACAGGTGGGGCACAACGCCCTGCTAAAATCGTCTTGGGCGAAAAGGTCAAAGGCGGCCTAAAGGGACTTGAACTTGAACGAGCCATCGACGCGTTCAGAGGAGCCATCCGTGGCATCGCGCCGTGCCGCGCTGTTCCGGGAGACGCCCACGGCCGCACTCCACCGCTGGGTGCTCGGCACCGCGTGGGCGCTGCGGCCGAAGCGCATCGCCAACTTCATAACGACCGCCCGGGTCATGCTTGCGCATGTCCTTCAGCCAAGCCGGGCCCTACCGGATCCCACGACGCTCCCTGCCGATCAGGAGATCATTGGCATAGCGACCGACCTCTCGCCCGACGTCCTGATGGACGGCTATTTGCGCGGGCTCTTTCCGCTTGGACACCTTGCCCCGCCCAAATGGATGTTCCCGCGGGAGCGCGCCGTGGTGCGGCCGGGCGACTTTCACATTTCCAGCCGCCTGCGCGGCATGATGCGGAAGAACCGCTACCGGATCACTTTCGACACGGATTTCGAGGGCGTGATTGCGGCATGCGCCGAGCCCCGCCGCGGCTGGCTCAGCCTCACCTGGATCACGCCGCGCATCATGGCGGCCTACGCCAAGCTGTACGACCAAGGCCATGTGCATTCGTTCGAGGTTTGGAACAGCGATGGCGAGCTGGCGGGCGGCGGTTACGGCGTCGCCGTCGGCCGCGTCTTCGTGATTGAGTCGCAGTTCTTCCGGGAGTCGAACGCCTCGAAGATCGGCTTTGCGGTGCTGGCGTGGCATTTGGCGAAGTGGGGCTTCGTTCTGATGGACAACAAGTGGCTCACGCCCGCGACGGAACGCGCGGGCTTCAAGGATATCCCCCGCAAAGATTATCTCGCTCAGTTGCCGGAGCACTGGGAGCCGCCCATTCATCCCGGCCGCTGGCAGTCTGAAGCCGATTCGAAGACCGTCGCTGCCGGACCTCCGGAGCCGACGCCGGCCCACTGAAAAGCCTGCTGACCGGCGCGCCGACCCTGCCCGTACGGCCCCGTCTCGCTCTCGGGCTTTACCTGCCTGAACAGATTGGTAGATTGGTCTCATAGGACCAATACTGTGGCCGCTGGGAACGGGCGAGGAAGCGCCCTCCGGCAGGCTCGAGAGGTTGAAATTGTGACTGGGCCGAGCGGAATTGCCCGCACGGCTGCCGGGAATCCGCGCCGCGAGGATTTGGCGCGAAATCCCGATGTTCCGCGTGACGCGGGGGCGCTGCCTTGCGCCACTGCCATGCGGAGCGATGCCGGCGAGAGCGGCGCTGTGAGCGCCGCGGCGCCAGGATGTCCGCGCCTGCGGGCGTTCCAGTGGCAAGCCCTGCCGGGGCAGCCAGTGATATGGGCGGCGGCGTGCGCAACGCGCGCGGATCCGCACGTCTCGGCCAAGCAGTCTACGGCGCCCTTGATCTCGGAACCAACAACTGCCGTCTGCTGGTCGCGAAGCCGTCGCGCCGGGGTTTCGTGGTGGTCGATGCGTTCTCGCGAATCATCCGTCTGGGCGAGGGCGTGCAGGCCACGGGTGAACTCGCGGAGCGCGCGCAAAAACGCACCATCGCCGCCTTGCGCATCTGCGCAGACAAGATGCGCCGCCGTGGCGTGACGCGCTCACGGCTGATCGCGACCGAAGCCTGCCGGATCGCCACCAACGGGGCCTCCTTCATCGACCGTGTCGAGAACGAGACGGGCCTCGCCTTGGAGATTGTCGGGCGGGAGACGGAGGCCAAGCTCGCCGTTTCGGGGTGCGCGTCTCTGTTGGACAGCGGTTGCGACTGGGCGCTCGTGTTCGACATCGGCGGCGGTAGTTCGGAACTGATCTGGCTCGACCTGCGCAAACTCGGGAAAGACTGGAAGCAGTCCGTGCAGAGCCGCGCGGCCATCCAAGACGCGATCGCGGCCTGGACATCCTTGCCGCTCGGCGTCGTGAACCTGGCCGAGCGCCATGGCGGCCAGGACGTGACGGCCGAGAATTACGAAGCCATGGTCGAAGACGTGGCGGGCGCGCTCGCGGGTTTCGAGTCCCAGTACCGGTTTGGCGAGCGAGTCGCCCACGACCGAGCGCATTTCCTCGGTACGTCCGGCACGGTGACGACGATCTCAGGCATACACCTGGGCTTGCCCCGCTACGACCGGTCGCGCGTGGACGGCTGCTGGCTCAAGGCCACCGATGTGCGGCGGGTCTCGGGCGATCTGATCGCCATGAGCTATGCCGAGCGTATCGCCCAGCCTTGTATCGGTCACGAACGGGCCGATCTCGTCTTGGCGGGCTGCGCGATTCTCGAAGCCTTGCTTCGCACCTGGCCCTGCCAGCGGCTGCGCGTGGCCGACAGGGGATTGCGCGAAGGCATCCTCACGACGCTCATGGCCGAGGATGGACATGACCGCAAGACGCCGCGCCGGCGCCGGCGGAAGGGGCGAGGACGTGGCAAGTCTGCAAGCGGCAAGTCCGCTAACAGCAAGGCCCCCAACGCGTAACGCTTAGTCTTCAGGGACGAGTTCGGGCTGCTTGTCCGGTTCACCGAGCTGGTGAGCCTTGCGCGAGAGGCTTGCGCCCGCGTCTTTCGGCAGGCGCATGAAGACGAGTGCGGAGCTTGCGCAGATCGCGCCGACGATCAGGAACGCCAAGGTAAAATCGCTGGCCAGAACTTCGTGGCTCTCGCGGCCCGCGCGTTGGAATTCGAGCACGAGCGCGCCGACCGCAACGCCGGCCGACATTGAGAGTTGCTGCGACACGCTGGCGAAACTCGTCGCCTTGCTCATCTCGTGCTCGTCGATATCCGCGTAAGCAATCGTGTTGATCGCGGTGAATTCCAGGGAACGGAAAAAGCCTCCGACGAGCAGTGTGGCGAGGATCACAGCATGCGGCGTGGCGGCCGTGAAGAGGGCGTACGCCATGATGAAGAAGGCCGCGACGAGGGCGTTCCACACAAGAATGGGCCTGTACCCGAACCGGCGCAGGATGGGCGCGGCCGTGGTCTTCATGGCGACGGCGCCGACGGCGATGGCGAACGTGAGTAACCCCGACTGCAAGGGGGTCATGCCGAAGCCGAGCTGAAAATACAGCGGCAACAGGAAGGGTGTCGCGCCGACGCCGATCCGAAACAGGAACCCGCCCGCGATGTTGGCGAAGAAGGTGGGGATCTTAAGCAGGCGCAAGTCGAGCAGCGGCGCCGGAATGTTCAAGGCGTGGCGCACGTAGAGGACGCAAGAAATGGCGCCCGTCGTGAGGAGGGCGACCACGAACCAGGGCGGAAACAGCGGCTGACCGATAATGGTGAAGCCGAAGGCAAGCCCCGAGAGCCCAATGCCGGACAGGAAGAACCCTTTGACGTCGAGCGGCGGGACTTTGTCCTCGCGAAAGTTCTCGATGAAGCGTGTGGCGAGGTAGATACCGAGCAGACCGACCGGGATATTGATCCAGAAAATCCAGCGCCAGGAGAACACGGTGGTGATGAACCCGCCTAAGGGCGGGCCGATCACCGGCCCCATGAGCGCGGGCACGGTGAGCCAGGCGAGGGCCGAGATCAGTTCCGATTTCGGGACCGAGCGCAGGATCACGAGCCTTCCGACCGGCACCATCATCGCGCCGCCCATGCCTTGCAGGACGCGAAAGAGGATGAAGTCCAGCAGCGAGGTGGCGAAGCCGCACGCCGCCGATCCCACCGTGAAGACGACAATGGCCGCGCGAAAAACCGTCCGGGCGCCAAACCGGTCTGCCATCCAGCCGCTGACTGGTATAAAGACCGCAAGCGACAGCAGATAGGATGTGAGCGCCAGCTTCAACGCAATCGGATCTTCGCCGAGATCGGCCGCGATCGCCGGTAGCGACGTGGCGATAATGGTCGAGTCCATGGTTTCCATGAACAGAGCGACCGCGACGATCAGGGTAATGAAGTAGCGGGGCATGGGGCGGGTGTTACAAGAGTGGTGGGCAGGACATGCGCCCCCCTGCCTATTCGGTCAAGAGCGTGCGGCGATAGGGCAGGCAGGCTGGTCGTAACCGACAAGCGGCGATAGAAGCAGGCGATATGGCGAGAGGCGGAAAGAGCGGACCGAGGGACGGAACGGGGCGGCGCGGGCTGACGGTGCGCGTCAAGACCGCGAAAGGGCGGAAGCTCGCCTCGACGCGTTGGCTGCAGCGCCAGCTGAACGACCCGTATGTCGAAGAGGCAAAGCGCCAGGGCTATCGCAGCCGGGCGGCCTTCAAGCTCCTGGAGATCGACGACAAGCAGCATCTGCTCAAGCCGGGCGGGATCGTGGTCGACCTCGGCGCGGCGCCGGGCGGATGGAGCCAGGTGGCGGTCGCGCGGGTCAAGGCGGACTCCGGCAAAGGCCGGGTCATTGCCGCGGATATCAACGAGATCGAGCCGGTGCCGGGTGCGGACTTCATGCAACTGGATGTCACCGATGCCGGTGCCGGGGACGCGATCCGCGACGCGCTGGGCGGCGCGCGTGTCGACGTGGTGATGTCGGACATGGCGGCCTCGTCCACGGGCCACCGCCAGACGGACCACCTCCGCGTTATCGCGCTGGCGGAGGCCGCGCTCGACATTGCCGAGGACGTGTTGAAGCCGGGCGGGGCCTATCTCGCCAAGGTGCTGCAGGGCGGGGCTAGCGGCGACCTGCTGACCCGGCTGCGCCAGAACTTCGCCAAGGTCGCCCATGTGAAGCCGAAGGCCAGCCGGCAGGACTCGGCGGAAGTCTATGTGCTGGCCATGGGCTATCGTGGGCCGAGCCGCGAGGATTCTTCTTAGCACCCGTTCACGCGACTGTGCGCGCCCGTGTGCTGCAGCGCGCCGCCGACTTTTGATAGGGTGCTGCCACGAACCGGCGGCATTGGGGCTAGCGGGGAATTCCGGAGCGGTGCGATGAACATCGAGGTGGTCAAGGAGTATTACGGCAAGGTCCTGAAGGGGTCGGGAGATCTGCAGACGAGCGCCTGCTGCGACGGCGCCGTGACGCCCCGGTATCTCACCGAGCTGATTGCCAACGTCCACGACGAAGTCGTCGCCCGCTATTACGGATGCGGGTTGTGCATCCCCACGGCGCTTCAGAACTGTAACGTGCTCGATCTCGGCTCCGGGACTGGGCGCGACGTCTACATCCTCTCGCAACTCGTCGGCGAGGGCGGTTCCGTGACCGGCGTTGACATGACGGCCGAACAACTGGCCACCGCCGACGCCCATCGCGACTGGCACGCCGAGAAGTTCGGGTACGCCAAGTCCAACGTTCGGTTCCTGGAAGGCTATCTGGAGAAGCTCGACGCGCTCAATCTCGAACCCGGCTCGTTCGATGTCATCGTGTCCAACTGCGTCATCAATCTGTGTATGGACAAGCCGGCGGTGCTGCGCGGCGCCTACGATCTTCTGAAACAGGGTGGCGAACTCTACTTCGCCGATGTCTATTGCGACCGGCGGCTGCCGGACGAGCTGCGCGCCGATCCGCTCCTCTATGGCGAGTGTCTCGGCGGAGCGCTCTACTGGAACGACTTCCTGCCGATGGCGAAGCAAGCAGGTTTTCTCGACCCGCGCCTTGTCAGCAGCCGCCCCATCGAAATCGACAACCCGGACATGCGCGAGAAGCTCGGCAACGCGCGCTTCTTCTCGGCGACCTACCGGCTCTTCAAGCTCGACGATCTCGAGCCAGCTTGTGAGGACTACGGCCAGGCGGTCATCTACCGCGGCGGCGTTTTCGAACAGCCGGAGACGTTCGTCCTCGACGACCATCACCTGATCGAGAAAGACCGGATCTTTCCGGTGTGCGGCAATGTCTGGCGCATGCTTGCCGGTACGCGCTTCGCGCCGTATTTCGATTTCGTCGGTGACTTCTCCAAACATTTCGGTATCTTCCCGGGCTGCGGAACGCCGTCGCCATTTGAGGAAGCGGACAAAGCGGGGAACGGATCAGTCAGCTGCTGCTAGCGCGGCAGACGGGGGGACTATGACGTTCGATTTCACGCGGCGGCTTTGTGCCGAGGCGCTGGGCACGTTTTTTCTTGTGATGGCGGTCGTCGGGTCCGGCATCATGGCGGAGACCCTTGCTGGCGGGAACGTGGCGCTGGCGCTTCTCTGCAACACGATCGCGACAGGCGCGGTCCTGTTCGTCATCATCACCATCTTCATCGGCGTCTCGGGGGCGCATTTCAACCCGGCGGTTAGTTTCGCCATGCTCCTGCGCGGATCGCTCCCGCGCGGCGAAGTGCTGCCGTATATGGCCGTGCAGATCGTGGGCGGATGTTTGGGCGCGATTGCGGCCCATTTGATGTTCGGCCTCGACGCAATTCAGATCAGTCAGCACACGAGGACCGGGTTCGGGCAGTGGCTCGGCGAGTTCATCGCCACGTTCGGGCTTGTCGCCACAATCCTGGGCTGCATCCGTTTCAACGTCGCCGCGATCCCTGCTGCGGTTGGGCTCTATATTACGAGCGCGTATTGGTTCACGTCCTCGACCTCTTTCGCAAATCCGGCGGTGACGATCGCCCGCGCCATCAGCGACACGTTCTCAGGCATCGCGCCGGCCCATGTGCCGGCATTTCTGCTGGCGCAGTTCGTGGGTGCTGCCGCGGCGGTTCTGTTGTTCGGTTGGTTGCTCAGGCCCGGCTCGGAGAGCCACGGCAGCTAGGTTGGTGAGCGAGGCGTGTCGACCTCCGCCAGGATCGCCTCCAACTCACTCTCCGTGAGCCGAAGTGCGCCGGCGACCCTACCGAGCGTGTCGCGCTCGGCTTGCGAAATGTGATTGTTGACGGCGAGGGTCCGATAGGCCCCGTGCATGATGGCCGTCTTCGCTTCAGGCGAGAAGCTGCCGGCGACACGCGAAAGGTCTTCGGCCACGTCTCGCCGGGCATAGACTTGGACCGCCGACACGACGCCGCCCACGTCCACAGGCCTTCCGGTCAGCTCTTGATAGACGCGTTGGATGAGGTCGACCTCGCGGGCGTCGAGCCTTTGATCGGCCGCCGCCATTGCGGCCATGGTCCTGAGGACCCAGTCCGCCTCCATTGCCGTCGTCATTGTGAGTCGCTCCGAACCTACCCTGGCGCGAAGCGTGCCTTTCGATTTTTGCAATTCTAAGGCCGGTCGACGGCCACCTGTTTCCGCAGCCGCGCGTTCTCCGCTTCCAGCGCGGTGACGCGCTCGGCAAGCGGCTCGACGTCCTCGGCAAAGACCATCAGCGGAATGTGCTGGGGGCAGTTCGTGTCCCACGAGTTCACGGTGAAGACGATGGCCGCCTCGGGACGCGCGACGTAGTTGTCGGGCATCAGCTGTTCAATGAGCGCGTCGTCGTTCTCCACCACCTTCGCCGTGCCCCAGATCTTCACGCGGCGGCGCAGGCGGTAATCCATGATGAAGATCATCGCCTTCGGGTTCTCGTCCAGATTTCCCGTCGAGATGTATTGGCGGTTGCCCGAGAAGTCCGCGAAGGCCAGCGTGTTCTCGTCGAGCACATGCAGGAAGCCGGGCGGCCCCCCGCGATGCTGGATGTAGGGCTGACCGTCGCTGCTGGTGGTCGCGAGGTAAAACGAGCGGGCGTTCGCGATGAACTCGGCAAGGCCGTCATCGACGAACGTCCGTGTCGTGCCTTTGGCTTCCATCCGGGCATAGCCCTCACGCGAGCCACGGCGGGTCTGAGCCGCCTTGACCGAGGGGGTGAAGGTTATGTCCATCCAGGTGCGCATGGGGTGGCCTACAGCGCCGGCATGGAGATAAAGCCGGGGAGGGCCTTGATGCGGCCGACCCAGGCCTGGATCGCGGGATAGGCGTCCAGCGGCACGCCGCCTTCGTGGCCAAGGGCCACATAAGGCATGCAGGCAATATCGGCGATGGTGGGCCGGTCGAGCGCCAGCCATTCATTCTCTCCGAGGTGCGCCTCGAGCAGGCCGAGGATGCGGGCCGCGTTTGCCCGCGCTCCGTCCGCATCGACGGGGAAGCCGAACTTGTCATGGAGACGCGCGTCCCCAGGGCCGCGGGCGATTTCGTTCTCCGCCACCATCAGCCAGTTCACCACGCTCGCCATGCCGATGGGGTCCAGGGGCAGCCAGCTCTCGCCGCCATATTTGCGGGCGAGGTAGACCAGGATCGCCTGGGAGTCGCGCAAGACCACGTCGCCGTCCTGCAGCACGGGAACCTGGCCGAACGAGTTCAAGTCGATGAACGGGCTTTTCTTGTGCGCGCCCGCCATGAGGTCGACGGGCTCAAGCGTAACGTCCAGTCCGAGCAGGGCGCAAAAGAGCCGGACTTTGTAGCAATTTCCCGAGAGTTCCATGTCGTACAGCGTGCGAGCGGTCATTGAGCGTTTCCTTCCGGCGGTGTGGCTGCGGTGTGTCCCCATCCATATGGCGTATTCCGATTTTGTGCGGTATGGATGAAATATTGGATATATCCTTCCATAATACGGGATAATAAATGGACCGGCTTGGAGCGATACGGGTGTTCGTGGCGATTGCCGACGCAGGCTCGCTATCGGCGGCCGGTGAGCGGCTCGGCATGCCGTTGACCACGGTGAGCCGCCATCTCAAGGCGCTGGAAGAGGCCCTCAACACGCGCCTTGTCACCCGGACCACGCGGCGACTGGCCCTGACGGAGCCGGGGCAGAATTATCTCGAGACATGCCGCCGGGTTCTCGGCGATCTCGACATGGCCGAACGCCACCTGGCCGGCGAGAAGGCGGAGCCCCGCGGTCTGCTGGCGCTGACGGCGCCCAGCCTGTTCGGGCGGTTGCATGTACGCCCGGTGGTGAGCGCCTATCTGGACGCCTATCCGCAAATGACCGCGCGGATGCTCCTGGTGAACCGCGTGGTGAACCTCGTCGAGGAGGGGCTCGATGTCGGGATCCGCATCGGTCATCTGCCGGATTCGGCCATGCGCGCCACCACGTTGGGCACGGTCCGGCTGATCTGCTGCGCCAGTCCCGCCTATCTCGAGGCGGCCGGCGTGCCAGCGGAGCCGAGAGATCTGCTCGACCATTCCTGCATCACCTTCACCTCGTTCTCACAGCCCGATCGCTGGGGATTTCCAGGCAGCGGAGGTCCGGAGAAGCGGAAGGCCCAGAACGTTCCGGTCGAGCCGCGCTTGATCGTCAACACGGCCGAGACGGGGATCGACGCCGCGGTGTCTGGTCTCGGCATCGTCCGGGTCCTCTCCTACCAGGCTCAGGCCGCCCTGAAGGACGGGTCGTTGCGCCGGGTCCTCGAAGACTTCGAACCGGAGCCGCTGCCGGTGAGCCTCGTGCATCGGGAGGACCGTTTGCCGCAGCCGAAGGTCCAGGCGTTTTCCGAGATTGCGGTGCCTTTGTTGCGCAAGGCTCTCAAGGCCCTCTGAAGTCTGAGGGTAACGCTCCGCCATGGCTTTCCAACGGCGGGGCAAGCTGCTATGGAACCGCGTCAACCGGCCCCGCGTTCGGCTCCGCCGCCACGCGGGCGTTTCATATCCAAGAGAGGTTGGCCTATGCCCGACGGGCAGTCTTCACACGAAAATTCCCGCTTTCCCGACAGCGCCATGGCGCTCACCTTCGATGACGTCCTGATCCGCCCAGGGCCGTCGGAAGTCCTGCCGAACGAGGTGGACGTCGCCTCGAAAGTCACCAAATCGATTTCCGTGAAGATTCCGATCCTGTCGTCTGCGATGGACACGGTCACGGAGGCCCGTCTTGCGATCGCCATGGCCCAGGCCGGCGGCATCGGCGTTATCCACCGCAATATGGATGCGGACCTGCAAGCCGCCGAGGTGGCGCAGGTGAAGAAGTTCGAATCCGGCATGGTCGTCAATCCGGTCACGACCAATCCCGGCGCGCGCCTCGCCGAGGCGTTGGGCCTGATGGCCCGCTACAGCATCTCCGGGATCCCCGTGGTCGAACCCGACTCGGGCCGTCTCGTGGGCATCGTGACCAACCGGGATGTGCGCTTCGCGACCAACGAGGAGCAGCCCGTGTCCGAGCTGATGACCAAGGACCTGGTCACTGTGAAGGACAATGTGGATATGGAAGAGGCCAAGCGGCTTCTCCATCAACACCGCATCGAAAAACTGCTTGTGGTCGACGACGACTATCGCTGCATCGGCCTCATCACGGTGAAGGACATCGAAAAGGCCCGCGCTCATCCGAACGCCTGCAAGGACGACCAAGGGCGCCTGCGCGTGGCCGCCGCCACGAGCGTGGGCGACAGCGGGTTTGAGCGCGCCGAGCAGCTGATCGACGCCGGGGTCGATCTTATCGTCGTGGACACGGCCCACGGTCATTCGCGGCTGGTCTTGGATCAGGTGGGCCGCATCAAGCGCATCTCCAACGTCGTGCAGGTCGTCGCCGGAAACGTCGCGACGGCGGAAGGCACCAAGGCGCTCATCGATGCCGGCGCGGATGCGATCAAGGTCGGCATCGGACCGGGCTCGATCTGCACCACCCGCATCGTCGCCGGCGTGGGCGTCCCGCAGTTCAGCGCGCTGCTGGAATCGGTCGAGGAGGCCAAGAAAGCGGGCGTGCCGGTGATCTCCGATGGCGGCATCCGTTATTCGGGCGACATGGCCAAGGCCCTTGCCGCGGGCGCGGACTGCGTGATGCTCGGCTCGCTGCTTGCGGGCACGGACGAAAGTCCGGGCGAGGTGTTCCTCTACCAGGGGCGGTCGTATAAGTCCTATCGCGGCATGGGCTCGATCAGCGCCATGGCGCGCGGCTCGGCGGATCGTTACTTCCAGCAGGAAATCAAGGACACCCTGAAGCTGGTACCCGAGGGTATCGAAGGGCAGGTGCCTTATAAGGGACCTGCGGGCAGCGTGCTGCACCAGCTTATCGGCGGCTTGCGGGCCTCCATGGGCTATACGGGGTCCCGCACCATCGATGATTTCCAGGACCGCACGAAGTTCATCCGCATCTCGACCGCGAGCTTCCGCGAGAGTCACGTGCACGACGTGACCATCACGCGCGAGTCGCCGAACTATCCGCGGGAGAACTAGAAGCGCGATTTGAGCGGCGGCTTCTGTAGCCGCCCGCTCATCTCGATGCCTGGGTGCAGCGTCGTTGCTATTTGACGCCCATTGCGCGGACCTGGTCGAAGACGCCGGGCTCCAGCTTCTCGGCCATCCTGAGGTCGGCACTGCCGTCTGTAGGCTCGCCGGTCCGGCTCTTCACGACGCCCCGGCCGACCAGGGCCAGCGCGTTGTTGCCCTGAATCTTCAGGGCCGTGTCGAAGTCGGGGCCTGCCTTGTCGAGATCATCGCTCAGGACATAGACCCAGCCGCGATCGACGTAGCCTTTCGCGGTCTCGGGGTCGAGCTCGATCACCTTCGTGTAGTCGGCGATCGACTCATCATATTCCTTGCGTTTGCGGTAGATCTCGCCGCGGCTCGAATAGCCGTTGACGGCTTTCGGGTCCAACTCGACCTTCTTGTTCAGATCGGTGAGCGCTGTGTCGAGATCGTTCTTGTGGGTGTAGACGAGGCCGCGCAGCAAATAATAGTCCCCGTCGTCGTCCTTCAGCTCGATGGCCTGGTCCAGATCGGTGATCGCGTTGTCGTAATCCTTCATGGCGTCGTAGGCAGCCGCGCGCATGAAGTAGCTGTTGGCGCGCTTCGGATCGATCTCGACGGCAGCGTTGATGTCGACCATCGCCTCATCGAGATTGCCGGTGGCCGAGAGGCCCATGGCGCGCACGCTATGGGCGCGAATGAGGAGTGTCTTGTCGTCGCTGCCCCCGTCGATGAAGGCCTGGCAGGCGTCGAGCACTTCCTTGATGCTCAGCTTGCCGTCGAAGCAGGGGTCCGAGGCCTTGTCGTCCTTGGCGGCGGCGGGGTGCGCGAGAAGCGCAGCGGCGAGAAGCCCGGCCGCGAGGGCCGCTCCGACGGAAAACATGGGAAAAGCGCGGATGCGCATGGAAATCCTCCTTAGAAACGCTTTGAACTTTGCTGTTTTGTGTACGTTTAGAAGGGGCGGGACGCTCTCGTCAATTGAACATCCCTCCATGTTTCCAGGACATTCTGGCAGGCTTGAGGGCTAGGAGAGGGCGCCGATACCTCCGACAAAGAGCGTATCTACAACTGCAGCGCCGGCGGAGTATAACAACGCAAAGCGCGCGAACTGCGCAGATCGCTGCGCGCAACGAATCCCAAAAGGAAAGCTCATGTCGCTCGCAGCCATACTGTTGCCCATGTTTCTGCAGGTCGCGCTGACCTTTGCCCTGCTGTTCTGGATGATCATCTTGCGGCTCCGGGCCATCCGGAAGGGCGACGTGCACCCCGAAGTAGCGGCGTCGCGTCAGGCGGATTGGCCCCCTTACGTGCAGCAGGTCAGCAATGCCTTCCACAACGCGATGGAGATGCCCACGCTGTTCTACGTCGTCGTGCTTCTCGGCTTCATGACCAAGACCCTCGACACGACGGTCTATGTACTCATGTGGATGTTCACCCTTTCCCGGATCGGCCACACCGCCATCCATGTGACGAGCAACAAGCTCGCGCATCGGACGCCCATGTTCCTGCTCGGTGCCATCGCTCTGGCGCTGATGTGGGTCCTCGTTGCCGGGCGGATCATCGTGTTCCAGACAAACTGATGACACCGGCAGGACGAGCAAGCGCGGCCATCGAAGTGCTCACCGACTTGGGGGCGCGCAAACGGCCGGCCTCCGAGGCGCTGAAGGATTGGGGCAGCGCCCATCGCTTCGCCGGATCCGGCGACCGGGCGGCGATCGGCAGCCTTGTGTTCGATTGCCTGCGGCAGCGCGCCTCTCTCGGCGCGGCCATGGAAGATGACGGCCCCCGGGCGCTCGTCTTGCGGGCTCTGGTGAGCGCGTGGGGCATGAGTGCCGACAGCGTCGATACTCTGTTCGACGGGAGCCGCTTCGCGCCAGAGCCGCTGACCGAGGCGGAGCGGGCCGGCCTCACGCGCGTGCTGTCGCCGGACGTTCCGGCCTGGGTGCGCGGGGATTATCCCGAATGGCTGGAGGACTCCTTCGCGGCCGTGTTCGGGGAGGACGCGGTGGCCGAAGGCGCGGCGCTCTCGGTGCGTGCGCCGGTCGATCTGCGGGTGAACACGCTCAAAGCCAACCGTGACAAGGTCTTGAAAGCATTGGCGCGTTTCACGCCGCAGCCGACCGCCTATGCGCGCCACGGACTGCGCATCGCTCCCCGGCAAGGGTCGGCGCGGACGCCCCATGTGGAGGCGGACGCGGCCCATGGAAAAGGATGGCTCGAGGTCCAGGACGAGGGCTCGCAGATCGCAGCCGCCATGACCGGCGCGGGACCGCGCGAGCAGGTCATCGACCTGTGCGCCGGCGCCGGCGGGAAGACCTTGGCGTTGGCGGCGGCGATGGAGAACACCGGCCAGCTCTATGCCTATGACGCGAACCGCATGCGTCTTCGCCCTATCTTCGATCGCTTGCGGCGCGCGGGCGCCCGCAACGTGCAGGTGCTGGAAGGCGGGGTCGACGCGGGGCTTGCACCCCTGAAGGGCCGCATGGACAGGGTCGTCATCGACGCGCCCTGCACGGGCTCTGGAACCTGGCGGCGGCGGCCGGATGCCAAATGGCGCCTGACGCCGGAGATGCTTTCGGGGCGTATGGCCGACCAGGTCGCGGTGCTCGATGCGGGCGCGGGCCTCGTGAAACCCGGCGGCCGGCTCACCTACATTACGTGCTCGGTGCTGCCGGGAGAGAACCGCGAGCAGGTGGACAGCTTCCTCGAGCGCCATCCGGACTTTGTGCTGAAGCCTTGGCGGGAGGCGTGGGAGGGCGCGATCGAGGCAGACGCGCCGTCCTCCGCGGACGGGTCCGACGAGACGCTGCTGATGACGCCGCGCAGCCACGGCACGGACGGTTTCTTCGTCGCAACGCTCGAACGGCAGGCTTAGAGCGCGCCGCGAAATTCCCGATTCCTTTGAATCGGTTGGCGCCTAGCCTTGCGTTTTTGATTCACGGGGTGCGGACGTCGATCGCGGTCATGCCGTCGGCAGTTTTGCGGTGCCCGGCGCCGCTCAACCCGGCGCCTGCGATCAACGCTTCCATCTCCGCCAGGGTGCGCGTTTTGCCGCCCGTGATCGCCATCATATGCAGGTCGGTCATGATGGCTTCGGGGTCGGCGCTTGCGTCTTCGGGCATCAGCCGCTCGTAGATGACGAGCCGCGCGCCCGGCGTCATCGCCCGGCGGCAGTTCTCCAGGACCGCGGCGGCGTCCGTGTCGTCGTGCCGCTGCAGCACGCTCTTCAGGACATAGATGTCGGCGACGGCGGGAACCTCCTCGCGGGCATCGCCGGGGAGGAACTCGATCCGGTCCGCGAACCCGAGGACATCGAACAGCCGCATCGCGTCGTCCAGCACGGGTGGCGCATCGTAGACGATGCCCTTGAGCGACGGGTCGCGCTCCAGCACATCCGCCAGCCAGGCGCCGTAGCCTCCACCGACGCTTGCGATCACCGCGCCCTCGGCGACGTCGCCCAGGGCTTCGTGCATGCTACCCGGATTGGCCAGCTCCTCCTTGGCCACGTAGCGGAACAGGAACCGGCCTTCGTCGGATTTGGCGCCGCGCCAGTCTGCGGCGGTCTTGTTGAGGGCGAAGGGCAGCGAGGGCTCGCCCGTGCGCAGCGAATACATCATGGACATCCAGGGCATCCAATACTGCCCCACCACGACGAAGGCCTTCTCGCTGAGGTTCGAGGGACTGCCATGGGTGAGGCATTCGGCGGCGGGCGTCAGCGCGAAGCGGCCGTCGTCCAGCTCCTCGCACAGCCGCATCGCCACGAGGCCGCGCAGGAGGCGCCGCAGGGGGCCTGCCTCGAGCCCCAGATCGGAGGCGAGCGCTTCGGGGTTGCGCGGCTCGGCCTTCAGAAGATCAGGCAGGCCAGCCGTGACCGCCGTGAAGAGCAGGGCCGCTTCGTGGTAGGCGGCTATCCTGTCCTTGAGCCGCTCCTCGATCTCGCGCTGCTCCGTCTCGTCCATGCGGCTCGTCCCCCCGGCTTGGCGTCCTAATTCCTTGATAGGGGGAATGTTGCGCATTTCCGAGCGGAAAACTCGCAAGAACCCGGCGCGAAGCCCCTGGCCTTGCGGAGACTCCTGCTATAACGGCCGCCAGAGAGGCCGAAACGGCGAAACCGAAAATGGCGCATATGGATCAAGAGACCGCACACGAAGACCCCATAGAAGGCACCGAGGATTGGGTGCTGATCGTCGATTTCGGCAGCCAGGTGACGCAGCTCATCGCCCGGCGCGTGCGCGAAGCGGGCGTCTATTCGGAAATCGTGCCTTTCGACCGGGCCGAGGCGGTGCTGGCCGCCGCGAAGCCGAAGGCCATCATCCTGTCGGGCGGCCCGGCGTCCGTGCATGAGACCGGCACGCCCCGCGCGCCGGATGAGATCTTCAAAGCCGGGGTGCCCGTGCTCGGCATCTGTTATGGCGAGCAGGCCATGGTGGCGGCGCTCGGCGGGCAGGTGGAAGCCGGGCACGAACGCGAATTCGGCCGGGCCGAGCTCGAGGTGGTCGCCGACACGGCGCTGTTCGACGGCGTGTTCGAAGAGGGCGAGAGGGCGCAGGTCTGGATGAGCCATGGCGACCGGGTTACGGCGCTGCCCGACGGTTTCCGCGCGGTGGGCGTGTCCACCGGTGCGCCTTTCGCGGCCATCGCGGACGACGAGCGCAAGCTTTATGGCGTGCAGTTCCACCCGGAAGTGGTGCATACGCCCAAGGGCGCCGCGATCATCGAGACGTTCGTGCGGAAGATCGGCGGCTGTCACGGCGACTGGAGCATGGCGCAGTTCCGCGAGGCGGAGGTGCAGCGCATCCGCAGCCAAGTCGGTTCGGGAAGGGTCGTGTGCGGGCTATCGGGCGGCGTGGATTCCTCCGTCGCGGCGCTCCTCATCCACGAGGCCATCGGCGATCAGCTCACCTGCATTTTCGTGGATCACGGCCTGCTCAGGAAGAACGAGGCCACGGAAGTCGTCGACCTGTTCCGCGGGCATTACAACATCCCGCTCGTGCATGTGGATGCGTCCGAGCGTTTCCTGCGCGCGCTGGACGGCATCTCCGACCCGGAAGCCAAGCGCAAGATCATTGGGCGGCTCTTCATCGAGGTGTTCGAGGAAGAATCCGAGAAGCTCGAGGACGCGCAGTTCCTCGCGCAAGGCACGCTTTACCCGGACGTGATCGAGAGCGTCTCGGCGACGGGCGGGCCTTCCGTCACCATCAAATCGCACCACAATGTGGGCGGCCTGCCGGAGACGATGAAGCTGAAACTCGTCGAGCCCTTGCGCATGCTGTTCAAGGACGAGGTGCGCCGGCTCGGCCGCGAGCTCGGCCTGCCCGAGACCTTCGTGGGCCGTCACCCGTTCCCGGGGCCGGGGCTCGCCATCCGCATCCCCGGCGACATCACCCAAGAGAAGCTGGAAATCCTGCGCGCCGCCGACGCGATCTACCTGGAAGAGATTCGCAACGCCGGCCTCTACGACACGATCTGGCAGGCCTTCGCCGTGCTGCTGCCCGTGCGCACTGTCGGCGTCATGGGCGATGCGCGCACCTACGACTTCGTCTGCGCGCTGCGCGCCGTCACCTCCACGGACGGGATGACGGCGGACTATTTCGACTTCTCACACGACTTTCTGGGGCGCACGGCCACGCGCATCATCAACGAGGTGCGCGGCATCAACCGCGTCGTCTACGACATCACCTCGAAACCGCCCGGCACCATCGAGTGGGAGTGACCGCCTTCGGCGGTAGCACTACGCCTCTGACTGTTATGTGGGGTGGCCGTCGCGCTTCAGACGCACGATGGCCGCATCGAGCGCCTGCAGGAAGGCCGAGCGGTCGGCCTTCGAGAACGGTCGCGGGCCGCCCGTGATCTCGCCCGCCGAGCGCAAATCGGTCATCAGATCGCGCATGGCCAGCGTCATGCCTATGGATGCGTCGGTGAAGGGTTTGCCGTTCGGCGCGATGGCCTCGGCCCTCGCCGTAACGGCGCGATGGGCGAGAGGCACGTCGTTTGTCACCACGATCACGCCGGGCCGGGCCCGCTCCGCGATCCAATCATCGGCGACGTCGAGACCCTGATCGACGACCACGCGCTCGATGTTCGCGTCCTTCGGCAGCATCATATAGGCGTTGGACACGACGATGGTCTTGACCGCGTATCTTGCGGCGACCCGAAAAACCTCGTCTTTTACAGGACAGGCATCGGCATCGACGAGGATCAGGATGGGCTCACACATGGCCGGATGTTTAGCAGCCGCGCCCCCGCAACAGCAACGATGCGCGGCATCAACCGCGTCGTGTATGATATCTCGCCCGAACCTCCCCGGACTATCGAGTGGGCGAAAGGGGCGAACTAGGGCGAGAAAGGAGCACCGCGTTGACTTCCGAACGCGACGACCAACTCAATTTCATTCGGGAGATAGAGGCGGCCATTGCTTTTGGCGGGCCTGCACATGGAACGTCAGCGACGGAACTGTTCGATCGAGTAGCCAAACACGTCAACGGGTTGCTCATCGATGCCAAAGAAGCCTTTGGGCGACGTTCGTTCGGCACTAGTGTCTTTCTAGCGATTTCGGCGATGGAGGAGACGGCCAAGGCAGAGGTCCTCGCGTTTCGCACGCTCAAATCGGCAGACGGGCGCGGGCAGGGACGCGATCCAATGCGCGACCATGCAAGCAAGCATAGACTAGCCGTGCGGCGGACCGCCTTTATGGGCAGGCTTCCGGACCTGTTAGGTGCTGAGAACTGCGCTCGACTACAGCGCGATGCCAACACGGGCCAATTGGTTCGACTTCGAGAACGGGCTTTGTACGCTCACATTGACGAGACTGGAGTGTCTACACCGGCGATGGCGATCTCGGAGTCTCAGGCGCGTGAGTTGCTGCCTCTCGCGACTGAGGTGGCGGACGACGTCCTCGTTGGCTGGACCAATCAATCATATGTGCTGGGCGAGTCCTTCGAACGCTTGTTCTCGGAACTGGCGGGGCACATCGAGCCTTGATGAGGGCTGCGCTTGGGGTGCCCTTACATGACTAGGCTCCGCTTCGCGACGAGCAGCTTGCTGAACGCTGGTTTCTAACGGATGCGGAGCTGACTGGGAACCAAGCTGGCCCTTGGCGCAAATTCCCTGAGAATGTCACCGACCTCGTCCGCCGACGCTTTGGTGATCTTCGGGCCAACCGTGACCTCCATGTCAGCCAGTGCCGATTCATCGAGGGGAACGAAAAGAGCATTGTTCTCGATAGGATATCGTTCGAAGTCGAGAGTCACTTCGTTAAAGTATTTGTCGTTTGGGTATTCGGCCTCAAAGGCAAGCGCGGCGATCTTGAAGCGCCATTCCTGCTCATAGGACCAGTGCGTGCTTTTCACCATCCCGAGATCGTATGGATAGAACGCGGCAGTGTCGCCGCAGTGGTATACAAGCCTATGGCTCCTGTAGGAGGCATCGTCACTATAGTACACTTTGTTTGGTCCGATAATCGCGCACCCCTGAGTTTGCATTGCCGGAGCCTTCCTAAGAATCGTGTAAGACCCATCGAAAATTGTGAGAGCGCCACCCTTCTCGTAAATTACCGGCTCACGTCGGCCGGCGAACATGTTTGCGGGCAGGCGCATACGGACGCCGCAGAACCTGTCACCATACATGGACCACATCGGGATCTGCTCAGCTTCTACACTGGACCAGCACGATACAAAAACTGAACTCGCAGCCAAGGGCACATCTGAGGCAATCGCTTCTTCCGGGTCATTGACACTGTCCAAGCGCGAGAAGCGAATTGAGCGTGACTCCAGGATGCGGCGAAGACTCTCTACCGATGTGTATTGATAGAGAACAGGTGGAAGCTGTTCGATGCCCATGACGTCGAACATGAAGTCGTCTGTATAGAATCCCTGAGATTTGAATTGCATTTTGATTGTCGAAATTTGCGTTTGAAGGGTGCGCGCGGGACGATGCACGGGGCTGTGGCTATGTTCTCAGGCCGCAATGGACCTCGCTCTGCTGGCCAGAGACATCGGCGATAACCAGGTAGGCGCTGTCAGGCCCAAACACAAGGAGCCGCGGAAATTGACAACGTGCGGGCGAACGAGCATCGCTGGTTCCCGAGCCCGTCCCGCCCCGCCACCACCCCTAAGCCATCTGATACCCCGGGGTGGATTTCATGAGAGCGCGTTCGTCTTCGGTCATCACCTCTTCGTTGGTCTCGAACAGCGGCGTCGAGAGAGTGCGCTCGCCGGTATCGGGCAGCATGGCGAGGATGACAGAGCCGTCCTCGGCCGTCTCCGCGATCTGGTGGGTGACGACGAAAGCGCCGCCGCCCTCGGCCGCTATTGCTGCGGCAGCACCTCGATATTGGGACGGGGCGTGTCTTCTGTCTCCACGGGAAGGACCGGGTAGACGACTTCCGGCAGCTTGCCGGTCAGCGAATGGAGGAAGGCCGTGATCTTCTCGACCTCCTCGTCGCTAAGTTCCTGGCCGAGCTGGGAGCTGCCCATGATCCCGACGGCTTGCTCCAGATCCCACACATTGCCGGAATGGAAATAGGGGGCCGTGAGGGCGATGTTGCGCAAGGGCGATGCGCGGAAGACGTAGGTGTCGGTGGCCGTCTTGGTCACCGCGAAGCGTCCCTTGTCGTCCTCGGGCAGGACGTCCGAGCCGGGCTTCTCGATGACGCCGAACGGGTAATAGCCGTGTCCGCCGACATTGACGCCGTTGTGGCAGGCGACGCAGCCCTTGTTCATGAATAGAGCCAGGCCCTCTTTCTGATCGGGCGTCAGCGCGGCGTCGTCGCCGTTGAGATAGGAGTCGAACGGCGCCGGGGTAATGAGTGTCGCCTCGTAAGCCTCGATCGCGCGCGCCATGTTGTCGAATGTCACGGCATCGTCCTCGTCCGGGAACGCCTCCTCGAACCATTCGACGTATTGGGGCATGCTCTTCAGCGTTGCGACGACAGCGGTCGGCTCGTTGGCCATCTCGACGCCGGCTTGGATCGGGCCTTTGGCCTGCTCCTTCAGGTCTTCCGCGCGGCCGTCCCAGAACTGCGCCTGGTTGAGCACGGAGTTCAGGACGGTCGGCGCGTTACGCGGTCCCTTCTGCCAGCCATGACCGATGGAGGTCTCGAGGTTGTCGTCGCCGCCGGTCGCGAGGTTGTGGCAGGAGTTGCAGCTGAACACGCCCGATGCCGATAGCCGCGGGTCGAAAAACAGCGCTTGCCCCAACTCGATCTTTTCCGGGGTGATCCGGTTGTCCTTCACGCTTGGAATGGTCGAAGGCAACGGCTTGAACATCGCCGCGGCTTGGTCGCGCAGTTCATCGGCCATGACGGTTGAACTGGCCAATGCCGGTATCAGTAAAGCTATGAGAAACCGCAGCATGACGCCCCCTCTTAGATTTGAATTCTTCAAATTCTAATCTAGCGAGGGTTGTGCGCGTTGTGCGAGATCAAGGGTGAGTTACAGAGTCACACCTGCGCTTCGCCCGCCGAGCCTAAGCCATCTGATACCCCGGCGTGGACTTCATCAGGGCGCGTTCGTCCTCGGTCATCACCTCTTCTATGTTCTCGAACAGCGGTGTCGAAAGATAGCGCTCGCCGGTATCGGGCAGCATGGCGAGGATGACAGCGCCGTCTTCTGCTTTCTCGGCGATCTGGTGGGCGACGGCGAAGGTGGCGCCGCCGGAGATGCCCGTCATGATGCCTTCCTGCGCCGCGAGTTTACGCGACCACTCGATGGCGGTGGGCCCGGTGACGGGAACGAGCTCGTCGTAGTAGTGCCCGTCGATCGCTTCCTGCAGCACCAGGGGAATGAAGTCGGGCGTCCAGCCTTGTACCGGGTGGGGCTCGAAGGCGGCATGGCTCACGCTGGGGGCGCCATCCTCTGACCGTTCCTGGACGATGCCGCTGCCCACCAACCCCGCGTTCGCTGGCTCGCTCAGAATGATCTTCGTCTCGGGCCTTCTTTCACGCAGCACGCGGCCGACGCCGGCTACCGTGCCGCCCGTGCCGTAGCCGCTCACGAAATAGTCGAGACGCTCGCCGTCGAAGTCGGCGAGGATCTCCCGTGCCGTGGTGTTCGCGTGGATGAGCGCGTTGTCGGGCGTCTCAAACTGGTGGGCGAGGAACCAGCCGTGTTCCTTGGCGAGCTCCACGGCCTTTTGATACATGCCGAAGCCTTTGAGTTCTTTCGGGGTCAGGACGACCTTGGCGCCGAGGAAGCGCATGAGCTTGCGCCTCTCGATGGAGAAGCTCTCTGCCATGGTGACCACCAGCGGATAGCCCTTGGCGGCGCAGACCATGGCGAGGCCGATGCCCGTGTTGCCGCTCGTGGCCTCGACCACGGTCTGGCCGGGCTTGAGGTCTCCGCGCTTTTCGGCCTCTTCGATGATGCTGATCGCCAGCCGGTCCTTCACGGACGCCGCCGGGTTGAAGAACTCGGCTTTGACGTAGAGCCGCACATTGTCCGGCGCCAGGCGCTTCACGCGGATGCACGGCGTGTTGCCGATCGTGTCGACAATGCTCTCGTAGAGTTTTCCTTGTCCGGTCGTCGTTCGTGAGGTCATGGCGAAATTCTCCGCATCGTGCTCTTCGGGGTTGTTGGTGTGCTTGCCGGACGTCTTGGCCGCCATGTTAGGGCGATTGGCGCCGCTTGAGTAGGTCGGCGTAGCTTGTTTGCCCGGCTCGATGAGGCAAACTGGACGGATCGGGCGAGTGTCCGGAAGCGAGTAGGGGAGAGGGCGAGGGGAATGGCGGCCAAACTTATCTCAGGCGGCGTGGTTCACGACCTGCCGGCGGACTTCCGCAAGGCGCTGCTCGCCGACGCCAAGGCCTTGGAAACGTGGGAAGACATCACGCCGCTCGCGCGCAACGAATGGATCTGCTGGATCGAGTCCGCCAAGAAAGTCGAAACGCGGGAGCGCCGTATCGAATGGGGCCGGTCCAACCTCAATGACGGCAAGCGCAGACCCTGCTGCTGGCCTGGCTGTCCGCACCGTTGAGCCTCCACAGCGCCGCTCCTTGCCCCGGGGCCCCACGAATCCGGCAAATGTCCCGGTTCACGGCAGATTAACCCTCGCCGCTCTAACGTCGCAAAGTGAGGTATAATACGCGGAACAACCCGCCTTGCGTGTGTCCGCGTTCGGTTTTTGGCCGGGCCGGGCCCATCCCAGGCGGTTCGGACTGTGCGATTTGAGGGAGCCTGTCTCGTGCGAGGGGCAAATCGGGTGAAAAGCGGTTTCGGCGCTCCGGCCTTGGGCCTGGGCGCGCTTCTGCTTGGGACCACCTTCGCGACCGTCCCTGCCGGCGCGGAGCAGCTCCCCTGGCTCGCCGCGCCGCCGCAAGGCTCACCACAGGCGGTCACCATCGTCCCGAAGACACGGGTCGTGCCGGGATCCCGCTATGTGCCGGACGTTCAGGCACCGCCGCCGCAGGCAGCGCCGGCTCCCGTTGCCGCACCGGCGCCCCAGACAATGCCGGCCGGCCAATATGCGCCTGCTGCAGCCGCCCCGTCGCCGGTGATGCCCGTGCCGAACGCGCCGGTCGCGCCCACCTACCAAGCCGCGCCTCCCGCGCTGCTGGCGCCTGCCATGCGGCCCGCACTTGCGCCTGCGCCGCCGCCGGAACCCGTCCGCCCGGTTATTCCCGGCGTGCCCGCCTGGCTCAATCCGCATATCGGCGATGGCGAGGGGCAGATCTCCGCCACGGTGCTGAAGCGTGCGCGCGACTTCCATCAGGCGAAGGTGCGCGCCGGGAAGGTCAAGAATTCCTGCTATTTCGCCTTCGATGCGACGCGGCCCGGCGAGGGCGCCAAACGGTTCTATGCCATCTGCGAGAACAAGCAGACCTTCCGCGCTGTTACCTCGGGTCATGGCGCAGGGCGCAATTTCGAAGGTCTCGCCAATGTTTCCAACAACGCGAGGTGCGCAAAGAATTTCTCGAATGCGGCGAACTCGCATTTGACCACCGGCGGCGGATACCTGACGGCCGAGACGCGCACCTCCTTCAAGGGCTATTACAGCGAGGCCGGTGGCTATCAGCCGCTGGTCCGGTCGTTCGTGCAATACACGGGCGAGGGCGATACGGCCAACGCGCGGTCGCGCGCCATTGGCGGCCATTCGGCGGCAATCGTGCGGTGGCAGTGCCGGTTGAAAATGCCGTCGAGCAAATATGCGGATAAGAGCGGCTACGTGCCCTTCGGCAAGCTCATAAACTACAGCGCCGGTCGTTCGAGCGGCTGCACAAGCTGGCCCCGGGACGCCGACGATCAGTTCCTGGCGATCGCGGATAGTCCGACGACGGTCTATATTTATCCCGAGGCGAAAGACATCGTCGCGGTGGGACGCGCGGTGCGGGCGGGACAGTCGCCGTCGCGCGTGGGCGCCTATTGGAACGCCTCCTGCCTGAAGGAGATCGGCGAGCCGAATTTCTGGCCGCGCGAGAAGCTCGAGCCCGCGCTCCTCCAATACGCGAAGAAGCACAAGCCGGGCCGCGCACGCACCCTGTCGGATTTGCCGTTGTGCAAGACGGTCGTCGGCTCGGCGCGCTAGGCCCCGCGCATCAACGAGACTCAGCGGTGCTCGTCCGGAATTGTTCTCGACAGGAAGATGGCTGTGCCGACCACGAGCGGCGACAGCAAGATGACTCCGAACACGATGAAGATGACCGCGGTGGTGAGGGGCGTCACGTCCGAACGCACGAGCGTACCAAGCCCCCAGGCGTCGGTGACGAGCAACGTCACCGCGAACAGGGCCACCGCCACGATGCCGATCGCGTATTGCTTGGCCACGAATTTGATCAGGTCCGGCATAGGGCGAAATGCTACCATCTCCTGCCCGCCGAGCCAGTGACAATTGGCGCGGCGTTGGGGCATCCCCTGCCTCGATATGCGAGAGTAGAGTTACCCCGATGACCGGCATGAACAGCTTCGACAACAAGTCCTTCCTTGCGCGCATTCGCGGGGGCGACTTCGCCCATCCCGGCGAGGAGGACGCTATCGACCTCGTCTTGTCTCACGTTCGCCCGGCACCGCGCGAGACGGTGCTCGATGCCGGCAGCGGGCTCGGCGCCACGGCCGATGCCATCGGACGGAAGACAGGCGCCTCTGTCGTCGGGGTCGATCTCGATGCGGAGTCCGTGGGCTACGCCAACAGCCGCTACGCGGACCGGCAGTTCATCCCCGGCGACATCACCAAGCTCGGTGAATTGGGTCTGCCGACGGTGGACGTGATCTACGCGTTCAATTCTCTCTACGCTTGCGAGGATTTGGAAGCCTGTTTTGCCGCCTTCCGAGAGGTGGCCAATCCGGGCGCGCGGATCGCGGTGTTCGACTACATCGCGTACGACGCCGCCGCGCTTGCCGAGGCGGACTGTCTGCCCCCAAGCGTGCATTCGATGGCGGAGATGCGCCAGGCGCCCGAGCGGCAGGGATGGACCTGCACGGGCATCGTCAATCTCGATCAGGCTTACATCGCGTGGTACGGCGGCTTCCTCGCGCGCATGGACGAAAACAGAGAGGCGCTCGGCACTGCCCGCTCTCCCGCGTTCTTCGACGAGGTCCGGAAGAAATACGCTGACATGCGTCAGTGCCTGGAGCGGGGCGTGCTCGGCGGCGCTCTGCACACCTATGCGTTTGGCACCTGACCCATCGCAACGCGGCTGCGATCGATGGTCTCTACACGGGATGGGGCTTGCACGGAGGAGTAATCGGTTATGATTGCTGCCGGTCGTTCTGTGCACCCGATTCGCGCCAGTGAAATGCCCTAATGACGGCATTTTTTCGCGCAACATCGGAGGGGTGCGAAACACGGGGAGACTGAATCTCGTGCGATTGATTCCTCTCAGTCAGAGAGTTGTCAGTCTGCTGGTCATTTTGGGCGCCGCCGCCATGGTGGCTTGGCCTCTCATCCCTCGCGCGCTTGCCGACGAACAGTACGAGGAAATCCCGCCCTGGCTTCAAGCCCATGTCGGGGACGGCGACGGTCAGATTTCGAAGGTCGTTCTGCAACGGGCCCGCGCCTTATACATGGAGAAGGTCATGGAGGGGTTGGCCAAGAACCCCTGCTACTTCGCCATGGATGCGACACGCCCGAGTGTCTCGGGCAGCGGCGGGGTGGCGCGCCGGTTCTACATCATCTGCGAACACGACCTCTCCTTCCGCGCGATTTCGTCTGGTTACGGCAACGGGCGTCGTTTGCCGGGTGCGAACTTCGCGAACGGGCGGCGCTGCGCGAAGAACTTCAGCAATGCCGAAGGGTCCAAGCTGACGACGGGCGGGGGCTATGTGACCGCCGAAACGCGGACCTCGTTCAAGGGCTATTACCGGACACGTGGCAAGTCCGTGCCGCTCCTGCGCGCCTTCGTGCAATTCGAAGGCGAGGGGGACACGGCCAATGCACGGGAGCGGGCCATCGGCGGCCACTCCGCCGTGCTGCTGCGGCGCATGTGCCTGCGCAAGAATCCCGACAGCCCCTTTGCGAACGAGAAGGGATACGTTCCCTACGGCAGTCTCTTGAATTACAGCTCAGGCCGCAGCAATGGCTGCACCAGCTGGACGCCCGAGGACTCCGCGCTGATCGTGGACATGATCAAGGAACGTCCGACTACGGTCTACATCTATCCGGAGTCGCGCGACATCGAAGCCGTGCGAGAAGCGGCGAAGGCGCACAAGAGCCTGTCGAGCGCCGGGCTCTACTGGAACGCCACATGTCTGCGCGAGATCGGTTCGCCGATGTTCTGGCCAAAGGAAAAACTCGAGCCGATCATCGCCAAGTATAGAAAAGCGCACCCCAGCCCGCCGCCGCGCCCGCTGCCCGTCTGCAGATCCGGTTAGGCAGGCTCATATCCCTGCAACAGCCTGCGACATCGATGCAGTGTGATGCCGGTGTGTTGTCATCATTTGGGCATAGCATCGTCGGAGCAACCACAGCGCCGACGCCTTTTCGCGAGGCGTTTCCCCGAAAGGTTAGACACCATGCCGACAGTGACCACCGAGGACGGAGTCGAGATCTTCTACAAGGATTGGGGCTCCAAGGACGCACAACCCATCGTCTTCAGCCATGGCTGGCCGCTTACGTCCGACGACTGGGACGCGCAGATGATGTTCTTCAATAATCGAGGCTTTCGAGTGGTAGCCGTTGATCGTCGCGGACACGGCCGATCAACCCAGGTCGACGACGGGCACGACATGGACCACTACGCAGACGATCTCGCCGCGGTCGTCCGTCATCTCGATTTGAAAGACGCTGTGCATGTGGGCCATTCAACCGGCGGCGGCGAGGTCGTTCGATATCTTGCGCGGCATGGTACGGATCGAGCGGCGAAGGCCGTTCTCGTCGCTTCCGTTTCCCCGCTCATGGTCAAGACCGAGGCCAATCCGAACGGCACGCCGAAAGAAGTATTCGACGGCTACCAAGCTGCGCTCGCGGAGAACCGAGCTCAGTTCTTCTATGACGTTCCAGCCGGGCCCTTCTACGGCTTCAATCGCGAGGGCGTCGAGCCGATGCCGGGCGTGATCTGGAACTGGTGGCGGCAAGGCATGATGGGAGGCGCCAAGGCCCATTCCGACGGTATCGTCGCGTTCTCGCAGACGGACTTTACCGAGGATTTGAAGGCCATCGCCATACCGGTCCTGGTGGTGCACAGCGAGGACGACCAGATCGTCCCATTTGCCGCGGCCGGTCCCCGGTCGGCCGAGTTGCTCCCAAACGGCGTTCTCAAAACCTATCCCGACCTTCCCCACGGGATGCTGACCACGCATGCCGACGTCTTGAATGCGGAGTTATTGGCCTTCATCAAGGAATAGGTTCGGCAGCGGCGTAGGTTGTCGGGCTTTGACGGCCCTTGTCGCGAGCGGTATCCGTGCGTGATAGGTTGCGCGCGAGATTGAGGGAGGTTGGTCATGCTGCTGCTCATCGTCGGCATCATTGTTTTTCTAGGTATTCATTTGCTGCCCACGCTCACGCGCTCGCGTGAAGGGTTGATCGAGAAGTTCGGCGAGAACGGCTACAAGGCCTTCTTCTCGGTGGCGTCGATCCTGGGCTTCATCCTGCTCGTCTACGGGTTCGCCACCGCGCCCATCATTCCGATTTGGACGCCGCCGGTCTGGATGCGTCATCTGGCCATGCTGCTGATGCTGCCGGCCTTCATATTTCTAGTGGCCGCCTATTTCCCGGGGCGCATCAAAGCGGTCGTCAAGCACCCCATGCTGACGGCGATCAAGACCTGGGCGCTGGCGCATCTGCTCGCCAATGGCGATCTGGCCGGCATCATCCTGTTCGGATCGTTTCTGGCCTATGCCGTCTACGACCGGATCGCGCTGAAGCATCGCCAGCCGACCGAGCTGATCGAAACGCCGGGGCCGGGAAGTCCGCGCAACGACATCATCGCCGTCGTGCTCGGCATCGTGTTCTACGTTGTCTTCCTGCTTTGGCTGCACCCGCTGCTGATCGGCAAGGTGGTGGTGCCCGTGTAAGGCCTTATGTAGACTTTGGGTCAAAGGCGGCCTTTTCACCAAGGCCTGTCATTGCGCTGCACAAATCCTTATATGTCTGGCATAAGACGCTCTAATCATTGGAACTCGCGAGGATAAGGCTCGTGTCGCATCAGAGCACCATCAAGCGTATCACCGCGCCGGAGATCGCCGCGCGCAAGGGCGGCGAGCCTGTTGTCGTGCTGACCTCGTACCATGCGCAGTCGGCCGCGCTGGTCGACCCGCACGTGGACGTCCTCATGGTGGGAGACTCGCTCGGCATGGTCATGCACGGCTTGGATACCACCGTGCCGGTGCCGCTCGATTTGATGATCGCGCATGCCCAAGCCGTCGTGCGTGGGTCGGAGCGCGCGCTGGTCGTCGTCGACATGCCGTTCGGCTCCTATGAAGAGAGCCCTGCCGTGGCCTTCCGGAACGCATCCCGCATCATGAAGGAGACGGGCTGTGGTGCGGTGAAGCTCGAGGGCGGCGTGCAGATGGCCGAGACCATCGCGTTTCTGACGGCGCGCGGCATTCCGGTGATGGCCCATATCGGCATGACGCCGCAGGCGGTCAATCAGCTTGGTGGATTTACGGCCCGCGGCAGGCGCCAGGCCGAATGGGCCCGCTTCGAACAGGATGCCCAGGCCGTCGCCGCGGCAGGCGCGTTCGCAGTGGTGATCGAAGCCGTTGCCGAGGGACTGGCCGCGCGCATTACGCAAGACGTGCCGATCCCAACGATCGGCATTGGCGCGTCGCCTGAGTGCGACGGGCAGGTGCTGGTGCTCGAGGACATGCTTGGGCTCTCCCCGAGGGTGCCGAAGTTCGTGAAGGAATACGCCGAACTCCGGACCGCCGTGGAAGACGCGGTGAAAGCCTATGCGCGGGACGTGCGAGGGCGGGCCTTCCCAGCCGAGGAGCACACCTATTCCACGCTGGAAGAGGTTCCCGAAGCCCTCAAAAAGTTCAAAATGTCAGTCAGTTAGGCTTTCTGGTCCGGCCGCGATCGCCGGGTGTGGCCGCGCTGGCCTGCGGCATTCAGTCTTGCGCCAACAAGCGGGCTTCACTATACGGCGTGGGTTAGGCCGGATGAGCCATCCGGTTCCGCAGCAGTCCTGCACAACCGCGCGCCAGCGCCGACGAAGAAAGCCGGAAGAGCTCTTAACCCTATGACTGACAACAGTTTCATTCGCGAGGTCGACGACGCGGTTCGGCAGGAGCGGTACAAGGCGCTTTGGGACAAGTTCGGCGTCTATGTCATTGGCCTTGCGTTGGCGCTCATCATCGGTGTGGCGGCTTACAATATTTGGAAGTACGTCGAGGAGAGTGAAGCCGAGACGGCGGGCGATGCCTTCACCGCGGCTCTGGCTTTGAAGAATGCCAACGAGCAGGAGAAGGCGACCGAGGCGTTCGACGAGTTGGTCAAGGATGGCCCGTCGGGTTACGCCGTTTTGTCGCGGTTCCAGCTCGCATCGAGCCAGGCCAAGGCCGGCGATACGGACAAGGCGGTGGAGTCCTATGAAGCCCTGGCCACGGATCGCCGGGTCGACGCCATTTTGAAGGGGCTGGCCACGTTGCAGGCCGCGACGCTCCGGCTCGATCAGGCGGACTATGCCGAGATGCAGAAGCGCCTCGATGGTCTGGCGGGCGGCAAGAGTTCTTGGCGCTATTCGGCAAAAGAGCTGTTGGGACTCTCGGCCTATCAGAACGGCGATCTGAAGGCCGCCGAGGCTCAGTTCAGCGCCTTGCTGGTGGACGCCGGAACCCCCCGGAACATGCGCGACCGCGCCAACGTGCTGCTCGCCCTCATCGTCAGTCAGACGGCAACCACCCCGGACACGAAGGCGGACGAGACCAAGGCTGGCGACGCCGACACGGACGACGCTAAGACCGACGACGCCAACGCGAGCGAGGCAACGACCAACTAGTATCTATGGCGGGGCGCATGACGCACCGTCATTTTGGTCGGCGTTGCTTGCGCGTGCTGCATCCTTTGTGCTCCTTCATCTGAAACAACGGATCCCGCGATCGCTGAGCCATGCCTTTCACAGTCGCCATTGTCGGACGGCCGAATGTCGGTAAATCCACGCTGTTCAACCGGCTTGTGGGCAAGAGGCTCGCGCTGGTCGACGATCAGCCGGGCCTGACGCGCGACCGCCGCGAAGCCGATGTGGTGATCGAAGGCCTTGCGACGACGCTTATCGATACCGCGGGCCTCGAGTCCGGCGACGCGGGGCTGACCGCGCGGATGCGGCTTCAGACCGAAGCGGCCATCGAGCAGGCGGACCTCGTCCTCTTTGTGATTGATGCGCGCACGGGCGTCACGGCGGCGGACGAGATTTTCGGCGACCTCGTGCGCAAGCACGGCAAGGCCGTCGTGCTCGCGGCCAACAAGTCGGAAGGCCGAGCCGCGGAGCCGGGGTTCTACGAGGCCTACTCGTTGGGGCTCGGCGAGCCGCTGGCCATGTCCGCCGAACACGGGCTCGGCGTGGGCGACGTGACGGAGGCGATCGCGGACGCCTACCGCAACGCGCAAGCAGAAGCGGGCGAGCACGGGGCGCCCGAGGCGGGCGAGCCGGATGAAGAGGGCGTCTACCCCTTGCGGATCGCCATCGCCGGACGCCCTAATGTGGGCAAGTCCACGCTGGTCAACGCGCTTCTCGGCGAGGACCGGATGATCACGGGGCCCGAGGCGGGGATCACCCGCGATGCCATCGCCTCGGAGATCGAATGGGGGTCACGCCGCTTGCGCGTGTTCGACACGGCGGGGCTCCGGCGCAAGGCGCGCATTGAGGCGCGGGCGGAGGTGCTGTCGGTCGGCGATACGCTGCGGGCGATCAAGTTCGCCGAGGTCGTTGTGCTGCTGCTTGATGCCGAACAGCCGTTCGAGAAGCAGGATCTACAGATCGCAGACTTGATTGTCCGCGAGGGCCGCGCACTCGTCATCGCCGTCAATAAATGGGACCTCGTGGAGGACAAGCAGGCGCGCCTCGCCGAGTTGCGCGAGATGTGTCAGCGCCTGCTGCCTCAGGTCAAAGGCGTATCCTTGGTGACGCTCTCGGCGCAGAGCGGCAAGGGCGTCGACCGGCTCATGGATGCGGTGCTCGCCGCCGATGAGGTGTGGAATAAGCGCTTGCCCACGGCCGCGCTCAACGCCTGGCTTGCGGCCATGATCGATGCGCACACCCCGCCGGCCGTAGCAGGGCGCCGGCTCAAGATCCGCTACATGACCCAGGCCAACGCGCGGCCGCCCACCTTCGTGGCCTTCTGTTCCCAGCCCAAGGCGCTGCCGGAGTCCTATGTCCGGTATCTCGTGAACGGCCTGCGCGAGACATTCGATTTGCCCGGCGTGCCGATCCGTTTCAACCTGCGGAAGGGCAACAATCCGTATGTGAAGGCCAAGTCGTAACGGCAAGGCCTCAAGGCGAACGCGCGATGAGTGGCGATACCGAGGTCTATTTCTATCACCTGGAAAGCCGCACGCTGGAGCAGGTGCTGCCGGCGCTTCTGGAGCGGTCCTTGGAACGGGGCTGGCGGGCTGCCGTTCAGGCCGCGAGCCTCGAACGGGTCGAGGCTCTCAACACGCTGCTGTGGACCTATCGCGAGGACAGCTTCCTGCCGCACGGCGCCGATGCGGATGGCGCTCCGGCGGCGCAGCCGGTCTATCTCACGGACGAGGACTCCAATCCGAATGACGCGGACGTCCGCTTCCTAGTCGATGGAGCGAGCCTGGATGACCTGGGCGGCTATGCGCGCGTGGTCCATATCTTCGACGGCCACGATCCGGATGCCGTTGCCATGGCGCGCGAGGCCTGGGCATCGGCCAAGGACCAAGGCCTATCCGTGAGCTATTGGCAGCAGGACGAAGGGGGCCGGTGGCACCAGAAAGCCTGATAGGGCTTGGCCGCCTAGATCTCGATACCCACGAGACCCAAGACATAGAGCATGGCGAAATAGGCGCAGACCGTCAGGGCGGTCGCTATGGCCAGGCTCGCAGGGAAGCCCAGGCCGGCCCGTAGGAACACGGGCAGGCTGACAAACAGGACCAGCGAGGGCAGAACCAGCCAGAAAACCCCGGTGGAGAGGCGGGCGATCTTCTCCGTATCCCCGGTGTCCGCGTAGAGCCAGATCATGGCCAGGACCGAGGTGAGGGGGACCGAAGCGATCAGTGCACCGAAGAGTGCGCTGCGTTTGGCCGCTTCCGAGACTGCGACCACAAGTACGCTCGTCAGAAGAACCTTGATTGTGGCATAGAGCATCGCATCTCCCTCGCTGCGTTACATGGGCAACGCATCTGAGGCTTTCATATCACACACTAATTGATAATGCGCCCGCGCCTTGTGGCTGTCATGACCGATGGCTATAAGCCCGGCCGAGATTTGAAAATACTGAAGAATCAAAGACTAGAAGGACTTGAATAATGACCATCGAACGTACGCTCTCGATCATCAAGCCCGACGCGACCGAGCGCAATATTACGGGGCTGATCGTGGCGCGCCTCGAAGGTGCTGGCCTTCGGGTGGTTGCCCAGAAGCGGGTCTGGTGGAAGAAGAAGCAGGCCGAAGAATTCTACGAGATGCACAAGAAGCGCGACTTCTTTGACGAGCTGGTGGAGTTCATGATTTCCGGTCCGATCGTGGTTCAGGTGCTCGAGGGCGAAGACGCGATCAAGCGCAATCGCCTCGTGATGGGCGCGACCAACCCGGTCGACGCCGATCCCGGCACGATCCGCAAGGACTTCGCCGTCAACCTGCAGCGCAACTCCGTGCACGGTTCCGACAGCCCCGAGAGCGCCAAGCGCGAAATCGATCTTGTCTTCAAGAAGAGCGAGATCGTCGGTTAACGCGTCGCGTTTGCACGGCCCCTAACAGGGCATATCGATTTCTGAAAGGCTTCCAACGGCGCGCAAGATCCTCGCGCGCCGTTACGATTCCAGGTCCAAACTCATCAGCGTGAGCGGCGCGAACTGAGCCTAGCTCAGCTTGCGGATCTTGAAGGGCAGGCCACCTTGCGGGCAGAGCGTGACGGTGGCGCGGATCTTCGCCGGGGTCGGCCCCACATATTCGGGCGTGAAGCGCCGCAGGAGCTGAACCAGCGCCAGCGTGTTCTCGATCTGCGACAGCGCCCCGCCGATGCAGGCGCGTTTTCCTGCCGCGAACGGCAGGTAGGAGTATTTGCGCCGCTTCTTCGCGCGCTCGGGCGCGAACCGCTCCGGATCGAACTTCTCCGGGTCTTCCCACCACTTGGGGCTGTGATGGGCGATATAGGTGAGGACCGAGACTTTGTCGCCGGCATTGATCTTGTGCCCGGCGATCTCGTCGTCGCCGGCGGCGATGCGGATCAGGCCCCAGATCGGCGGGTACAGGCGCATCGTCTCCTGGATCACCATGCGGGTGTAGCTGAGCTGCTGCACCTGATCCCAAGTGGGATCGGCGTCGCCGCAGACTCGATGCGCTTCCTCGCGGACGCGCTCCATGGCTTCGGGATGCTGCGACAAAAGATAGAGCGACCACGCAAGCGTCAGCGCCGTCGTCTCTGTGCCCGCCCACAGATATTGCTTCATCTCGTCGATGACCTGGCGGTGGTCGAACTCCGGGAAGTCCGGATCGGCCTCGGCTTCCTGCATCGCCGTCAGCAGGGTCTTCTCGCGATGATCGATGATGTTCGCGCTGATCACCGTGTCGGGAACCGAATGCCAAACCTCCATGGCCTTGGCGGGATCCTCGTCCGTGATCTCTTCAAGCTCGCCGCGCACGTTCTTCAGGCGCACGTTCTTGTGGTTCACAACGTCCGTATACGTCTTGACCTGCTTGAAGACGAAGTGCGGGTTGAAGGGCATTTCGCGGTCGAACAGCGCGCGGCACACCATGTCGGCGGCCATCGTCCACGTCTCTTCCACCATCTCGACGGTCTCGCCGGATTCGGCGAGCTTCTGCCAGCGGTCCATCTTGGAGTCGATCGCCGACATCAAATAGGGGAAGTATTCCTCGAACATCTTCGGGTGGAACGCCGCCTGCTGCGGCACGCGGATCTTCTGCCACAGCGCACCGTCGATGGTGATCATGCTGCGGCCGAAAACGGGGCGGAGCCCGTCGAAATACTTGGTGTAATTATCGGCGTTCGTCACAAGGACGCGCTCGGCGTGCTCGGGCTCGCTCAATAGGACAATGCGCTGGTTCTTGAGGTTGACCGGCAGGACGCCCTTGTATTTTTCGCACAGGGCCATGAGGACCTGCATGGGGTCCTCTTGGTTCAATAGCGCCGATAGCTTGAACCAAATGCTGTCTTCTTCTCCGAGGCCGTGCGACGGAGAGTAGGCGACCGTCATGTCCGCCATTTACGCCATCCCTCTTATTGTTGGGCCAGATAACCCCGTTGGGCCAAGTGTGCCGGACAGGGCTTGGGGCCAAACCGCAAGATCAGCACTAGGTCTCGGGCAACCTCCGGTCTGCAAGAATCTTGCGCGCGCGGTCGTTGTTGCGGAGATCGACTGAATAGATGTTGTTCCTAGCATCCGCTCGTCTGCATTGTCTACGGGCCCTTGCGCCGCACAGACTTGCGATGCGTCAAGTTTGCTGGAGCACCCATACTATTTTTCCAGGTTTTCGAACGTCCGCTCAGAAACTGCCCTTCAGCGGGGGCGAAAAAAGGGCGGCTTCCTCGGGCCCTAAGGGCATGCCTGCGGCACGTTCGCCGTCCACCGTGACCTGACCTGAGGCCACCAGCCGCAGGGCGTGGGGGTAGAGACGGTGCTCGGCCATCAGCACCCTTGCGGCGAGATCGTCCTCCGTGTCGTCCGGCAACACCGGGACGGCCGCTTGCGCCACGATCGGACCGTCGTCCATCGCTGCGCGCACGAAATGAACCGTGCAGCCGCTGATGCGCGCGCCCGACTCGAGCACGCGTGCATGGGTGTCGAGGCCCTTGAAGGCGGGCAGGAGCGAGGGGTGAATGTTGAGGTGGCGATTCAGCCAGCGCGACACGAAGCTTTCCGTCAGAAGGCGCATGAAGCCGGCATTGCAAAGAAGCTCCACGCCGGCGCCGTCGAGCGCATCGTTCAAGGCGGCTTCGAAGGCTTCGCGCGACGGGAAGTCCTTGTGGTTGATCGTACAGGTCGGGATGCCGGCCTCTTCGGCGCGATCGAGGCCCTGAACGTCAGGCACGTTGGAGATCACGAGCACGAGCTCGGCCGGATAGTCGGGATGCTTGGCGGCGTCGATGAGCGCCTGCAGATTGCTGCCGCGCCCTGAGATCAGAACTCCGACGCGCGTCTTCGCGCTCATGACCCGGTGCCCTCGGCGAGCACGACCGCCGGTCCGTCACCGCGCTCGGTCAGCCTCCCGATCGTGAACGCTTCGGGCCCTAGGCTCGCAGCGACGCGTTCGGCATCGTCCGGCGCCACGGCGACGACCATGCCGACACCGCAATTGAACGTCCGGAACATTTCATGGGCATCGAGCCGCGCCTCGGTCTCGAGCCAGGAGAACACGGCGGGCATGTCGATGGAGTCTGTGTCGATCGTGGCTGCGACGGTCGGGGGGAGGATGCGCGGCAGATTGTCGATCAGGCCACCGCCGGTGATGTGGCAGAGGGCCTTTACGGCGCCTGGATTCTCGCGAATCGTTTCAAGAACTTGGCGGACATAGATGCGGGTCGGTGCGAGGAGGCTCGCCCCAAGTTTCGCGTCGGGCGCGAACGGGGCCGGGTCGTCCCAGCCAAGGCCGCTCTCCGACACCACGCGGCGCACGAGCGAGAAACCATTGGCGTGGACGCCGGACGAAGGCAGGCCGATCAGGACATCGCCCGCGGCGATGTCGGGCCGGGGCAGGATCGCGTCCCGTTCCACCGCGCCTACCGCGAAGCCCGCGAGATCGTAGTCGCCGTCCCCGTACATGCCGGGCATCTCGGCGGTCTCTCCGCCGATCAGCGCGCAACCCGCCTGGCGGCATCCGTCGGCGATGCTGGCGACGACCTCGGCGGCCACGCCCACCTCCAGCCGCCCGGTCGCGAAATAGTCGAGGAAGAAGAGCGGCTCGGCGCCTTGGACGACGAGGTCGTTGACGCACATGGCCACGAGGTCGATGCCGATCCCGTCGTGCAGCCCCGTGTCGATGGCGAGCTTCAGCTTGGTTCCGACGCCGTCGGTGGCGGCCACGAGGACCGGATCCTTGAAGCCGCAGGCGGCGAGATCGAACAGTCCGCCAAAGCCGCCGAGGTTACCTAGGACGCCAGGTCTCTTCGTCTTGGCGGCGAGAGGGCCGATCGCGTCCACGAGGGCGTTTCCGGCATCGATATCGACACCGGCCTCACGATAGGTCAGCGGCTTGTCTTCGGGCATGGACTCTTCAGGCTTGGTGGGGCGCGTCGCGTTCAGGTGGCAGTTGAGAATTCGGGTCCGCAGCCAAGCGGGGTGCACGTTCCAGAGTTCTGTCATAACACTCTTGGCAGGCAAGAGGGATAGAGGCAAGGGTGCCCACAGGAGAGAGCCGGAGCGCGGATAACCCGGGCGTCCATGCTCGGCCAATGGCGCCGGAACGCGCGGTTCCGGCGCGAATCGCGGAGCGGTTGATGGCGCTTCAGTCAGCCAATGCTTTCAGGGGCTTCGCGCCGTCTTCTGCCAAATTGAGTCGCGTTGTCCTGCTGGGGGCCCTGGTGCTGCTGGGCACCGGTTTGCTGGGCTCAAGTCCCGCCGTCGCCGCCAGTCTCTTCAATGTCGCCAACGTCCGGGTCGATGTCACGGCCAAGGATGCGGTGGTTGCGCGGGACAAGGGCATGGCGAAGGCCGAGACCCTGGCGATGCAGATTCTCCTTAAACGGCTGGCGCCGCTCAGCTGGCAGGAACGCCTGCCGTCATTCTCCCATCGCGAGATCGAAGGGCTCGTCGCAGGCATCGCGATCCACAGCGAGAAGACGTCGGCGAGACGCTATATCGGCATCGTCGACGTGCGCTTCTATCCGGGCGCTGTTCGCCAGCTTTTGACCAGCCGCTCAATACCGTTTGTCGAGAGCCAGGCCTCGCCAATTTCGATCCTGCCGGTGATGCTTGAGGGCGACATCGTTGCGAAGGACGCGAGCACGGACTGGCGGCAGGCTTGGGAGCGTTTGGATATCGACAACGGAGTCGCACCGGCAGAGCTGGCCGCACTCCGCGACGATCTCGAGGCCGGGACGATCAAGGCCGTTCTCGCGGGCGACGAGGGGGCCTACGCGACCTTGCGCAGTACCTATGGCTACGGCGGTCTCGTCGTGGCCGTCGGAGAGATCGCGGATGGTTTCTTTCGCCTCCGCCTTGTGGGTGAGGACGCCGCGGGCGACGTCGATGCCGTGGCGACGACTGCCGTCAATGCGGATGACTTGGGGGCGACAGAGGAGCGGGCGGCCCAATTGGGGCTGGGCATTCTCGAACGGCGCTGGAAGCAGCGGCTGGATCCCACCTTCGGGGCCGCGGCGGAGGTACCCTTGCGGCGCGGTGCGCTTTATCCCGAGGAGGCGTCGAGTTCAGGAGACGAAGCGCTCGGCCGGGTTGGCGCGGTCATTGAGTTCTTCGGCGTAAGGGATTGGCAGCAGATTCATTTTGGGCTTCAGCGTGTGGAGGATCTTCGGGACTTCGAGATCGTGTCCAGGTCTGCCCGCGCCGCCGAGGTGGTGTTCGACTATGAGGGCTCTGCCGACCAGTTGCAGGCCGTACTCGCCCAGAACGGGGTCGGCCTCTATGAGCGAGACGGGACGCTCGTGATGCGCGCGATTGGACCATGAGGGGCTTGCTCCTGCGGCTTATCGGAGCTTGCGGAAATTCGGCTGCGGAGCCGCCGCAGTCTGATAATCTCCGGGCTCGAAGCACCCCAGAACATAAAGACGCTCGGGAGAAGCGCCGGTGAATATCCCCAATACGCTAACATTTGCGCGGATCTTGTCCGTCCCGCTTCTGATCTGGCTGATCATCGACCAGGACTTCTACGCGGCGTTTGTGGTGTTCCTGCTGGCGGGACTTTCCGACGCGGCCGACGGCTATCTCGCCAAGCGCTATGGCTGGCGCACGGAGCTCGGCGCCTATCTCGATCCGATCGCCGACAAAGCGCTGCTCGTCGCGATCTATGTGGCGCTGGGGATTTCGGGCCACCTGCCGGTCTGGCTGGTGATCATCGTGGTCAGCCGCGACATTCTCATCGTCGGCGCGGTCCTGCTGGCATGGATGATGGGGCGCCCCGTCGAGGTCAAACCGCTCATCGTCAGCAAGATCAACACATTCACGCAGATCGCCCTGGCAGGGTTTGTCCTGGCCCAATTAGGGCTCGGCCTTGGCGTGAGCTGGCTCGTGAGCGTGCTCATCTGGGTCACGGGCGGGCTCACGGTCCTGTCGGCCCTTGTCTATTTCTTCGGATGGCTGCGCCACATGATGAGCTACGAGCCTGAGCAGCCCAAGCCAATCCACCGGCCGCAAGCGGCCACGCGGCCGAAAGGTGTGCAGGCGGCACGCGCGAAAGGCGGTAACGGTGCCTCCCGGCCCGAGGTCCGGACGCCGTGAGTCCGGCGCAGCTTGCATTTGATCTGCCGCACCGGGCGGCTCTGGGCGCGGAGGATTTCCTCGTCAGCGACTGCAATCTCGCGGCCGTCCGGATGGTGGATGCGTGGCCCGATTGGCCGGGGCCGGTGCAGGTGCTCGTGGGACCGGCCGCGAGTGGCAAGACCCATCTCGTCCGCGTTTGGCAGGAGCGATCCGGCGCCGAGGCGCTCGACCCGACGACCCTGGACGTGCGCTCGCTCGATGCGCGGCCCCAGGGTCAGCCATCGCGGTGGAGGACGCCGACCGGGCCGGGTTCGACGAGCGGACGCTGTTTCATCTCCTGAATCTCGCCGCGGAGAAACGCTTCTCGGTACTGCTGACCGCGCGGATCAGCCCCAATCGCTGGCCGTTCGCTCTGCCGGACCTGCTTTCGCGCCTCAGTGCCGTCCCGGTGACGGAGATCGGCGCGCCGGACGAGGTGTTGCTGCGGACGGTCATGCTGAAACACTTCTCCGACCGCCAGCTCACCATCGAGCCCAAGGTGCTCGAGTTCCTGGCTGTCAGGATTGACCGGTCGCTGGAAGCCGCCGCCGCGGCGGTGGAGGCGGTCGATCAGGCGGCCCTGCGCTCAGGCCGGAAGATCAGCCGGCAACTGGTCGCCGAGGCGCTGGAGCGTGCTGCGACGATTGAGTAGGGCACTGAATTTGACGTTTACCGTTACGCCGGTGATACAGTTGTCGGCCTAACATGACGGCTCTACCCTGAAGGAGCTGGCGGGCGCACAATGCCCTTTTTTCCAAGAGGATATCGATGAATGTTCCGGAAGCGATAGAGCCGGAAGGCGCGGTTGCCCGAATCGCCGCCTATGGCCCGAGCCGCTACTTCAATCGCGAATTGTCCTGGCTGAACTTCAACAAGCGCGTGATGGAAGAGGCCGAGAACGAGCGCCATCCCCTGTTGGAGCGCCTGCGCTTCCTGTCGATTTCCGCGAACAATCTCGACGAGTTCTACATGGTCCGCGTCGCGGGCCTGCGGGCGCAGATGGTGGCCGGGATCGAGACGCCGAGCCAGGACGGGCTGACGCCGGCCCAGCAGCTCGACCGGATCAATCGCTCCGTCGCCGACCTGACCGCGCTGCAGCAGGAGACCTGGGTCGCGCTGGAGGCTCTTCTCGGCGAAGCGGGCATTCACGTTCTCACAGCCGATCAGCTGACCGATGCGGAGCGCAGCTGGCTCGAGGATCATTTCCTCAATCTGATCTTCCCGGTTCTGACCCCGATCGCCGTCGATCCGGCTCATCCGTTCCCGTTCATTCCGAATTTCGGATTCACGCTGGGGCTGGAACTGGTGCGCGAAGGATCGTTCCGTACGATGCACGCGCTGCTGCCGATCCCCTCCCAGCTCGACCGTTTTATCCGGCTGCCGGACGGCAAGGACGATGCGACGGGGATTCGCTTCGTGCGGCTGGAGACCGTGGTCGGCATCTTCGTCTCACGGCTGTTCCCCGGCTACCGGGTGCGGAGCCAAGGCGCGTTCCGCGTCGTGCGCGACAGCGACATCGAGGTCCAGGAAGAGGCCGAAGATCTGGTTCGCGTGTTCGAATCGGCGCTCAAGCGCCGGAAGCGCGGCTCGGTCATCCGGCTCGAGATGGAAGCGACCATGCCGTCGCGGCTGCAGCGCTTCGTCATGCAGGAGCTGAAGGTCACCGAGCAAGAGAGCTTCGTGCAGAAGGGCCTGATCGGGTTGACGGACACCGACCAGCTCATCGTGGCGGATCGCCCGGACCTCAAATTCGCGCCCTATGTCAGCCGTTTCCCCGAGCGTATCCGCGAGCACCAAGGCGATTGCTTCGCGGCTATCGCCAAGAAGGACATCGTGGTGCATCACCCGTACGAGTCCTTCGATGTGGTCCTGCAGTTCCTGAAGCAGGCTGCGGCCGATCCGGACGTTGTCGCGATCAAGTGGACGCTCTACCGGACCAGCAAGACCTCGCCCATCATCGAAGCGCTGAAGGAGGCCGCCGAGGCCGGCAAGTCGGTGACGGCGGTGGTCGAGCTCAAGGCCCGCTTCGACGAAGAAGCCAACATCAAATGGGCGCGCGACCTCGAAAGCGCCGGCGTTCAGGTCGTCTACGGCTTCATCGAGCTGAAGACCCACGCCAAACTCAGCCTGATCGTCCGGCGCGAGCGCGGAGAGCTCGCCACGTACTGCCATGTGGGGACCGGCAACTATCATCAGGTCACGGCGAAGATCTACACGGACCTGTCCTACTTCACCGCGGACCGATCGATCGGCAACGATCTGTCCCGCATCTTCAACTACGTGACGGGCTATGCCGAACCGGCGGAGCTCGAGTCCATGGCCGTCTCTCCCGGCGGAATCCGGGCGCGCATCCTCGATCACGTGCGCGAGGAGATGTATCACGCCAAGGCGGGCCGGCCGGCTGCCATCTGGATGAAGCTGAACTCGCTGGTCGATCCCGAAATCATCGATGCGCTCTACGAGGCAAGCCAGGCGGGCGTCGAAGTCGATCTCGTCTGCCGGGGCATTTGCTGCCTGCGGCCCGGCGTCCCCGGACTGTCCGAGAACATCCATGTGAAGAGCATTGTCGGGCGCTTCCTGGAGCACTCCCGCATCTATTGCTTCGGGGCAGGGCATGGGCTGCCGCACCGGAAGGCGGCCGTCTATATCAGCTCCGCCGATATGATGCCCCGCAACCTCAACCGCCGCGTCGAGGCCATGACGCCCATCAAGAACCCCACGGTGCACGAGCAGATTCTGGATCAGATCATGGTGGCGAATCTAAAGGACAATCTTCAGAGCTGGCGCGTTCTGCCGGACGGGAACTCGGTCCGCATCAATCCGCGGGAAGGGGAAGAGCCCTTCAGCGCCCAGAACTACTTCATGACCAACCCCAGCCTGTCTGGACGGGGCACTTCTCTACCGGAAAACATGCCTCCGCGCTTTACGCGGGTCGACGAGACCCTCTAGTCTCTCGCCATGGCCGGGAGGAAGAAACGCGCGCCGGTTGCGGTAGTCGACATCGGCTCCAACTCGGTGCGGCTGATCGTCTATGACAGCGCCACGCATGCGCCCGCACCACTCTTCAATGAGAAGGTGCTGTGCGGGCTGGGCCGGACCGTCGCGAGCACCGGCAGCCTCGAGCCCGCGGGAGTCGCGCGCGCTCTTCGGGCCCTTCGGCGGTTTCGCGCGCTCATCGCCCAGCTTCACGTGCACCGGACCGAGGTGATTGCCACCGCGGCGGCGCGGGATGCGAAAAACGGCCCCGACTTTATCGCCAAGGCTCAGGAGGTGCTCGGGCATCCAATCACGGTGCTGTCCGGTACCATGGAAGCGGAGCTCGCCGCGCTCGGCGTCGTCTCGGGTATCTATGCGGCCGATGGATTCGTGGGCGATCTCGGTGGCGGCAGCCTGGAATTGGTGGATGTGCGGGGCGGACGCTTGTCCGACGCTCTCACGCTGCCGCTTGGGGGCCTTCGTCTGATCGATGTGTCGGGCGGAAACCTGAAGAAGGCGCGCGAGGTCATCGATTCGGAGTTTTCGAAGGTGACCTGGCTCGAGAAGGGCCGGGGCCGGGACTTCTACGCGATCGGCGGGACCTGGCGGGCCGTGGCGCGCCTGCATATGGCCCAGACGGACTATCCGTTGCGCGTCATGCACAACTACCGGATGGACGGTCAGGACGCGCTGAAATTCGTCGGCAGCCTGTACGGCCGGCTGGACGAGGACATGCCTGGACTGCGCGACGTCTCCAGCGCCCGGCGCGAGACGTTGCCCTACGGTGCGCTGGTGCTCGAACGCCTCATCAAGCAGATGAAGCCGCGGTCCATCGTGACGTCGGTGTTCGGTATCCGCGAGGGGCTGCTCTACAGCCTGCTGAGCGCCGAGGAGCGCGCCAAGGATCCGCTGATCGAGGCTTGCCATGTACTTGCGGTGCAGCGCGCCCGTTCGGTGGAAAACGCCAATGAGCTGCTGAGCTGGACGGATGGCCTGTTCCGCGTTCCGGGGCCGGTGGAGACGCCCGAGCAGACGCGTCTGCGTCATGCCGCGTGCCTCCTCTCCGATATCGGGTGGCGCGCCCACCCAGATTATCGCGGTGCGCAGAGCCTCAATCTGATCACCAACGGCGACCTCATCGGCGTCGATCATCCCGGCCGCGCGTTCCTGGCTCTGACCTCCTACTACCGCAACGAAGGCGTGGTGAGCGACGAGTTGAGCCAGGGCCTGGTCGAGTTGGTCGACAAAGAATCCCTGAGGCGCGCAAAGATTCTGGGCGCGGCGTTCCGCGTCGCCCATATGGTCTCCGCGGCCATGCCCGGCGTGCTGCCGCATACCCCGCTCACCTATGAGGGCGACCGGCTGACTTGGACCTTGCCGGAACCCTATGCGGATCTCGAAGGCGAACGTGTCAGCCGCCGCTTCAAGACCCTCGCCAATCTGCTGGATTGCGAACCCGAGATTCGGATTGGCGAGCCGTTCCAACTCGTCGCGAGCTAACCGGGTCCCATGGCCGCTAACCTCAAGGTTGCTGAACGCAGGTGCAGACCCCAAATCACCATGAGCAAAGGGAAAAATGCCCGGCATTGGGCTTTCCTGTTCTCTTCGACCCTATCATTTCCACACCACCCAAGCCCTAAGACCGGCTCAGACCAAAGTTCAGACCTGAGATAACGATGGCAGACGATCTTTATTCCGCACTAGGCGTTGCTAAGAGCGCGAGCGCCGATGAAATCACCAAGGCGTACCGCAAGCTCGCCAAGAAGCTGCACCCGGACCTCAATCCCGGCGACAAGGTCGCCGAGGAGAAGTTCAAGGAGGTCTCGCACGCCTATTCGATCCTCAAAGACGAGGAGCAGCGCGGGAAGTATGACCGCGGCGAGATCGACGCGAGCGGCCAGGAGCGGCCCGAGGCGCGCTACTACCGCGAATATGCCGGGGGGCCGGGCGGGGCGCGCTATCACTCCTCGGCCGGCTACGAAGACATGGGCGATTTCAGCGATCTGTTCGGCGACATGTTTGGCGGGGGGATGGGCGGTCGCAGTCAGCGTGGAGGCGCGCGTTTTTCTATGCCGGGACAGGACGCGCAGTACCACCTCGATATTCCGTTTCTCGATGCGGTCAACGGCACCAAGACGCGCATCACGCTTCCCGACGGCAGTACGCTCGATGTCACTATTCCGCCGGGCGTCAACGCGGGCCAGGTCCTGCGGCTCAAGGGCAAGGGGCATCCGGGTCTCGGCGAAGGACCGCCGGGTGACGCGCTGGTCGAGGTCGGCGTGAGGCCGCACCCCGTCTTCAAGCGCGAGGGCAACGACATCGTGGTCGAGTTGCCGATCAGCCTCGACGAGGCCGTGCTTGGCGGCAAGGTCGAGATTCCGACCATCGGCGGGAAGGTCGCCATGAACGTGCCGTCGGGCGCCAATTCCGGACAGACGCTACGGCTCAAGGGGCGGGGCGTCAAAGGCAAGGGCGACCAGTTGGTGAAGCTCAACGTGGTGATGCCCGAGAAGGTCGACGATGAGCTCAAGGCCTTCATCGAGGAGTGGAAGAAGACCCATGCCTACGATCCGCGGCGGACAATGAAGGAGCAAGCGTGATGCTGACCGAGGAGGACGTTGTCGCACGGGTGTCGCGTCTCACGGTGACGCGGTTGCGTGTGTTCGTATCCCAAGGCCTGATCAAGCCGGAAGAAGACGGAGTGCCCGCATATTCGGAGGCCGACATTGCCCGTGCCGCGCTGATCTGCAATCTCGAAGACGAGATGGGGTTCGACGAGGAGGACGTCCCGGTCCTTCTGAACCTCATCGATCAGATCCACGGGCTCCGGTCGGAACTGCGCGGTTTCGTGGAGGTCATCGACGCGCTCCCGCCCGATGTGCGGACGACGGTGCGGTTGCGCATCGAGCAGTGGCGGCGGGGCTAGGCAATGCGCTCCAACGGTGTCGTCGTCTTCTATGTGCTGCTGGTGATTCTGCTCACCATGGCGAGCGTGCAGTACGGCCTCGGCCGCTTGCCCGGCGACATCGTCGTGGATCTCGGCAGCTTCTATTTCTATGTGCCGTTCACCACGGGACTGATCGTGGCGCTCTTGCTAGGAGCCGTCTTCTGGGTCTTCCGGCGCTAGCAGCGCCACCGCGCCTTTGCGGATGGTGAGGGCCAGTTCGCCCCGCTTGAGCGCCAGCGCGTCCTCACCGAAAAGCTTGAGCCGCCAGCCCCGCAAGGCCGCGGTGTCCGCATCGTTCGACCGGGCGATCTGCTCGAGTTCGTCCGTCGTGGCGATCAGCTTGGGCGCGACGCCGTGCCGGCCCGCCGTGGCCTTCAGCAGCACGCGCAGCAGGTCCATCACCGCTTGAGCTTCGGGCGGCATCGGCTCGCCGCGCTGAAGCGGGGGCACCGTGGCCGGATCGCGCGCAAGGCCGCGCTCCACGGCCTCCAGCACGCCGCGACCGCGCGAGGACCGCGCGAAGCCGTTGTGCAGCGATCGCAGGCCCCCGAGGTCCTCCACCGTGCGCGGCGCCTGGCCGGCAATATCGTAGAGCGCCTCGTCCTTGAGAACGCGCGAGCGTGGCACGTCCTGGCTCTGCGCTTCGCGTTCGCGCCAGGCCGCCAGCTCCATCAGAACGGCGAGGGCCTTCTGCGTCTTGATGCGCATCTTGAGCCGCCGCCAAGCGTGCTCCGGATGGAGCTCGTAGGTGGCGGGGTCGGTCAGGACGGCCATTTCCTCGATGAGCCAGCTCGCCCGCTCGGACTTGTCGAGCTGGGCCTGGAGCTTGGGATAGAGGTCGCGCAAATGGGTCACGTCGCCCAAGGCGTAGGTGAGTTGCCGCTCCGAGAGCGGACGGCGGCTCCAATCGGTGAAGCGGGAGCTCTTGTCGAGATTGCGGCCCAGCAGGCGCTTCACCAGCATGGCGTAGCTGACCGCTTCGCCAAAGCCGCAGACCATCGCCGCCACTTGTGTGTCGAAGATCGGGTGGGGCACGACGCCCGCCATATGGTGAACGATTTCAATGTCTTGGCGTGCGGAATGAAAAACCTTCAAGACGTTTTCGTCGACCATCAGGTCGAAAAACGGCTTCAGGTCGATACCCGGTGCCAGATTGTCGATAAGGACTTCGGTGTCGCCGCCCGCGATCTGGATGAGACACAGGCGCGGCCAGAAGGTCTGCTCGCGCATGAATTCGGTGTCGACCGTAACGAACGGGGCTTTGGCGAGCTCCGCGCAGGCCGCTTCGAGGTCTTCTGTGGTTGTGATGAGATTCATGGATGGCGGATATAGCCTAAGGATAGGCGCATGGCCAAGTGCCCTGAATACCGGGGCCCCAAAAACGGGTTTGCCGGGGCGGTGAGGCCGGGTGCCCGACGCGATACTGAAACCTGCGCCTCCGCCTTGACAAGGGGAGCCTTCCCGTGCGGTGTTCCGCTCGCCTTCGAACAGCAGGCGTCAGCTATAAAACCGTCCCTCCGCCACAGATTATAGAGCCATGCACGCTTTTCGCACTCATACTTGCGGCGCGCTTCGTAGCGCCGATGTCGGGAATACCGTTCGCCTTTCGGGCTGGGTGCATCGCATCCGCGACCATGGCGGGCTGCTGTTCATCGATTTACGGGATCACTACGGCATCACGCAGATCGTCGCCGACCCCGATTCGCCGGTTTTTGCGACGGTCGAGACTTTGAAGCCCGAATGGGTGGTGCGCGTGGACGGCACCGTCGTCGCGCGTTCCGAGGACACGGTCAATCCGAACCTGCCCACCGGCGAAGTCGAGGTGCGCGTCGCCGATCTCGAGATCCTGTCGGAGTCGGCCGAACTGCCGCTGCCGGTGTTCGGCGAGCCGGACTATCCGGAAGAGACGCGGCTGCGCTACCGCTTCCTCGACCTGCGCCGCGAGACGCTGCACGCCAACGTCATGAAGCGCGCCGAGATCATTTCCTCGATCCGCGAGCGCATGCGCGACGCCGGCTTCTTCGAATTCCAAACACCCATCCTGACGGCCTCTTCGCCGGAAGGCGCGCGCGACTATCTCGTGCCGTCCCGCGTTCATCCAGGCAAGTTCTACGCGCTGCCGCAGGCGCCGCAGCAGTTCAAGCAGCTCATCATGATGGCGGGCTTCGACCGCTACTTCCAGATCGCACCGTGCTTCCGCGACGAGGACGCGCGCGCGGACCGCTCGCCGGGCGAGTTCTATCAGCTCGACCTGGAGATGAGCTTCGTCACCCAGGACGACATCTTCGATACGGTCGAGCCGATCATTCGCGGCCTGTTCGAGGACTTCGGCAACGGCCAGCCGGTCACGCCGAAGTTCCCGCGCATCGCCTACAAAGAGGCGATGCACAAATACGGGACGGACAAGCCGGACCTGCGCAACCCGATCGAGATGGAAGACGTGTCCGAGCACTTCCGCGGCTCCGGCTTCAAGGTCTTCGCCGGCATGCTGGACAAGGACGAGAATGCGCGCGTCTGGGCTATCCCCGGCAAGACGGGCGGCAGCCGCGCGGTTTGCGATCGGCTGAACGCATGGGCGCAAGGCGAGGGGCAGCCGGGGCTCGGCTACATCTTCTTCCGCGAGGGCGAGGGGGCAGGCCCCGTCGCCAAGAACATCGGGCCCGAGCGCACCGAAGCGATCCGGACTCAGCTGGGTCTTGAAGACGGCGATGCCGTGTTCTTCGTGGCAGGTCTGCCGAAGGATTTCGTCGACTTCGCCGCGCGGGCGCGCACCAAGATCGGTGAGGAACTGAAGCTGACTGCCTCGGGGCGTTTCGACTTCTGCTGGATCGTGGACTTCCCCATGTTCGAGTGGAACGAGGACGAGAAGAAGATCGACTTCTCGCACAACCCGTTCTCAATGCCGCAAGGCGGGCTCGAAGCGCTCGACACGATGGAGCCGGAGGAAGTCCTCGCCTACCAGTACGACCTCGTCTGCAACGGCGTGGAGCTGTCCTCGGGCGCGATCCGGAACCACAAGCCGGAGATCATGGAGAAGGCCTTCGCCATCGCGGGCTACCCGAAGGAAGAGCTCGAGGCCCGGTTCGGCGGCATGCTGCGTGCGCTGCAATACGGCGCTCCGCCCCATGGCGGTATCGCGCCGGGCATCGACCGCATGGTGATGCTGCTTTGCGGCGAGGAGAATTTGCGCCAGGTGGTGATGTTCCCGATGAATCAGCAGGCGGAAGACTTGCTGATGGGCGCGCCGTCGGAAGTATCTCCCGAGCAGCTCAAAGAGCTCAACATCCGGATTTCCCTGCCAAAGGCGAAGAGCTAGTTCTTCTTTGGTTTCTTTTCGTCCGCACGGTCCAAGGCTTCTGCGGCGCGTCGCTCCAGGGCTTCCAGATCCTGCTTCTGCGCAATGTCGCGGCGTCCGGTCTCGAGCACAATTTCGACCTGCTCCTTGAGGGCCGCGCGCTGATCCTTGTTTGCAAGCGCCAGCAATTGTCCGAGGCTCTCCACCAGCCGGATCAGAATTGCCGGCTGCTCCGAGCCGTGCTGTCGGATTTGCCGGAACGCTTCCTGGACGATGTCGGCGAAGGTCGAGTGCGGTGCGATGAGCCGGACAGCGCCATCCTCGTCCGTCCAGACGCATTGCGCCGATCCCCGCCGCATGATCTTGGCGAGTGACGTGGTCAGCCGGTCGATGACGGCCATGGCGGTGAAGGGGTCGTTGATGCTGGGCGAGAGCGCGCGCAAGGCCACTTCGACGAGTTGGCGTATGGGGGCTTCGAGATCCTGAACCGAAGTGCGCTCGCCGCCGACCACGACGCAGTCTTCGATCTGGTCCCGAATGTCGTCGTTCGCAGCACTGGCGGGGCTGATCCAGGCATAGGTCGAGCCCTCGACCACGTGCCGGCCGGGCTTGAACGAGATCTCGATGACCGCGTCCGCATCCTTTGCGCAATCGACAAGCCCTTCATAGTCGAGGGCCTGCACGTAGCCATTGGCCGTCAGGCTTAAGGGGGTGCCGGTGTCGGAGGGACGCGTGTCAGGCTCGCTCTCGCTCTTTCCATCTCGCTCGGGGAGCAGGCGCTCGATGTCGTCGTCGAGAGTCTCGCCCACCCGTTCGATCGTGTTGTCGGCGATGATAGAGCGGGCGAGGTGATGCACGAACACCAGCAGCGCCACGAGGCAAAGCAGAACCAGAAGCGTTCCGATGCTGACCGCGAGGTTGGGCACCTGCTCGACATTGCCGTAGGCCCCGCGCAGAACCAGCAGCAGGTAGACGACCGTCGCGAAGAAGAGGCCGAGCGTCACTTGGGTACGGCGGTCCGCCATGAAGCTGCGGATGAGCCGCGGGCCCAGCTGCTGGGCTGCCAGTGTCAGCACAACCATCGTGATCGAGATGACCAGCGTCGCCATGGTGATCATGGCGGTGACGAGACTGGTCAGGAACGGCGGAGCTTCCTCGGCGCTGCCGCTGTAGAGAAACCAGACCGAGTTGTCGCCTTGGCTCAGCGGCAGATGGACCGCGAGCAGGGCGGCCGCGGCCGCGACGAGCACCATCAGTAGCGGGAGCGCCCAAAGGCTCATCCAGATGCGGTGCCAGGCTGTGAGAAGCCGTGTCAGCATGCGCGGAGCCTCAAAAGAGAAGACGATCGCCCATCGGTCATACGGCCAGTCATAGGGCAACCAACCGTTCGGGCCAAGCAACCTCGTGGCACGTCGGTTTGGCGGCAAGTGACTTGGATCTCGATGAATCAGCAGGCGGAGGACTTGCCCTGGCGGTCATCTTTGCCGGCCGCCGACCAGTAGCACCAGAAGCTCAGCTTCCGGATTTCCCTCCGAAAAGCAAAAGGCTAGGGCGTTGCTGCTCGCTTTCGCTCAGGCGACGTGCCGTTTCGTCCGCATCAATTTCATGACAACGCTGACAGCGCGGCTCTTTCGCGGTTATCATGAGCCTGAGGGTGCTGCTGAAAATACAACACAACGGAGCGCGTCTGGTTTCAGACGAGCGCCGTCGGCGGTGCGCTGCATGCCGCTAGGGGGAACCTCTTTCCTGGAGTGACGGGACGAAAGGATAAGGGACCATGACGTTAGGCGAGCGCGTCTATATCTATTGCGAACGGGGAACGAGCGAGGCCCTGTGGGCCGAGCCCATCAACGCCATTTCCAATGTCGGCTTCTTTCTAGCCGCTCTGATCTTCTGGCAGCTCGTCTTGTGGCGGCCGCCGGAGCAACGCAGCGCCGATCACTATCTGTTCGTGGCGCTCGTGTTTGCGATCTGCTTCGGCAGCGTCGCCTTCCATGTCTACGCGGATCGCGGCACCGAACTTGCGGACGTGATCCCCATTGCCGTGTTCATGCTGGTCTATCTCGGCTTCGCCTTGAACCGGTTCTTGAATGTGCCGCCCGGATGGACGGTTTTCCTGGTGGTGCTGTTCGCCGGACTGACGGCCGCGGCCACCCAGGTTCACTGCTGGGACGGCGGGGTCGGATTTGTGACCGGCGCGCCGGATGGGGCCAAGGTCTGTATGAACGGCAGTGTCGGCTATCTGCCGGCGCTCGGCGTGCTTGTCATCGTCAGCATGCTGCTGGCGGAGCGCCGCCACAAGGCTGCGCTCTATGTTCTGGCCGCGACGCTCGTCTTCGCGGCGTCGATCCTGCTGCGGTCGCTCGACATGGCCTATTGCAGCAGCATCGTGATCGAGGGGCGCAACACTGGCACGCACTTCATCTGGCATCTTCTGAACGCCGTCGTGCTCTTCCTGCTGATGCGCGCGAGCCTGGAAACGGGCACGAAGCCGCTACCGGAACCGGTCGAGGAAAAGCCTGACGACAAGGCCCCCGAAGCCAAGCCGGTGCCGGTGGCCACGACTGAGCCGGAGGCCAAGACTGAGCCCGAGGCTAAACTGGAACCTGAGGCCAAGCCGGAACCCGAGGAGAAGGCCGAAGCCGAGGCCAAGGAAGAGTCGAAGGCCGAGCCGGCAGAAGCGCCGTCCGAGGCGGACACCTCCAAAGAAGAGGCCCCCAAGGGCGACTCTTCGGAGGAGAAGCCTGCGGAGGACAAGTCTTCTGAAGACAAGCCTTCCGATGAAGAGCCCGCCAAGGAAGCGTCCGGGACCAAGAAACGCACCAAGAAGGCGCCCTCGTAAGGGGCGCCTTCACGTCCGCCGGGCGGGTGCCCTTAGACAAACCGTATCGCAACGGTTAGTAGGGCTATTCTCCAAAGCCAGGCCGCCCGTAGGGCGGTTCGGCTCCGGCGAGGGACGCGCGGCGCGCGTTCCGCTCGCTCCGCGGACGTGGTGGAATTGGTAGACACACAGGACTTAAAATCCTGAGGCCGAAAGGCCGTGCGGGTTCGACCCCCGCCGTCCGCACCAAAGGCTTCTAGCGACAACGCCGAAGCGATCACGGGCACTCGCTGTCGCGTACGAACCGGGCCTTGACCCAGCCCTTTGTGACGCCGTCTCCAGAGTAACGGCTGATGGGGCACCAGCGGCTGCCCCAAGGCCGGTCCAGGGGCACGCATTTGCCGTCCAGATGCAGGATGCCCTGGCCCTTGTTCGGGATCATGTCCACGATCGGCGCCTTGGACGATGCGCTCGCGCGCATGTTCAAGATATCGTCGGGCGCGACATTGACGATGTTCAGGCAGCCGGGGCCGGTGGTGGCGAATGACGGCGTAGAGGCGGCGAGGAAAACGAGGCTGGCGACGAGGACTCTGAGCATGATCGGATCCTTGGGTGCGTCGTGGGGGAGAGCGTCGTAGAGCGCGGGGAGAGTCGTGGCTCGGCTCCCTAAGACCGTTTCGGTCCTAGAGAGCCAAACCAGGGAGCCGGGTAGGCCTTCGCGGTTACGGGCAGTTGTTGCCTGTGCGCATGCATTCACGCATCCGGTCGCGCAGGTCGTCTTTCCAGTCCTGGGCATCTTCCGCGCCGGCGGACTTGCCTTCCTTCTGGCCGTTTTTCCAGCCGGCCTTGTAACCGACGTTGTAGCCCTTCTTGTAGTACTTCATGCATTCCTGCGCCGACAGATCCATGGTGCCCATGATCGTGTCGTTGAACGAGGCCTTGTAGGCGTTGTTGAAGCCGTCCGTGTAGCCGTCCTTCAAGCCGGCCGACTTGCCGCGCGAATAGCACTGCTGAGCACTCTCCGCCGCCGCGGGTACGGGCGCCGCGATCTCGGCGAACATGAAGCCGGCGAGGATGAGGAAGGCGAACTTCGAGAGAAAAGCAAACTTGGTCGTGGTCTGAGCAATCTGGGTCATGATGTGTTCCTTCGTGGGTTCAGGCTGTGTGTGCTGGCTTGTCCGCCAGAACTGGGAAGGAACGTACGGACGCCCGCCCGTTCGGTGTATGGGGTGGATCCCTCATATGACCGCTGGCGGTTTCCCACGGCGTGCGGCGGTCGTAGCCGGGCAACGAGGCCCGCAACAGTTGCGGGCGTTGCAGGTGCGGCTGTTTCCGATGGGCGCGATCTCATTCGCTCGGTCGAGTCCTATGACGCGTTTTGCTGACGCGCTGCACAATCGACAACCCTGATTGCGCATCGTACGCTTCCTTCAACAGCTGCCATCGAGAGCGCGACAGAGGGAGGAAGTTTGTGAACGAACAGCCGAAACGCGAGAGGTTTTTTGGTGGGTGTCCTCATGACTGCCCGGATACATGCGCCATGTACTACGAGGTCGAGGGCGGCAGGCTCGTCGACGTCCGGGGGAACAAGGAACATCCCATGACCCGCGGCGGGTTGTGCGTGAAGCTCAAGGACTTCCACGAGCACCACTACAATCCAGATCGCGTTTTGCACCCTCTGCGCCGCGCCGGCCCCAAGGGGAGCCGCAAGTTCATCGAGATATCCTGGGACGAGGCGATTGCCGAGATCCACGCGCGGTGGACGGACATTATCGATGAGTACGGATCGCAGGCGATCCTGCCCTACAGCTATCTCGGCAATGAAGGCTTGGTGCAGGGGCTGACCTGCGGCGATGCCTTCTTCAACCGTTTGGGCACGACCGTGAACGAAAAGACGTTCTGCGCGTCCGGCTCCTCGACGGCCTGGCTCTTGACCGTCGGGCCCACAGGCGGCGTCGACCCCGAGAGCTTCGTCCATTCTAAGTACATCGTGATCTGGGCCTGCAACTCCATCTCCACCAACCTGCATCACTGGCCGTTTGTGCTGGAAGCGCAGAAGAAGGGCGCGAAGGTTGTGGTGATCGACAGTTACCGGTCACGCACGGCAAAGGCCGCCGACTGGCACATCGCGCCCAAGCCCGGGACGGACGGCGCGCTCGCCATGGGCATCATCGCCGCCATGATCCGCGGCAATTACGTGGACGATGAATGGGTGCACGCGCACACGGTCGGCTATCCCGAGCTTGCGCAACGGGCGCTCGACTTCACGCCGGACTACGTGGAGGAGGTCACCGGCGTCTCCGCCGAGGACGTGGCCCAGTTCGCCCGCGAGTTCGCGAGCGTGCAACCATCCGTGATCCGCATGGGAGTCGCCTTGGAGCGGCACGCGGGCGGCGGCCAGACCATCCGGGCCGTGTGCGCCATTCCCGCGCTTGCGGGTTCGTGGCGGCATGTGGGCGGCGGCCTTCTGCAGATGCCGCTTTGGGAGTTCCCCATCGACTGGGGCAAGGTCTCGCGGCCCGAGTACATCCGCCCCCACACGCGCGTGGTGAACAATCTCCAACTGGGCCGCGCGCTCACCGGCGACATGCAGCTCGACCCGCCGATCAAGGGATTATTCGTGTACAACACGAATCCTGTCAGCCAAGCGCCTGAAACCAATCGCATTGTCGACGGGTTGTCGCGGGAAGATCTGTTCTTCGTGGCGGCCGAACATTTCGTCACGGATACGGCCGCGTATGCGGACATCATCCTGCCCGCGACAATGGCGGGCGAGCACGACGACATGATGTTCTCGTGGGGACACTTCTATTTGACCTTGAACGAGAAGGCGATCGAGCCGCGCGGCGAGGCCAAATCGAACGCGGAAATCTTCCGCCGTCTGTCCGCCGCTTTCGGGTTCGACGACGATCCGCGCTTCACTATGAGCGATATGGAGCTTGCGGAGCATTACATCCAATGGGATGCGCCGCAGATGGCCGGCATCGACATGGAGTACTTCCGTAAGCACGGCTATTTCCACCTCGCGGTCGGTACGCCTGACGACCGGCTGCCGCATGCGGAAGGGAACTTCCCGACGCCCTCGGGCAAGGTGGAGTTCTTCCTACACGGCGCCACGAACTTCGTCGCGCCGCCGTTCCGGATGATGTACGAGGACAAACAGTCCGGTGAGGATGTGGATTCGCTTCCTGGCTATCTGCCGCCGCGCGAATCTCCGGTCACCAACCGGAAGCTTGCGGACCAATATCCGCTCAACATCATCTCGCCGAAGAGCCACGGCTTCCTGAACTCGTGCTACGCCAACGAGCCGCACAAGATCAAAGGCCAGGGCGAGCAGTTCGTTCTGATGAACAAGGCCGACGCGAAGGCCCGTTCGATCCGCGATGGCGATCCCGTCAGGGTCTACAACGAGCGGGGCGACTTCGAAGGTTTGGCGCGCGTCACCGACGACGTGAACAAGGGCGTCATCGTCGCGACGCTGGGCTATTGGCGGAGCCTCAACCGGTCGGACGGTTCGGTGAACTGCATCAGTTCGGATGAGTTCGCGAGCTTAGGCCACGCGCCCACCTTCTCCGACAATCTGGTGCAGGTGAGACGCGTCAACTAACGCTTGGACTGTCGGCGGCCTGGTCTCTCGAGGCTAGGCTGCGGCATCCTTCGCGCGCACTTTCTGCAAGGTCGTGAAGCCTTCGAACTCGGGGTGGCCCTGATACAGGGGCTTGCCTTCGCCCGCCCGCGCATGCGCCTTGCGGAAGGCTTCCGAACGCGTCCACTCCTCGAAATCCGCTTGCGAACGCCAGATGCTGTGCGAGGCATAGAGCACGTGATCGTCGCGCTCGGGGCCCTTCAGGAGATGGAATTCGACGAAGCCTGGGACATCCTCGAGATGGGTCTCGCGCGACAGCCAGACCTGCTCGAAATCGTTTTCCGCGCCTTTGAGTACTTTGAACCGGTTCATGGCGATGAACATGCTTTGCGTCCTTCTCGAATTTGATGGCGCCCGGGCAGCCTCTCCGCCGGGCGCGCTTGGTAGTTAATTGACCGTCATTGGTTGCCTTTGGACGGGGCGTCCTCCGACTCCGGGGCAGGCGGTGCGTCGAACACCGACCAGCCCACCTTGCGCCCGGTCGGCGGCAGATTTGCCGCCTCGCTCTTGTCGAGCAAGAGATGGGCCTTTGCCACCATGAGCGCCGTGACCGGCGCCGTCAGAAACAGGAATGTCGTGATCAGCAGTTCCTGGATCGACAGCGCATTCCCCTTCAAGATGAAGTAGAGCATGGAGGCAATCAGCGTCGAGCCGATGCCGAGCGTCGTCGCCTTGGTCGGGCCGTGCAACCGCCGCATCAGGTCCGGCAGCTTGGCGAGGCCAAGCGAGCCGACGAAGAGAAAGAAGGCTCCCAGACAGATCAGGGCTGAAACCGCGATGTCACCGAAGTCGGTCATCGATCTACTCCATCACATTGCCGCGCAGGATGTACTTGCAGTACGCGACCGTTGTCAGGAAGCCGACCATCGCGAACAGCAAGGCGACTTCGAAATAGAGTTCCGTGCCCCAATAGATCCCGGCGAGAACGACAAGTCCGATCGCGTTGATCGTCAGCGTGTCGAGCGCGAGAATGCGCGTGGGCATGTCCGGCCCCACGAGGACGCGGTAAAGGCAGAGCAGCATGGCCGCGCTGATAGCGACGAAGGCGATGGCACAGGCGGTTTCGATCATCTCTCGAAGATCCTTTCCAGTCTGGTCTCGTAGCGGGCCTTGATCTCGGCCACGGTCTTCTCGGGGTCGTCCGTTTCAAGGCAATGGACGAGCAGTGCACGTCCGTCGGCGCTGAGCGTCGCGCTCACGGTGCCGGGCGTCATCGTGATGGTGCCGGCGAGGGCGGAGATGGCTTCCGGCGACTTGAGGTCGAGCGGGATGGTAACGAAGTGTGAATGCAGATCATCGCCCCGGCGGAACAGGATCAGATACGCGACCTGGAAGTTCGCGACGAAGATGTCCCACAGCACGATGAGCGCATAGGTGAGGATCGTCAGCGGGCTCTTGACCACGGGCCGGTCGGGCCAGAAGGCGCTCGTCGCGCGCGGAACCACGATGCCGAGGATCAGCCCCAGCACAGCTGCGCCCCAGGACACCCCGTTGAGCAGAATCCAGACGATCACGATCAGCACGGTCAGCAATGGATGGGGAACAAGCTTTCCGAACATCGTCAGTGCTCCTCCACCTGCGTGTCGGCCGGCACGGGCACGGCCGTGGCCTCATCGGCCGGCTCGGTAATCGGCCGCTCCGGTTCGGTGTTCTCGCGTGGCCCGAGGACCGCATCGACATAGTTCTGCGTGTCGAGCGCCTGGCCCGCGGTCGCATGCAGGGCCTTCACGGCGGGGCCCGCGAACACGGCGAGCATCAGGCTCGCGCCCACGAGAAACGCCACCACGACCATAGGCGTCTTGGATGCGGTTTCCCAGCCGGGCCCGGTCGTCTGACCGTCCGTCTTCCAGAAGATCGTGCTGCCGGCGCGGGCGAAGGCGATGGTCATCATCAATGAGGCCACGAGGATCGTGGTCCAGATCAGCCAGGCGCGCGGCGCTCCGTATGTCGCATCGAGAACCATAAGCTTGCCGATGAAGCCGGACAGCGGCGGCAGCCCCACGACCGCGATCGCCACCAGGAAGAACAGCGCGCCGAGGACCGGCGCTTGACTGATCGGGTTGCAGGGAACCAAGGCGTCGAGCTTGGTCGGACGGCGCGCGGCGATCAGATCGACGATCAGGAACAGGGCGGCGCCTGCGATGGTGCTGTGGACGAGGTAGTAGAGCGCGGCCGTCAGCCCATCGACACTGAACTGGCCGATGGCGATCAAGAGCGTGCCCATCGAGGCGATCGTGTTGAAGGCGGCCAGATCAAGCAGCCTTCGCGCGCCGAGCAGACCCGCCGTGCCGACAGCGAGGGTCACGAGCGCGGCCGGAACGACCCAGGGCGCGGCGACGGCGCCGAGTGCATCAGTGCTGGCGCCGTCGCTGAACACCGTTCCAAAGACGCGGATGATGGCGTAGGCGCCCACCTTGGTCATGATCGCGAAGAGCGCGGCGATAGGTGCTGAGGCGGCGGCATAGGTCGCCGGCAACCACCAGTGCAGCGGGACGAACGCGGCCTTGATGGCGAAGACGAGCAAGAGCAGAAGTGCGCCCGTCTGCAGCAGCGCCTGGTCGTTTTCCGCGACCGCGCGCGCCTTGACGGCAAGGTCCGCGAAATTGAGCGTGCCGGTCACGCCGTAGATCAGGCCGACAGCGATCAGGAACAGCGACGAGGCGATGAGGTTGATCGCCACGTACTGGAAGCCCGCGCGCAGGCGCTTCGCGCCGCCGCCATGCAGCATGAGGCCGTACGAGGCGATCAGCATGACCTCGAAGAAGACGAAGAGGTTGAACAGGTCGCCCGTGAGGAAGGCGCCGTTCAAGCCGAGCAGCTGGAAATGGAACAGCGCGTGGAAATGACGGCCGCGCCTGTCCCATCCGGCGATCGCGTAGAGCAGCACGGCCAGCGCAAGCCCAGCCGTGAGCACGAGCATGGTCGTGGAGAGACGGTCGATGACGAGCACGATGCCGTACGGCGCCGGCCAGGCGCCGAGGCGGTAGGCGTCCGTCTCGCCATCGCTGACGGCGTGGTACAGGAACAGCGCGATGCCCAGCAGGGCAACGGTGGAGGCGACCGAGAGCACGCGCTGCATCTCGATGTCGCGCCGCCGCACCAGAATCATGATCGCCGCGGTGATGGCGGGTAGGATCGCCGGCGCGATGATCCAGCTTGTTGCGATATGAGGAGCCGTCATGTGCCGGTCTCCGTCTCGTCAGGGAAATCGTCCTCCGGAAGGTCCGCCGTGTCCGTCGCGGTCTCGAGGAACCCGCGTAGCGCGAGCACGACGATGAGCGCCGTCATGCCGAACGAGATGACGATGGCCGTGAGCACGAGGGCCTGCGGCAGGGGATCGGTGTAGGAGTCGGCGCCTGCGATGATCGGCGGCTTGTCGATAACGAGCCGTCCCGACGAGAACAGGAAGATGTTGATCGCATAGGACAGCAAGGTCAGTCCGACCACGATCGGGAAGGTCCGTTGCTGCAGGATCAAATAGACAGCCGCCGCCGTCATCAAGCCGATCGCGCTGGAGACGATGAGTTCCATGTCAGCTCTCCTTCTTGCTCGAGCTGACGACCTGGCCGTCCTTCAAGGGAACGTCCATCGGGCCTTCGGGAACGACTTCGGGCTCGGCGCGCGCCTCCACGCGCGAGATCTGGGCGAGCGACAGCATGACCACGCCGACCACTGCCAGGAACACGCCGAGGTCGAACGACATGGCCGAGGCGACTTCGAACTCGCCGATGATCGGAAGGTGCACATACGTGTACGTGCTGGTCAGGAAGGGCCAGCCGAAGATCAGCGACACGACGCCGGTCAGTCCGGCGATCAGCACGCCCGTGCCGATGAGCACCTGGCTGTCCAGGCGCATGCGGGACGCGGCCCAGCCGTAGCCGCTGGCGATGTATTGCATGATCAGCGCGATGGCCACGATCAGGCCGGCGATGAAGCCGCCGCCCGGCATGTTGTGGCCCCGCAGGAAGACGAAGGCCGCCACCACGAGCACGAGCGGAAACAGGACGCGCGTCGCGACCACCAGCATCATCGGGTGGGCGTTGACGCTTTGCTCGCGGTCACTTCGGATCGACGCCAGCGTGCGTGCGGCAGCGCCGCGCAAGGCGTTGTCGAGCAGCGCGTAGATGGTGATTGCCGCGATCCCGAGCACGATGATCTCGCCGTACGTATCAAAGCCGCGGAAGTCGACGAGGATGACGTTCACGACATTGGTCCCGCCGCCGCCGGGCTTGGCCTCGGCCAGGTAGTAATCCGAGATCGTCTGAAAATCGCGCGTCATGATCGCGTAGGCGAGGGCGGCGATACCGAGACCCACGGCTGCGGCGACTGTCGCGCGTGCGAACCGTCCGCCGGTGCTTGTTTCCTGCGGTGAGGTCTGCGGCACGAGATTGAGCGCGAGCAACAGCAGGATCGTCGTGACGATGTCGACCGAGATCTGGGTCAGGGACAGATCGGGCGCGGAGAACTCGAGGAAGAACAGCGCGGCGATCAAGCCGACACCGCTGGTCAGGACCAGGGACAGCAGGCGGTTCTGGTGCCAGAACAGCAACGAAATGCACAACGTGGCGAGGACCAACCAGGCGGCGGTCGCCGGGAACGACCCCGGAATCACGGCCCGTGTCCCCGCTCCATGCGGCGCATGGAAAAAGGCCGCCGCGCCGACCACGAGGATCGTCACCAAGATGATGCCGGCATAGCGCGAGAACGAACCGTTATGGGTGGCATTGATGAAGCGGCGCGCGCCGCGGACAAGGCCCGATACGCCGGCGTCGAACATGCTCTTCGCGTCCATGCCGGCGAAGACGAGGCGCAGCTGATCCGCGGCGTTGTAGGACCGGAACAGGAATGCGCCGCCTATGAGTGCGATCGCGCTCATGAGGAGCGCGGGCGTGAAGCCGTGCCAGAGTGCGAGATGATATTCGGGTAGCGCCCCGCCGACGACGGCCGACGCGGTGCGCTCGACGATGGCGCCTGCCGTCTGCGCCGGGAAGATTCCGATCACGACGACAAGAACGGCCAGGAGAGCGACGGGCAGCCACATGCCGAGGGGCGGATCGTGAGGCTTCTTCGGATAGTCGTCGCGCACCGGTCCGAGAAACGTGCTGATGGCAAAGCGATACGAATAGGCGGCCGAGAACAAGGAGGCCAGCGTCACAAGTAACGGGATCACCCAAGCATGTCCGCCATAGGAGGTGTGCGAGGCTTCCTCGAGCATCATCTCCTTGGAGAGGAAGCCGTTGAAGAAGGGGATGCCGGCCATGGACGCCGCGCCGATCAACGCCAGCGTCGCGGTGATCGGCATGAGGGTCATCAGCGCGCCGAGCCGCCGGATGTCCCGCGTGCCCGTTTCGTGGTCCACGATCCCGGCGCACATGAAAAGCCCCGCCTTGAACGTGGCGTGGTTGAGGATGTGGAACATGGCGGCGACCGCGGCCAGCGGTGTGCCAAAGCCAAGCAGCATTGTCGTCAGGCCGAGATGACTCACGGTCGAGTAGGCCAGCAGCGCCTTGAGGTCGTTCCGGAACAGGGCGATCCAGGCTGCGATCAGCATGGTGACGAGGCCGATCGGCGCGACGATGAGGAACCACGCATCGGCGGGTGAGAACACCGGCCACAGCCGGGCCATCAAGAACAGCCCCGCCTTCACCATGGTGGCGGAGTGCAGATAGGCGGAGACGGGGGTCGGCGCGGCCATGGCGTGCGGCAGCCAGAAATGGAACGGGAACTGCGCGGATTTGGTGAAGGCGCCGAGCAGGACCAGGAGCATCGCGGGCAGGAACATCGGTGAGGACCGGACGGCGTCCCCGCGCTGAAGGATCTCCGTGATCTCGTAGCTGCCGGCGATATGCCCCAGGATCAGCATGCCCGCGATCAGCGCGAGGCCGCCGGTGCCGGTGACGATCAGTGCCATGCGAGCCCCTTGGCGTGACTCGGGCAGATGCCGCCAATAGCCGATGAGCAGGAACGAGGTGAGGCTGGTCAGTTCCCAGAAGACGATCAGCAGAAGGATGTTGTCGCTGAGGACGATGCCGACCATCGCGCCTTGAAACATCAGCAGATAGAAATAGAGCAGGCTCAGCGAATCCTTGGAGCTCAAGTAGTAGCGGGCATAGAGAATGATCAGCAGCCCGATGCCGAGAATGAGCCCCGCGAAGAACAGCCCGAGGCCGTCCGCGAAAAACGAGAAGGACAGCCCGATTGCGGGCAGCCACGGCACGCTCCAGGTGACGACCTCGCCGCTGTAGACGGCTGGCGCGTGCGACATCACGAGCGCAAGCGCCGTCAGGGTGACCGCGCCGGTTGCAATTGCACAAACATCACGCCCCAGACGGTCTGCCAGCAGCGGAATAACCGCGCCGAGGAACGGCGTGAGCGTGGCAAGGGCAAGAAGCATGCGTGGGGCTACCGGGGTTTGTGGAGAGGGCGGCGACTCGTGACGGCGGCACGGGAATCAGCGTTTGATGTCATCCAAACATAGACGGATCAAGGCAGAAAGTCGTCTGAAGCGGGATTGCCTGCGCCGCGCCGATTAGGCGCGCCGCGGAGAATCCGAGCAGCAGGATAAAGAGCCCCACGGTCGGATAAAAGGTCAGTGCGAAGCCCAATGAGCGGGCCACCGCCCCCCGCCCATATCCCAGATAGAAGAGGAGTCGCCCCAGTCCGAAGAGTGCCACGCAAAGAAGCGGCAGCAGCCGTGCCTCGGGAGGCGCCAAGGCGAACCAAGCCCCATAGATCGCGATGGCGAGAACCGACTGTTCCAGCGTATTTTGCAGCAGCGACTGCAGCACTCGCGCTGTCGACGTTTCGCTCGATCCCGCTGCGGCATCGATGTCTTTCGGCGTGAAGAAGCGGTGTTTGGCAAGACGGGCCACCGACACCAACAGCCAGAACGACACTCCGGTTGTGACGTAGGCCCACAACCGCATCGTGCCGGCCAGGTCGTCTGGTCCGGCCGGAAATCCCGGCCAGACGAACGGCAGCGCGAGCGTTATGACCGTGATGGCCACGGCGATCGCCATTCCGGTCGCAACTCCAACCTGCTTCTGTGTCATCGGATTACCCTCCATGGCCATAGAGCCAGTCGAATCCGCGCAACGTCGCTGTTTCGCTGCGCAGGCCGAGTATCGTGTTGCGTGTGTTGCGGAAAACCTCGCCGAGAAAACCGTCTCCCATGTGATAGGCACGGCCGAGGCGCCGTGAGGCCTGCTGGACGCGTGTCGCGCGCGGGTGCCGGACGGCCTCATAGGCCTGGAACGCGCGGGACAGCTGCGACGGCGTTTGGCCGAGAAAACTTGCGAGCTCGGCGGCGTCTTCGATGGCAAGTCCGGCGCCTTGCGCCAAATATGGGAGGACCGGATGGGCGGCGTCGCCGAGAAGAACCGTCGCGCCGCGCGACCAATGGGGCAGGGCCGGCAGGCCGAACAGCGACCAGGCGCGCCAGCTCGGCGCGGCATCGAGCAGACCGAGCGGCGCATCGTTCCAGCGCGCGAAGTTGCCGAGCACGGTTTCCTTCGCCGCCGACCTGTTCCAGCCCTCTTCCTTCTCGCCTTGCTCCGTCACGGCCACGACATTGACCGCCTCGCCGCCCTGAACGGGGTAGTGCACCAAGTGGGAGCGGGGGCCGAGCCAGAGGCCGACGATGGGCGAAGAGAACGGCTCGGGCAGCGCATCGCGCGGTATGAGGCTGCGAAAGGCCGTCGCGCCGGTGAAGGACGGCGCCATGCCCGGCGCGACCCAGCCGCGGACCGTCGACCAAAGGCCGTCCGCGCCGATGAGCAGTGAACCGTTTCGAGTCTCGCCGTCGGACCCGGTGACGCTTATCCCGTCCTCGTCACGGACATCGGTAACCGTGAATTCAGGGGAGAGCGAGACGTGCGTGCAGTCGCTAGCGACGGTTCGCAGTGCTTCGTGCAGATCGGCCCGATGAGCGGTGATATAAGGCGCGCCATAGCGCGTCTGCGCGAACGCGCCGAGCGGGACCGTTGCGAGCTTCTTTCCGTTCCGGCCGTCGAAGAGCCAGACGGCGTCGGGCCGGAAGGTCTGCGGGTCGAGCGCGTCGAGCACACCCAATCGCCGGAGGATTCTCGTGGCGTTCGGGCCGAGCTGAATTCCAGCGCCGCTTTCTTCCGAGAACGTCGAGCGCTCGAGGATTTGGGCATCGATCGCCTTACGGTCCAGCGCGATCGCGGCCGTAAGCCCGCCGATGCCGCCGCCCGCAATCAGGACCGGCCGGTTCGTCGTCATAGAGATTTTGTCTTAGGCCGCCGGTGCCCCCGCGGGCGCCGTGGCCACGTAGACGCATCCATCGGGATCGCTTTCCGTCGGCGCCAGCGCGACGTCGTAGACATAGAGCGTCGAGCAATACGGGCAGATGACTTCGTTTTCGCTGCCCATGTCGAGATAGACGTGCGGATGATCCTGCGGCGGCGACGCGCCCATGCACTGGAACTCCTTGACGCCGATCTTGATCCGGTTGACGCCTATGTCATTCACGTAATGGGGCACGAGCGATTGAGCCATGATATTCCGTTCGCCTGTGGTTGAAGGACGGTGGCTCCAGCATAGTGACCCTTGACGGAATGCGGTAGGTCAAAGAATGCAGAGTTTCGATTCCGACGGCGTGCGGATCGCCTATCTGGACGAGGGGGAGGGCGATCCGATCCTTCTGATCCACGGTTTTGCGTCCAACGTGGGGACCAACTGGGTCGATCCGCAATGGGTGCGCACGTTGACGCAGGATGGCCGCCGAGTCATCGCGCTCGACAATCGAGGCCATGGCCAGAGCGACAAGCTGTACGATCCGGAGCGCTACGGCGCCCCGAAATGGCCGAAGATGCGATCCGTCTCCTCGATCACCTCGAAATCGATCGCGTGGATGTGCTTGGCTATTCCATGGGCGCCCGGATAGCGGCGTTTCTCGCCTTTGCCCACCCGGACCGGGTGCGAAGCATCGTGTTCGGCGGGCTCGGGATCCACATGGTCCGCGGCATGGTAGGCGCGGGGCCGTTGGCGGCGGCGCTCGAAGCCCCACGGCTGGAAGACGTCACCAACGACACCGCGCGCAGTTTTCGCGTCTTCGCCGAGCAGACGAAAAGCGACCTCAAGGCTCTGGCGGCCTGTATGCGCGGCCCGCGCGAGAAGGTCCCTCGGGAAAAACTCGGCGAGCTCACCGTACCGGTACTCGTGGCGGTCGGTAGTAAAGATGTGATCGGCGGATCGGGAGCGGCGCTTGCGGAACTGATTCCGAATGCCCAGTTCCTGGACATATCCGGGCGCGACCATATGAAGGCCGTAGGCGACAAGCAGTTCAAAGAGGGCGTGCTGGCGTTTTTGGCGTCGCGCCCGTGAACGTCCGGTTTGCCAAAAGCGGCGGCCGCGCTAGACGTAACCACATGTACCTGCTAGGGGGGCTCAACTGAGCCGAGCTCCGAAGAGGTGAGCCATGAACAAGCCAGCAGTGGCGGCACAGCCAAAAGTCGAAAGTTGGGATCCGGTGTGGAGCCAAGTCCGGCGCGAGGCCGAAGAGGTCAGCGCGGCCGAGCCTGCTCTGGGCGGGTTTCTTTACGCCTCGATTCTGAGCCATTCGCGTTTCGAGGATGCGGTCGTGCATCGTTTGGCGCGGCGTCTGCAGCACGCCGTGCTCGATCCCGGCCTGATCCACACGACATTTCATGAGATTCTCGATCAGGACCCCTCGCTCGGCGAGGAGTTCCGGGCGGACGCGATGGCTTGGATTCAACGCGATCCGGCCTGCGACCGGCTGATCGAGCCGCTCATCTATTTCAAGGGCTACCACGCCTTGCAGACGCACCGCATCGGCCACCGGCTGTGGAACGCGGGGCGCAAGGACTTCGCGCTCTATCTGCAGAGCCTCGTTTCCCGCTTCCTGCAGGTGGACATTCATCCTGCAGCGCAGATCGGCCGCGGCATCATGATCGACCATGCCACCGGCATCGTGATCGGCGAGACGGCCGTGGTGGGAGACAATTGCTCGCTCCTGCACGGTGTGACGCTCGGCGGCTCCGGCAACGAGCACGGCGATCGTCATCCCAAGATCGGCCGTGGCGTGATGATCGGCGCCGGCGCGAAAATTCTCGGGAATATCAAGGTCGGCAACTGCGCGCGGATCGCGGCCGGCAGCGTAGTGCTCAAGGACATTCCGGCGCGCCGCACGGTGGCGGGCGTTCCGGCCAGAGATATCGGTGAAAACACATGCCCAGAGCCGGCGCTGACCATGGATCAGTTCGTACCGGGCGAGGATGTTCACCTCGGCAACGACGAATTCTAAGGTTCTGAAGGGGGCAAGTGCAGTGACACGCGACGAAATTCTGAAGCTCGAGAGCTATCTGAAGAAGACCTTCCGCATGGCGGATATCGAGGTCCGGCAACGTCCTCAAAAGGACGACTCCGCCGAGGTCTACATCGGCGACGAGTTCATCGGAATTCTGTTTCGTGACGACGAGGACCCGGACGACACGGCCTACCAGTTCCAGATGGCGATCCTGGATTACGACCTGCAGTAACAGGGCCGGGTCGGCTGTGGGTCACGCGTTAACCACTCATTAAGAATAAAAGTCACATCAAATGCCTCGCTCGCTATGGTGCGTCTCGTCGAGATGCGCCATGGGATTGGCGCCACCAGGGGAGTGGCAATGAGCGAAGGGCTGGTTTTTGCGTTCGTGATTGCGGTCGGTTTCGTGACCGCGGGTGTGCTTTCGAGTTTCGTTCAGCTCGTTTCGGGACAGCCGATGCGCTTCTTTGTGGAGCACCGGTCCCTCGCAGCATCCATCGGAAGCGTCCTTCTGCGGGTCCTTGCGGGCCCTGAAATCCTCATGCGCAACGCCTGGCGGGGCGTCTACTTCGAAAAGCGGCCGCAAGGGTGGTTCTGGCTCGCGTCGGGGATCGCGGGCTTCTGGAGCCTCATGATCGGCTGTCTGCTGATCGACATTCTCTTGAACGTATAGGCATTCGGAAAAAGAAGGAGCCGGCCTCCGGGGAAGGAGGACCGGCTCGAGTAAGGGCCCGGCTGGTGGGGATCGGTGGGGGATTGTCACCGGGCCCTTGGGTTGCCTCCCGTTGAGGGGGACTGGGGAGGCAAAACGCGGTTGTTAGCGGCGGTTCGACGCCGAAGTTGCAGGTTGCGGCTCGAGGTCCGGCGGCAGGAGCGAGATCCAGACCAGCGGATTGCGGGCCGATTGCTGCTTCACGAAGGTGTAGGGCGTATCGGCCCAGGCTTTCACCTGATTCACCTTATTGTCGAGCACGAAGTCGCCACGGTCGGTCCGTGCGGTCAGGACCGCATGACCTTCATTGTTCTCGTCACGAACGACCGTGATGAGGAGGGCGGTCGCCGGCCAGCCGCGCTGGATGAGGATGCGGCGCTTCAGCAGCACATAGTCCTCGCAGTCGCCCTGCTTGACCGGGTAGGTCCACCGTTCGACCTCGCCGTAAAGATCCATGTCCGTGACGGGTGCGATCGCCTTGTTGACGGCGACATTCACCTTGCGCAGCGCTGCGGCTCTCTCCTGCGTCAGCTGAATGCGATCGGTGAAGCGGCGCGACGGGCGGCACTCGGCCGAGCGCGCGCGGCAGAAGTTCACATAGCCAACGGGCGGCAAGGTTTCGCCGAAGGATTGCATGAAGGTCATCTGATAAGAGTCAGATGACGTCTTCAGCGAGATAGTGTGTTTATTGGTCGCCTCTGCTGGAAGCGACGAAATAAACATCAGAAAAGCTGTCCCCAAAACAAAGTTTTTCATTACGTCCCCCTGTTGTTAGGGAGAACTATCGCAGGAACAATTTGCGATCCGGATAAGGAAAGCCTGAGTTTTGAACGGTTGTTGGTAGGAAAATTTTAGCGGCGCCTACTTAAACCTGAATGAGCTTGGTTACCCAGGCTTTTAGGAAGGCTGGTGTTGAGCCGCTTAGTCATTGAATAGACTATGCTTTTCTACCTAAGCCGCGCGAAGCGGGCCTGGCAGGGCTGAAAGAATTGGGAAAGGCTATTCTTGGGCTGGGTTAGCCGAATGTCCGGGCCATGCTGTCCGGATCCTGTACTTCGACAAACTCGATCGCGAAGCCTTCGTCGTGATGACGGACCACTCTGCCGCGGTGACGTGCAAGAACGACCAAGGAGTCGATATCCGGCCGCAGATCCGTCGCGACGGATGCGCCGCTCAAAGAGACATCGATGACGCGGCATGCATGCACGGAGCCGGACGGCAGAATCAGCTTCTGCTCCGCGATGCGCGGTGCATAGCGCTCGTGCACGCGGTCCTCGAGGTTGTGCTCACCGCTGCTGTACCAGGTGAGAACGTTGGCAATGCGTTCACGCTTGCGGGCGCTGATCTTGAATTCCACGGCGAAGCCGCCGTCGAACGTCCGGGTCACCGTGCCGTCCAGGCCGCCCAGTTGCTCGATATAGGAGATGACCCGCTCCCCGACACGCGGCAAGAAAGGCGCCTTCACCGCCATGCCGCCGGGAGACATGTTGAACACCTCGCACGGATACTCGTCGGTGTTTTCCACCATGAAGCGCCCGTTGAGAGACACGTCCATGCGCTTGAACCGGCGACGTTCCTCCAGAATTTTCGGTCTGTCGGTCTGGCGCTTCGACCGCTCGGACATCGTATCGAGCCCTAGCTCTGGGGGTCTGGGAGTGCTCATGCCACGCTCTGTTAATCATGCCTTCTAGCAGGCACTCTTGAATACAACCTGAAGCACGTATAGCGCGCAAGGCATTAAGGAATGGCTAAGCGTATCTACACAGAGTCGCGCGACGCGACAATTATCCGCATTGCGCCTATTTCGGCTCTCAGCCGGACAGGCCGCCTTGCACGACCCGGAATTTCCGCCGTGCCTCGAGGGCCGCTTCGGCATTGCCGGCGGGGAGCAAGCCGGCGCCGCCATCGGGCCAATGAAGGCCGATGTCCCGCAGTTCCAGAGCAACGACGGGATCCGCGCCCAACCAGAATGGATGGTCCACGGCCGTAATGGCTCCCAGAATGCGGTTGATCGATGATCCGGTATGGATCAGGGGCAACAGGGCGAACTCGAACGCTGCCTCGCGGTTGTTCTCGGTGACTCCGAAAAAGGTCCCGTGACCGACCGCGCCCTCGCTGACAACCGTGTCGAGCGTGGCAGAGATCGTCCGCCGGTCATCGAGGGACCACAGACTGAGGAAGTCGGCACCGCGCAGTTCGCGGCCGAAGTGCTGGCAAACCTCGGTTCCGGCCAAGCGAAAACGGAATGAAGAAGGCTCACAGCATTCGGCAATGAAGGTCTCCCGCAGCAGACCGGAAATCTGCGATGGGTCTACCTCAAAGCGTTGCGGCGCGATCCGGCCGTTGCGGATCGCGTTCCAATACGCGTAAAGCTTCGTGGTGGTTTCCTGCTGCATCGGGTACTCAACACATCCAATTTGAAACGCTCGTTGTCAGGCACGGCTGCGTCCGGGCGTCGGTGCCGCGGAGGAGCCGGTGCGATTGGGTCTAAGAAAGCAGAGAGTGTGCCAGCGGCTGTGCGGGGTGGGCTCGGCACCGAAAGGGGTGCCGTTAAGGTTGCCGCCGAGACCGCATTTTCATGGAGCTTCGGATGCCGGCTAGAGAACCGATCCTGAACGTGCCGCGCGCGGTGACGCTTTCCGCCGGCGCGATGATCGCGATGCAGCTCGTCCTGAGCGTGCTGCCTCTCCAGACGGGCCTCACTGTCTTGCTAAGTTTGGCAATGATTCCAGCCCGTTACACGGGCGCCGCCCCGAGCTGCCGGGCGGCTACATTTCCGCCGTGACCTCATTCGTCACGTACATGGTGGTCCATGGCGGCTGGCTGCATCTCATCGTCAACGTCTTGTGGATGCTGGCCTTCGGCACGGCCGTTGCGCGCCGCGTCTCGACGGCCGGGTTTTTTCAGTTCTCGATCCTCTGCGGGATCGCCGGGGCGCTGACCCACCTTGTCCTACATTGGGGCGAAGTGTCTCCCATGGTGGGTGCCTCGGCTGCCATTTCGGGACAGATGGCGGCGGCCTTACGCTTTATCTTTTTTGCGCGCGGCACTCCGCGGGGGCAGATCCCCGATTTCGCGCATGTGCCGCTGGCCTCCCTGAGGGAGACAGTCCGGGACGGCCGCGTCATGGGGTTCATTGTTTTCTGGCTGGTTCTGAACGCCTATTTCGGTCTGACCGGCGCGTCGTTCGGGACCGGACCCGAAAGCGAGATCGCGTGGGAAGCGCATGTTGGCGGGTTCGTCTGCGGCTTGCTGATCTTCGGGTATTTTGACGCCGCGCGGCCTGCGCCGGATGCTTCGCAACTGCGGTAAGCAGCGGAAATCTTCGAGTGTTTTCCAGACTGCTTGCGCGCGTCACGAGTTGCCGACACAATGCTGCCGCAGTTGGAATTTGTGGAGCCGTGCCGGAGGATCACCCCCATGAATGTCGCAGCGATCTTGAAGCTCAAGGGCAGGGACGTGCTGACTGCGCCTCCCAGCACCAAGTTGTTGGATATCGCCCGGATGCTCGGAGAGCGTAAGATCGGTTGCATTGTGATTGCCGACGACGTTGGCAATGTGATCGGCATCGTGTCCGAACGGGACATCGTTCAGGAACTGGCCCGTGCAGGCACGTCCGTGATGGACGAGCCCGTCGAGGTCTGCATGACGAAGTCTGTCGTGAGCTGCCGCGAGGCGGACACCACGGATCAACTCATGGGTGAAATGACCGCCCACCGTTTCCGCCATATGCCCGTCATCGAGCGCGGCCGCTTGGTTGGTCTCGTGTCTATCGGTGACGTAGTGCGGATGCGTATCGCCGAGGCCGAGATGGAAGCCGCCGCCATGCGCGAGTACATTGCGACGGGCTGATCGGCTTCCGACTGATCCTGACCGCAGGTTTCTTGAGCGCGCCCTCTAGGCAGCGACCGCCTTCAGCGTGTGCCGTATCTCGTCCAGCTGAGACTCCGCGGCCTTTGCTCCCAATGCTATCGCCTCGTTCGCGCGGTGAAAGTCGAACAGCGCGATGCGTCCGGTCTTGGGATTGATGGTGATATCGGGCGGGTCGCCAGCAAGGCGTGATCGCGCGATGCGATCCTGCGTGATGTTGATCGCATCCATCATCACGCTCGAAATGCCGGGTGCACCCTTGCCGCGGCCAAACAACTGACGGTGCAGCAGGCGGAGCGCGCCGCCGTCTTGGGCGGCGTCGGCGTTGGGCTGGAGCGCTGGTACCTCCATATCGGCCGGTTCGCTGAACGAGGCATGGTCGTGAATTACGCCGGCCTTGCCGAACGGATCGCTGGTCACGTTGACCGCGATCACGATGCGGGCGCCGAGGGCTCTGCAAACGGACACGGGAACCGGATTGACCAGCGCGCCGTCGATCATCCACTGGCCGTTGATCTGGACCGGCTTGAAGATGCCGGGCAGGGCGAACGACGCGTTCAGCGCGGTGACGAGGTCGCCCTTGTTGAGCCAGACTTCGTGCCCCGTCCCGAGCTCGGTGGCGATCGCCACGAAGCGGGGGTCCAGATCTTCGATCCTTAGGCCCTTCAGATGGTCTTGCAGCTCGCCGGAGAGGCGCTGGCCGGTAATCAGTCCCGAGCCGGCGAGATTGAAATCCAGAAAGCCGAAGATCTTCCGGGGCGTGAGCCGCCGCGCGAAGTCCTCGAGATGCTTGAGATTGCCGGTCACGAAACAGGCGCCCGCGACGGCCCCGATCGAGGTGCCGGCGACGACATCCGGCTCTAGGCCGGCAGCGATCAAAGTGTTCAGAACGCCGATATGCGCCCATCCGCGGGCGGAGCCGCCCCCTAGCGCTAAGCCGACAGTTGGTTTTGCCATTCTAAAAGCCTCTTACGGGAGATATGGGCCCCGTATCGACACGTCGCAACGCTGCTACGACGTTACCGCAAGACGTGCGCCGACGCGTTTTGATCCGCTTGTCGCGGCGCGAGTCAATTAGGACAATACCAGGGGTATTTAAGGTTTGGTTTTGGGCGAGGCGGCGCCGTAAACGTCGGCCGGGTCGAAGTGACGGTCGGTGTGCACCATGACGAGCTTCTGACCAGCCTCTTTGCCGAACGGGACGCGGCGATAGAAGCACGAGACACGGCCCGTGTGGCAGCACGCGCCGGCACCGGTCATCTCGGCCTTGAGCCAGAGCACGTCCTGATCGCAGTCTACCCGCATCTCGACAATGCGGAGCGTGTTCCCGCTCGTTTCACCCTTGCGCCACAGCGCCTTGCGCGAGCGGGACCAGAAATGGGCTTCGCCGGTCTCGATGGTCCGGGCCAAGGCCTCGTCGTTCATATAGGCGAACATCAAGACCTCGCCGGTCTCCGCCGCCGTCACAATGGCCGGCACGAGACCGTCGGCGTCGAAGGCAGGCGCAAACGTGTCGCCTTCCTCGAGCTCGGACTTGTCCTTGATCGTTGGGAATCTCGAAGCGTCGATCACCGCAAAGTCTTTCCGCTGCGGCCGGCGGGCGCTTCTTCTAGCGTCCGCGATCTGCCGCCAACTGCATGAAACGGGCTTGTTGCGCCGGGTCTTCCTTGAAGACGCCGGTGAACTGCGTCGTGATGGTCGCGACACCGGGCTTCCGGACACCGCGCATCGACATGCACTGATGGACGGCCTCGATCATCACCGCCACGCCCTTGGGCTTCAGCACGCGATCGATCGTCTCGGCGATCTGCGCCGTCATGGTCTCCTGCGTCTGCAGGCGGCGTCCGAAGACTTCCACCACGCGCGCAAGCTTGGAGAGGCCCACGACCCGATCGGTCGGGAAGTAGGCAATATGCGCCTTGCCGATGAACGGAACCATGTGGTGTTCGCAATGGGAGTTCAGTTCGATATCGCGCAGCATGACGATGTCGTCATAGCCGCCGACGTCGTCGAACGTGCGCGATAGGACCTCGATCGGGTCGTCCTTGTAGCCGGCGAAGAACTCGTCATAGGCGCCGACAACGCGCTTCGGCGTATCGCGCAGGCCCTCGCGCTCCGGATCGTCACCTGCATAAGCGATCAAGGTCCGCACGGCTCTTTCCGCTTCTTCGCGGGAGGGACGAGTGATCTGGGGTCCCTTACCAATCTCGATGCCTGCGTAGAGCTTCCGCCCTTGGCGTGTGTCGGCGCGGCTGTCGGACTTTGTAGCCATGACGTGGCAGATCCTTCCGGTTGTCTAAGCGCTTGATTTTCTTTCAAAGAGAAAGAACCCGCAAGGCGATTGACGCAAATGTGCGGCAGCGCGGCAACGGGCGCGTAGAAGATAAATTCCTCCGAGCATATATAGTGCGTACCCCCGGCCTGCAACCCGCGGCGGGAACCAGAACCACACAAGCGGCTCTTTCAACGAGGATTTTCATGACGCGGCCAGAGGACATCTACAGCGACCGGTTGCTTGCCCTGGCTGCGGCAATACCCCGGACCGAGCGCTTGGCTGCGCCGCAGGCAACGGCGCGAGCCCACTCGAAACTCTGCGGCAGCACCGTCGAGGTCGACCTCACGATGAATGGCGACGTCGTCACCGATTACGGGCAGACCGTGCGGGCGTGTCTCCTCGGTCAAACGGCCGCTTCCGTGGTGGGCCGCGAGATTATCGGGTCCTCTGCCGCGGAGTTGCGTGCGGTCGGTGCCGCCATGCGCGCGATGCTGAAGCAAGGCGGCGAGCCGCCCACTGGGAAGTGGGGGGACCTCGCGTTGCTCGAGTCCGTCCGCGACTACAAGGCCCGTCAGCCGTCGACGCTTCTCGTCTTCGACGCGGTCGAAGATGCGATCGCGCAGATCGAGGCTATGCGGGCCGCGCCCGAACAACCGTCCGTTTGAGGCTTGGACATGAGCGACACGACGCCCACCAGGATCGAGTCGATGGCTGTTGCGGCGCGAACGGGCAGCATCTACCCGGCTCCGTTCGACGAGCCGCTCGCCGGACGGGTGAAACGGGCGGTTGGCAACGCCCTCGGGCTGAACCAGTTCGGCGTCAACCTGGTTACGCTTGCTCCAGGCGCGTGGTCGTCCCAGCGTCACTGGCACGAGAATGAGGACGAGTTCGTGTACATCCTCGAGGGCACGGCCACGCTCATCACCGACGAGGGGGAGTTTGCTCTGGAGGCGGGCATGGCGGCGGGCTTCCCTGCGGGCGAGCCGGATGGCCATCATTTGGTGAACAGGAGCGATGCGCCGGTCGCCTATCTCGAAGTCGGGACGCGGGCGCCCGAAGAGACGGCGCATTACAGCGATATCGACATGAAAGCCCAGCGTGACGGAAGCGGCGGCTTCGCGTTCACGCGCAAGGACGGCACGCCAATCGCATGAACCCGCCTTCGACATCGGCCCCGCGCGTCTGGGGCGGCAAATCGCGAAAGCGGTAATGCTCGCCCCGATCACGGCCTATCGCTACACCTTTTCCGCGCTGGTCGGCGCCCATTGCCGCCATCTTCCCACGTGTTCGGACTACGCGCGCGAAGCCATCGACCTGAACGGCGCGTGGAAAGGCGGGTGGCTGACGCTGGCGCGGCTTTGCCGCTGTAATCCATGGGGCAGCCACGGGCACGATCCGGTGCCGGACATCCGCGCCGAACGCCATCCTTTTGCCCCGTGGCGCTACGGCCGCTGGCGTATCAAGGCGTGAATACCTAGATACGAGTGACAAGACGGGTGACTTGGGCCGCGATTCCCGTTAGAACCCGCGGCCTACCCAACCATTCCATCTTACCTGCGCTCGTACGCAGGATTGAGAGGAGAGACAGTATGATTTCCCTAAAGTTTCCCGATGGTTCCGCACGCGACTTCGAATCCGGAGTCACGGGGCGCGACGTGGCCGCTTCGATCTCGAAATCGCTCGAGAAGAACGCGGTCGCGGTCGTGGTCGACGGTGCCATCCGCGATCTCGGCGAGCCGATCGAGGACGATGGCGACATCCGTATCGTCAAGCGCACCGATCCGGAGGCGCTGACGCTGATCCGTCACGACGCGGCGCATGTGATGGCAGAAGCCGTCCAGGCACTCTATCCGGACACGCAAGTCACGATCGGTCCGGTGATCGAGAACGGCTTCTATTACGACTTCGCCCGCGAGGATTCCTTCACGCCCGAAGATCTGCCGGTCATCGAGAAGAAGATGGCCCAGATCGTCGCCTCCAATCACCCGTTCACGGTTGAGGTTTGGAGCCGCGAGAAGGCCAGGAAGGTGTTCGCCGAGAAGGGCGAGCACTTCAAGGTCGAGCTCGTCGATGCGATTCCCGAGGGCGAGGACGTCAAGATCTATCATCAGGGCGATTGGTTCGACCTGTGCCGCGGCCCGCACATGGATACGACCGGCCGCATCGGGAAGGGCTTCAAGCTGCTCAAGATCGCGGGCGCTTACTGGCGCGGCGACTCGAACAACCCGATGCTTCAGCGCATCTATGGCACGGCCTGGGCGAACGAGGACGACCTCAAGGCCTATCTCCACCAGTTGGAGGAGGCTGAGAAGCGCGACCATCGCCGCTTGGGCCGCGAGATGGACCTGTTCCACTTCCAGGAAGAGGCGCCGGGCGCTGTGTTCTGGCACGCCAAGGGCTGGTCGTTGTTCCAGGCTCTGATCGGCTATATGCGCCGGCGGCAGCAGGACTGGGGCTATGTTGAGGTCAACTCGCCCGACATGATGGAACGCACGCTCTGGGAGCAGTCGGGCCATTGGGAGAAGTTCCAGGAGAACATGTACATCGCCGAAACGCCGGACGATCGCGTGTTCTGCTGCAAGCCCATGAACTGCCCCGGCCATGTGCAGATCTTCAAGAACGGCCTCAAGAGCTATCGCGACCTTCCGTTGCGCATCGCCGAGTTCGGCAAGGTGCACCGCTACGAGCCTTCGGGTGCGCTGCACGGTCTGTTGCGGGTCCGGCACTTCACGCAGGACGATGCGCATATCTTCTGTACGGAAGATCAGATCACAGAGGAATGCGTGAAGCTCAACGAGCAGGTCCTCTCGATCTACCGCGATTTCGGCTTCGAGGATGTGCGGATCAAGTTCTCCGACCGTCCCGAGAAGCGCGTCGGCGCGGATGAGGTCTGGGACAAGGCCGAGGCCGCGCTGAAGCGCGCGGTGGAGGCCGCTGGCCTGTCGTACGAGCTGAACCCGGGCGAGGGCGCCTTCTACGGACCCAAGCTCGAATACGTGTTGCGCGACGCCATCGGGCGCGACTGGCAGTGCGGAACGGTCCAGGTCGATCTGAACATGCCGGAGCGGCTTGGGGCCTATTACATCGGCGCCGACGGGGAGAAGAAGGTCCCCGTCATGATCCATCGCGCCATGTTCGGATCGCTCGAGCGCTTCACGGGCATTCTCGTCGAGCATCATGCGGGACATCTGCCTCTTTGGCTCTCGCCGGTGCAGGCCGTCGTGGCGACGATCGTCTCCGATGCGAACGACTATGCGCAAATGGTGTTGGAACGGCTCAAGGCGGCGGGCCTGCGCGCTGAGGCGGATCTTCGCAACGAGAAGATCAACTACAAAGTCCGCGAGCACTCCGTGGCCAAAGTGCCGGTCATCCTGGTTGCCGGCAAGCGCGAGGCGGAGGAGGGCACGGTCTCCGTGCGCCGTCTCGGTTCGCAGAAACAGGAAGTGATGAGCCTGGAGGATGCGGTTGCGATGATCGCGGCCGAGTCGGTTCCGCCGGACGCGAAACCGTCGGGCGCGGCGAAAGCAGCCTAGTCCAAGACGTCTGTCTTAGCGCGAAGGCCGCAGCAGAGCACCCGGATTGAGAAGCGGGCCATTGGGGTCGGCGGGATTTGAAAACCCGTCGACACCGAACGCGCCGGCCGGCGGCGGGCCGGCGTAGCCGCTCGTCCCGGGGCGCGGCGCTTCGGGCGGCTCGAGCAGAACCTGAAGCTCCTTCGCCGACGTGGGCCCGTCCTCGATCGCCACCTCGATCTGTTTGTCGTTGCCCGGCTCGATGGTGAACTTGCGCGAGTAGGATTTCTCGCCGTGCTTTGCGATCACCGCGTAAGTGCCGGCGGCGAGGATATGGGTCGGCAGGGCGCCGACGTTGGTCTTCACGGTGTCGCCGGCGGATGTGAGTATCTGCCACTCCGTGTCGGCCAGGGCTTCACCGCCGCGGCTCTGAACCAGCCGGAAGGTGATCTTCGCGCCCGTGTGCTTGATGGTGGCCTGCGTGATGCGTCCCGGTTCGACGGTCACGTCGACGCCGACATTGGCGTTGGCATCGCCGTACAGGCTATTGATGTGATAGGCGCCGGCATTGAGGCGCACGACCTTGTTCGGTGAGGCGTCGGCGAGGATCGTTTCGCGCTTCCCGAACTGATCTATCTCGTCCGATTGAATGTCGAAATCGACGTCGCCTTCGGCACAGTCTTCGCCGGTGGCCAACACGGCCTTCAACGTCAGACCGCCCGTATTGAGGATGAAAGCTTCGTTCTTCTCCTCTCCGCCCTCGACCCGGATCTTCTTGGTCAGATTGGAGAGCCCGTAGGCGGCGTTCACGAGATACTCGCCTGGCAGCAAGGTCATAGAGGGGGCGGCCTCGCGGTGCGTGCTGATGAGCTCGAAGCCGCCTTCGGCCTCGGCCTCGGCGTGGAAGATTCTCCAGATGAGCCCCGACCGCAGCCGCGGGCCCGCTTCCGTCGCCAGCGCGTGGAACGTGACCGGCACGGGTTGGGCCGGCGGTGTCGGGACGGGGGCAGGCGGCAGCACCTCGATGATACTCTCGGCCGTGTTGACGGTGTTGACGTCGCTGGACTTCGACGAGGCGCCCTTGCCGGCGCTGCTCCCGGGTGATTTGGCGGGTGCGGCCGATGTCCTCGGCGGCATTGCCGCTGCGGGTGCGGCCGCGACGGGAGCGGGCGGCGGTGCGGCGACGGGGGCATCGATCGCGGCGAACACGGCGCCGAGGGCGACTTCGAATCCTTGTTCGTTTGTCGCGGCGACGAATTTTCCGCCGGTTGCATTGGCCATGCAGGCGAGCGGTTGGAGGTCTTGCGGCTGCGTGCTCAAGCCCACGACGTGTATCCGCAGGTCCTTCTGCTGCTGCTTGAGCGTCTGAGCCATGGCGCACGGATCCGCCTTGCAGGTATCCGCACCGCCGGCGATCAGAACGATATTGAGCGGTTGTCCCTCAGATCCAAGCTTGGCGGCTTCCTCCATGGAAGCGGCGACCGGCGCTTGGCCTTTCGGCGTGATCTTGCCGAGCAGCGGGTCGGCCGTCGCGGCCTTCAACTCGCCGGGCTTGGCGAGGGCTTCGATGTCGGTGCAGCTGGAGGCCTCGCGGTGGCCGTAGGCCACGAGGCCGAGGGCTCTCTTCTCGCCTTGGGTGGCGATTGCCTTGGACAACACGCCGGTGACGCCGTCGATTTTTGCGTTGTCGCCGACCTTCTCAGTCATGCCCTGGGAGCCGTCGACGACGATCACGGCGGCTTGGGAAGCGGGCGCGGCAGGCTCCTCGGCCGCCGCTGGCACGGCGCCGAAGACAAGAACGGGCAAAAGCAAAAGCCTTCGCGCCGCTAGGACCTGTCCCCGCATACCAATTCTCTTTCAGATTTCGCTTCCCTACGCCGGCCCACTATAGGCTTTGTCGGCGCCCCACTCCTGTAAATTGACGCGGAATGAGGCCGATTTTTGGAAGACCGTCCCTATACGGTCGTCCAATTGGCCCCATTGTGAGCGCAGCCGTTTCGCGATATGCACCGGGCCCTTAGCCAATACAGTGCATATTATGTCCAAACCTACGATCGAACATCTGCTGACCCGCCGGTCGGTATCGGCCAACGCCCTCGGCGAGCCGGGGCCCGATTCGGCCCAACTCGACCAAATCCTGACGGCTGCGGCCCGGGTTCCGGACCACAAGAAGCTGGCGCCCTGGCGTTTCATCCTCTTTCAAGGCGATGCCAGGGAGGCCTTCGGACGGGCCTTGGCCGACATCTGCCGTGCCGAAGAGCCGGCCGCGAGCGCCGTTCGCCTTGAGATGGAGGCGAAGCGGTTCCTGCGCGCGCCGCTGGTGATTGCCGTGGTCTCCCGCGTCACGTCACCATCGCCCGTACCGGAATGGGAGCAAGTGCTCTCGGCCGGCGCCGCCTGCCAGAATCTGGTGGTGGCCGCGAGCGCGCTCGGCTTCGGGGTCAACTGGGTGACGGAATGGTGCGCCTACAGCGCCGGCGTGCGGCAGGCGCTCGGCCTGGAGGACAACGAGAAGGTCGCGGGCTTCGTCTATATCGGCACGGCAGAAGGCAAGCCGGACGAGAGGCCGCGCCCGGCGCTGGACGAGATCGTATCGACGTGGCAGCCCTGATCGATGTTGAATTGGCTTAGTCGGGCCTTACGGTAGGCACCATGTTCTACGACGCAGTCTCCAATTCTCACGGGCTAACCCGCGACCCCTTCATGGCGCTGGTCAGTCCGCGGCCCATCGGCTGGATCTCCACGCTGGATGCGGAAGGGGTCGTGAATCTCGCGCCCTACAGCTTCTTCAATGCTGTCTCGACCAATCCGCATTTCGTGATGTTCTCGTCGGGGGGCCGTAAGGACAGTCAGCGGAATGCGGAGGAGACGGGCGAGTTCGTCTGCTCGCTCGCGACATACGATCTGCGCGATGCCATGAACCGGACGTCGAAGCACGTGGAACCGCATGTGGACGAGATGGTGTTGGCCGGTCTCAGCCCCGCGCCGTCCACGATCGTCGCGCCGCCCCGGGTGGCTGAATCGCCGGTTGCCTTCGAATGCAAGTATTGGCGGACTATCGACCTTCCGGGCGTGGACGGCGGGCCCGGCAACCATGCGATCGTGCTGGGCCAGGTCGTCGGCATCCATATCGACGATGATGCGCTGGTCGACGGGCGCGTCGATGTCACGAAGCTCCGGCCGATCGCCCGGCTGGGCTATCAGGACTACGCGGTGATCGACGAGGTCTTCGAGCTCGGCGGCCGTTAATAATCGAATTGCTCGGCGAGGATGCGCTCGGCGAGCGTATGGCCGGGATCGAACATCATGAAGATGTCGACCGCGCTCGCTTCGGCGATTTCCACCGCCACCACGTTTCTGAATTCGGTGTGGTCGGCCACGGCGCTGACCGGGCGCTTCTCGGGTTCGAGAACCTCGATCAGGACACGCGCGTCGTTGGGAAGGAGTGCTCCGCGCCAGCGCCGGGGCCGGAACGGGCTGATCGGCGTCAGGGCCAAGAGCGGCGCCGTGATCGGCAGAATGGGGCCGTGGGCCGATAGGTTGTAGGCCGTGCTTCCGGCCGGCGTGGACACGAGTACGCCGTCGCAAATCAACTCGCCGAGCCGCGTGGTCCCATCGACGCCGATCTTGAGCTTGGCCGCCTGGTGGATCTGCCGGAACAGCGACACTTCGTTGATCGCAAGAGCCTCGTGGGTGTCCCCGTTCCGGTCTCGCACGACCATCCGCAGCGGATGGATGACAGTGATCTCCGCCGCGGCCAAACGCTCCTTGAGCCGGTTCTCCTTGTAGTCGTTCAGCAGAAAGCCCACCGAGCCGCGGTTCATGCCGTAGATCGGGATGTGGCTATGGAGGTGGTCGTGCATGGTCTGAAGCATCAGACCATCGCCGCCGAGCGCGACGATCGCATCCGCCTCCTTGGGCGGCACGTTGCCATAGCGCTTGACGAGCGCAGCGTATGCGTCTTCCGCATCGCGCGTCTCGCTGGCTACGAAGGCGATCTTCTCGAAATCGGCCATGACAGATCTGCTGCGCTTTCAACTGCCCATTGCGGGAGGCCACACTAAAGCTGTGGTGTTAATGTCGTGCAAGTGCCACTTAAGACGGAGGCTTAATAAGTACCGCCGTCTTGTGTGACATGGGACAGTGACGAAACGCCTCTTCAGAAGGGCGGCTAGGGAGCCAACATGGACGATACCGATCTTCCGGTTCTGATCTACGCGACCTTTCCCAGCATCGACGAAGCCAAAAGCGTCGGCGGCGCGCTGGTCGATGCACGCCTCGCGGCCTGTGTGAACGTCTTCCCCGGCATGGTCTCCATCTACGAATGGGAAGGCGCGCGGGAGACGGCCGAAGAGGTCGCCATGATCATCAAGACCCGCAAGGGGCTGACAAAGCAGGTGATGGCGGAGGTCAAGCGGCTGCATCCCTACGACCTGCCGGCATTGCTTGTGCTGCCGACGGCAGGCGGAAGCGCCGAGTACTGCGCTTGGATCGTTCAGGAAACGCAAGGAACCTAGACATAGGTGGGGAGCCTCATGGGGCACGTACTGGCCATCGATCAGGGAACCACGAGCACGCGCGCGATCGCCTTCGACGAGGCGGGGCGTCCGGGAGCGTCGGCGGTGCGCCCGTTGAACCAGATCTTTCCGGAACCGGGCTGGGTCGAACACGACCCGAACGAGATTTGGCAGGCGGTCCGCGAGGTCTGCCGCTCGGTGATCGGCGAGGTCGGCGCATCGAATATCGCCGCGCTCGGTATCACCAACCAACGCGAGACGACCGTGGTGTGGGATCGTGCGACCGGCGAGCCGCTGCACAATGCCATCGTCTGGCAGGACCGGCGCACCGCACCACTTTGCGAAGAGCTCGAGCGGGAAGGGTGGGGCGCGCACGTCACGGACGTCACGGGTCTGCTGATCGACCCGTACTTCTCGGCGACCAAACTGGCCTGGCTTCTCGCGAACGTTCCGGGGCTTCGCGAAAGGGCTGCCCGCAACGAAGTCTGCTTCGGCACGATCGACAGCTTCCTGCTCTTCAAGCTGACGGGCGGGGCGTTGCATGTGACCGACGCGACGAACGCCGCCCGCACCATGCTGTTCGACATCAGCAAAGGCCAATGGGATCCCAAACTTCTCGACCGCCTTGGAATCCCTGCCGGCATCTTGCCCGAGGTGCGCGACAATCGCGGCGACTTCGGTGAGGCGCTTCCAGACGCCTTCGGTACGGCGCTGCCAATTCGCGGCGTCGCGGGCGATCAGCAAGCCGCCGCCAAAGGCCAGGCTTGCGTCCGGCCCAGCATGATCAAGGCGACCTACGGAACCGGGTGCTTCGTCGTCGCCAATACCGGGGACAGCGAGATGAGTTCAGCCAACCGCATGTTGTCCACCGTGTTGTGGCAGTTGGATAGCGCGCGCACCTTCGCCTTGGAGGGGTCGATCTTCATGGCCGGCGCCACTATCCAGTGGCTGCGCGACAGTCTCGGTCTCATCGCGGAAGCTGCCGATAGCGAGGAACTGGCCAGGCAGGCCAACCCCGACAGCGGCGTCTATCTCGTGCCCGCGTTTCAGGGGCTCGGCGCGCCGGTTTGGGACGCAGGCGCACGCGGTGCCATCGTCGGGCTGTCGCGCGCCTCCAACAAGGCCGACATTGTCGCCGCGGGGCTCGAATCCGTCGCCTTTCAGACGCGCGACCTTTTGGGCGCCATGCGGGAGGACATGGCCGGGACAGGGATCGGTGAGACGGGAGTCCTGCGCGTCGACGGCGGGATGACGACCAATGGCTGGGCGATGCAGCGGCTCGCCGACATTCTCGGCGAAGCGGTCGAGGTGGCGCCCATCGCGGAAACGACCGCCCTCGGCGCGGCCTATTTCGCAGGTCAGGCGGCAGGCGTTTATGGGGACGATGCGGAGCTTGCGCGGACCTGGGAGCCGTCCAAACGGTATGAGCCGCAGATGGATGAGAGCGAACGCGAAGCGCGCTATGCCGGCTGGCGCGAAGCCGTGGACCGGGTCCGCAGCGGAAAAGCGTAGCGGCGTTTTTCCGTCCCGTGGGGCTTGGAATCCAAGGCGCTGACGGATGTTAACGCCTTGGGAATCCTTTGCGGGCAAGCTTGACGCGAGGTGTGGTGGCCAGTGAGCGCCGCCGCGCGCGTCGTCGAGTATTGCGTTGGAGTTGCCCGTGTCCGCGAGACAGAGTGTCCTCAAGCAGGTCTCAGAAAGCCTTGTCACGTCCGGGCTCTACAGCAAGCCGGCGGCGTTTGCCCTCCTTGCCAAACAATTCGTGGGCTTCGGTCCGCGCTTGCCCGATCCGGAGAAGGCGCTGCGTCAGCCGGAAGGGCTGGCCGGGCGTTGTTCGTCGCTCGACGTACCGACCATGGTCGCGGCATACGCGAAAGGGCTCTACCCCCAAGACATGAAGTGGTGGGCGCCGGCTGAGCGCGCCGTGTCGTTTCCCGAAAATGTCCGTATTTCACAGCGCGTCTGGCGTTTGCTCCAGACGCAGGCTTACGGCGTCACCTTCGACACCGACTTCGCGGCCGTGCTGCGCGGGTGTGCGGTCGAGGAGGGGCTCGTCGAGGTCTTCACGGCGCTGCATCGCGCAGGCTATGCGCACTCTGTCGAAGCCTGGGACCGCAGCGGCCGTCTCGCAGGCGGTCTATTCGGGCTTGCGATTGGACGAGCGTTCTTCACCGAGGGCTTGTTCGCGCGCGAACGGGATGCGGCGAATGTGGGCTTCGTGACCTTGAGCTGTCATTTGCAGCATTGGGGCTTCACGCTCAACGACGGCAAGCGCATGCGTGGACACCTCAGCCAGCTCGGTTTCGTGGTGGTGCCTCGCTTTGCCTTCAATGGGCTCTTGTCCAAGGCCGTGCTTCATCCGAGCCGTGTGGGCAAGTGGGGCGTGGAAACGGGGCTCGATGCCGCCCATTGGAATCCGCAATATGCCGGCACGGGTAAGGCGACCGGCCATGCGCGCCGGATCGGCAACGACACGCTTCTGCCGTCGGCCTGATCGTCTGCGCCGATCACCGTGAGACGCGCCTGCTCATCGCTTTGCGGCGAAGAAAGTGCGGGCCGAAGCGTTTTTGCTTGCATTGTCGTATTGCCCGGCCATGATCGGTCACAATTCAACCCCGTGAATTTCCGATACGCTTTTGTCTTTACTGGAAAATTTGGCGCCTAAGCGCCCGCAGAACATTGACGTCGCAACGCTTGGGCGCGACGCCATGGCGGGGACGATCTCGGCGATCGTCAACATCGCCTATTGTATCTCGTTCAGCGCCCTGATTTTCCAAGGCTCTATCGCCGCCGGATTCCCGCTCGGACTGGCTGCGCTCATCATGGGCACCATGGTGACCGGCGTCGTCGTATCGCTGACCACGACGCTCGTTCCCGCCGATGCGGGGCCCGATACGCCAGCCGTCGCCGTCATGAGCGTGCTGGCCACCACGGTGGCCGCGGGGCTCGCCGCGAAGGGCGCGGACACCGAAACGATGATCATCAACGTGATGGTCGCCATTACGGTCAGCACGTTCCTCACCGGCGCCGTCTTGTTCGGACTGGGCGGGTTCAAGCTCGGTCAGTGGTTGCGCTTCGTACCGTTCCCCGTGATCGGCGGCTTCCTTGCCGCCTCCGGGCTTCTGCTCATCACCGGCGGCGTCGAAGTCATCACCGGCAGCAACCTTACCCTGTCGCCGTCGAGCTGGGCGGTGATGGCGGATATGCGCTACGCGCCGCAGATCGCGGTGGGGCTCGCCTTCGCCTTCTTCATCGTCCTGCTCAAGCGGTGGATGGACGATTATCTAACGCTGCCCATCGCCTTTCTCGTTTTCCTTGTCGTGTTGAACGCCATTCTCATGTGGTTCGTGACCGATCCCGACACCCAGGCGGACTGGTATCTGGCAGCCGTCGGCGCCTTGCAGCTCTGGTGGCCCATCGGCGCGCTGTCGACCCACGACATCGATTGGGGCGTCATGGCGCTGAGCAGTGCGGAAATCGGCGCGGTCTGCGGCGTGACCGCGATCTCCATGCTGCTCGACGTTTCCAGCCTCGAAGTCGCCAGGCAGAAATCCGCCGATCTCGACAAGGAGTTCCGCACCAACGGTCTCGCCAACGTACTGGCGTCGGTGCTCGGCGGCGTGGCCGGCAATCTGTCGCTCAACAACAGCCTGCTGTTGCAACAAGCCGGCGCCGTGACGCGGATCAGCGGCGTGTCGGTTGCGGTCGTGTGCGGCTTGGTGCTGTTCGCCGGGGCCGATGTCGGCAGCTTCGTACCCAAGGCGATTTTGGGCGGCATGCTGGCCTATCTCGGTACGATGATCCTGATCGAAGCGCTGGTGCATTCGCCGGCACAGCGGTCCCGCACGGACCTCGCGCTCGCCATCGCGATCGCGCTGGTCATTCTGTATTTCGGTTATCTCGTCGGCGTGGTGCTGGGCGTCATCGGCGCCTGCCTGCTCTTCGCGCTGTCCTACAGCCGGATCGGCGTGATCCGCCGTCACCTGACGCGCTACGAGCTGTCGAGCAGTGTGGACCGCTCGCCGGAGCAGACGCGCCTTCTCCAGGAGGAAGGCAAGCGCGTTCATGTGTTCTGGCTGTCGGGCTTTATCTTCTTCGGATCCTCGAATGGGCTCTTCGAGCGCATTCGGCGCGAGATCGAGGAACAGAAGGAAAAACCGGTCGGCTATGTCGTTCTCGACTTCAGCGCCGTGCAGGGGCTCGACACCTCGGCCGTCTTGAGCCTCGTCAAGCTGCGCAACTATTGCGAGGAGCGTGACGTCACGCTTGTCTTCAGTGGACTGAGCGATTCCATGCATGCCGCGTTCCTTGGCGCCGGCTTCTTTGGGACGGATCGGCCTCACCAGGCGTTCCCGACCCGCAACGATGCGGTCGAATGGTGCGAGGACATGGTGCTCTTGTATCACGAGGTCGGCGAGGCTTCGTCGCACACGTTCGAGTCCTGGCTTCAGAACGAGCTCGGTGGCGATATCACCTTCGAACGGGTCGAGCCCTATATGACCCGTCGTGAGCTCGACAGCGGCGTCGTGCTGTTCCGGCAGGGGGAGCCGTCCGACTCCGTCGTGTTCCAGGCTTCAGGCTGTGTGGCGATCACGATTGCGGGCGAATACGGTAAGTCTATCCGTCTGCGGCGTATGCTGGGCCATACGGTCGTCGGCGAGATGGGTTTCTACCGCGACGTGCCGCGCGGGGCGAACGTGGTCGCGGAGGGCGCGAGCGTCGTCTATATCCTCACCCGCGAGTCCTTCGACAAGATGCAGGAGGAAGATCCGTCGGCTGCCGCCGCCCTCCACAAGCTCATCATCCGGCTCCTGTCCGACCGGCTCGAATTCGCCAACCGCGAGATCTCCGCGCTGCATTAGCTTTGAGCGTGGAGCGCGTCGTCACATTAGACAGTGGCGCGTCTCTACCCCGTGCTCCCCGGGACAAGCGGCCGGTCAGTTGATCGCGGCCGGCGGCTCGAAGAACACCAGCGCCGTCTTATCTTCGCTTTTCGCGCGGTACATCGCGATATCGGCGTGATGGATGATCTCGTCCGGTGTGGACCCGTTTTGGGGAATGAGAGCCACGCCGATCGAGGCACCGGGTTCGTGGGATCGTCCGCCGACGCGAATCTCGCTGTCCAGGGTGGCCATCATGCGTTGACCGATGGCGTGGGCGGTGTCCCGGTCGACATCGTAGGATAGGAGCGCGAATTCGTCGCCGCCGAGGCGCGCCAACAGATCGCTTGGCCGGGCCGCGGACTGAAATCGTCCGGCGACGGCTTGCAGGACGCGGTCTCCCATGGCGTGGCCAAAAAGATCGTTGATGCTTTTGAAGCCGTTCAGGTCGATCAGGAAGAACGCGTGCTCCTGCCCGCTGGCCGATGAGGCGATCGCCGCTGCCAGGGCCGAATCCAACTCGCGGCGATTTGCCAGCCCCGTCAGGGGATCATGCGACGCCATCGTGCGCAGTTGGCGCATCTGAGACCGCGTCACGGCGCGGCGCGCAGCTTCATACCGGACCTCGCGCAGTCGCCGGACGGCGAAAGCACAAACACACAGAGCCAGCAGGACCGTGAGCGCCATCGCTTCGGCAAGCGAGACTTTGCGCTGCGGCTCGGAGAGCTCGGCACTGAACCAGAAGAGATTGTATTGCAGCGCAAGCAGCGCGCCTACGAGCATCACGCTGACGAGGAGCAGGCCGTCCTGAATGCTCGGACGGGGATTGTCAGCGATGGAACGTATCAACGATCTCAGTCCAGGTGTCGTCACAAGAGAACTCTCCCGGGAGGTTGAGGCAACCAGCGGCGGAGTCGAATACCCTACCGTGAAGCCTGCAATGACCGCGGAAGTCAAGGGCGTGCTTTGTGAGCGATCGCTAGCGCCAGGAAAACGGGCCCCTAGGCCGGTCACTTTGACACTCCGTGACGGCAGTGAGAGACTCCCTTTCTTTGCGAACGGAGCAATGCAATGACAAAATCACCACTTCTCATTGCAGGCGTCGCTCTTTTCCTGACGACGCTTGTCCCAGCCCCGGCGTCGGCGGGGCGTGTCCGCGTCTACGTCGATCCGCCCTATGGCTACGATTACCCCCGATATCGCGGCGACTACCCCCGGTACCGCTACGAACGGCCCGAATACAGGGACGATGACGACGATGCGCAAGGCTACGCCGTCTACCGTGTGCCCAAGCGGTTTCTGAGGCGGGATGCGCGCCGCTACTGGCGCGGCTGGTAGGCCTTTGGAGCGACGTTGCGGTATTTCGCCTGCGCAGCTAAAAGCCGGCGAGGGGCACGTGCGTGAGGATCCGGGGAGGTGAGCCATGAACAGCCTTCTGAGCGTGTTGGCATCGATGCTGCTCGTAACAACGGCGCACGCTGCGTCGCTACCGGGCGACAGCGCCAACGGCAAACGCCTGTACGACACCCATTGCACGGACTGCCACGACACCAGCGTTCTCTCACGCCCGGATCGCGCCGTTCAGTCTCTGGATGAATTGAAGGAGCAGCTCGCCAGCTGCAGCCATATGGCGAGCGCGGAGTTCTCTGCGACCGAGACGCAGGACCTGCTCAAATACTTGAACGACGAGTTCTACCACTTCCCCAGCGAGCGTTAGCCAGCGGCGCCCTTAAGAAACGCGTCGACGAAACCGTCCAAAGCGTCCCAGTCCGTGAACTCGCGATCGCCGCCATCGTCGGCGGCGAGGCCCCGCTTCATGACGATGAACTTCACGACTTGCTCTTGGAAATAGTCATATTCGGTGAAGCGGACAGCGCCGCCTAGCAGAAGCGTCATGCGCGGCTGCCATCCGGTCAGTTCGACAAACTGATCCACGTAGCGTTGTGCTTCGGGCCGGGTGTCGTCCAAGGCCGCCGAAAAGCTGACTGAGATGAAGGCCGACGGACGAGCATTCAGCTGTTCGCTATGGGCGGTCGCGAAGTTCTTGATGGCCTTCTGGTGCTGCTCCTGGTGTACCGACCCCGCGACGACAACCGCTTGAAACGCGTTGAGGTCTACGTGGGCATCCGACTCTCCGGCGTCGTGTACCTCGACGCTGTGTCCGCGGTCGGACACATCCTTCGCCACGCGCTCGGCAATCTTGCGGGTTTGTCCCTCGGTGGTTCCATAGACGATCAAGACGTTCACGACTTGCCTCCCGCAGCACGTGTTCACCGATGGAGAAACCATCCATGGCGTCGAGCATACAATTCAGGCCGGGCCGTGCCCAGTGCACTCGTTCTGCCTGTGGTTCAGTTCATCGCCCAAACCAGCACGGCGACGATGCCGACATAGGTCAGACCATGCGCGAGTTGGTCGAGGCCGAGCGCATGCCAATAACTCGCCGTCTGCGGCGTCGCCTTCGTGCGGCGGCCGAACTGCTCCTTGGCCCAATCCACATGGTAGTGAACGACGAACTCTCCCAGTGCGATCCAGAGTGCCAGCAACAAGGAGGCGGGCGCCAGCGCGAGATAGGCGAGCGGCGTCATCGCGACGTGGATCCCTGCATGAACGAAGCCGCCCGGATGGCCGTACGTACCCTTGTTGCAGTACTGGAATGGCGTTTGAAGGAAGAAGTCGGCCACGGTGTGCTTGACCATCAAGATGGCGATCGCGGCAAGGCAAAGAATGGCAATCTCAGGCATATGAAAGTTCGACTGTAAGCGTTTGGCGTATTGCGTTGGTGGATGATTTATTTGGAGGTGGCTTGAGTGGTGCCGTCCCAATTCTCCGGCGGCGGCGTGACACGGAAGGCATTGATGCGTTCGCGATAGAGCGCGTAGAGGCCTTTCAGCTTGTCGCCGCCCAAGGCCTCGCACTCGGCCAGTAGCACTTCGGCACCGTCCCAGTCCATCGCGCGGTATTTCGACAAGAAGTCCTGATGCTTGGCGGTGAGGGCGCCGAAGGCCTCGCTCTGCTGTACGCTGTCGTCGCCCAGCAGGCCGAAGATGCGGTTGGCTTCGGTCTTACCTTTGACCTTCAGGAGGTCGAGTTCAAGGAAGGCGAAGTCCGGCGCGCGGGCCGCCGTTTCCTCGCCGACAATGATCACGAGGTCGTAGGTCTTCGACTGTCCTTCCAGGCGGGAGGCGACGTTCACGTTGTCGCCGATCACCGAATAGTCGAACCGCGTTTCCGACCCGAGATTACCGACGCAGCAAACGCCCGTGTTCAGGCCGATGCCGAGCTTCACCGGCTTGTAGGGGCGGCCCGCTTCTTCGGCAGCCTTCTCCCAGCGCTCGTTGAGAATGGCCATCTCGTCGACCATGCGAAGCGCGGCGGCGCAGGCGTGTCCCGGATGGTTGGGGTCATCGAGAGGCGCGTTCCAAAAGGCCATCAAGGCGTCGCCCATGAATTTGTCGATCGTACCTTCCTCGTCGAGGATGATGTTGCTGAGCGGCGTGAACAGGTCATTGAGAAAGCGGGTGAGTTCCTCCGCATCCAGTCCTTCCGAGATCGTCGTGAAGCCTCGCACGTCGCTGAAGAGAAGCGTCATGTCGCGGTTCTCGCCGCCGAGCTTGAGCCGCTCGGGATCGTCCGCCAGCTTCTCAACAAGTGCCGGCGCCATGTAGTGCGAGAAGGCGTTGCGCACGCGGTTGCGTTCGCGCTCGGTCCGCAGGAACACGAACGACGAGCCGGTCAGGTAGATCGCCGTCAAGGCGATCGTCGGATAGACGGGGTCGACCAGCCAGCCCCAGCTGTTGAATGCATGCCATGACAGCCAAACGACGAAAGCAACGGCAAGCCCGCCGAGCACGGCGCTACCCAAAGCACCGGCACGGTAAATTAGGACGGCGATCAGGAGGCCGAGGATGAGGATGTAAAGGAGCTCCGCGGGCGTCGCGAAATCAGGCCGCATCAGATAGCTGCCGCGAATGATCTGTTCCACGGCCTGAGCATGCAGTTCGACGCCCGGCACGGAGGCTTCGAGCGGCGTCGCGCGCAGGTCCAACAGGCCTGCAGCACTGGTGCCGATCAGAAGAATGCGGCCGGCAATTTCGTCTTCGCCGATCTCGCCGTCCAGGATTTTCCAGGCCGGCAGATAGCGGTCGCGGGTCTGTGGCGAAAAATGAAGCCACATTTGGCCGTTCGCATCGGTCGGAATTTCAAAATCGCCGACTCGGACTTTGACGATGCCGGTCTGCTCGCCGAACGCCTTCTCGCCGCTGGCGCCGGAGGACTTGACGACATAGGTCGATGCGCCTTGCGCGACGCGCAGGAGGTCGGCGGAAAATGACGGGTACAGCGTTTCATCGAGGGTCACCAGAATGGGCATGCGCCGAATGATTTGGTCGTATTCAGGGACCCAGTTGAGCGCGCCTGCGCCGACCGCGGGGGTCTGCAGTTCCTTGAGGCTCGACGTCGCGCTGGGGTAGTGGGGTGCGAACAGGCGCGGGTCGTCGCCGCCGAAGGACATGCCCGCCTTGGCTTCCGGCAGTGCGTGCTGGTTCATGGGCGAGGCGATGAAGCCCATCACGACCGGCGCCGTGCCGATGGTCTCTGCGAAGATCTCGTCATTGGAGGGAAGCGCGTCGAGCTCGGTCTTGAGCTGGGTCAGCTGGTCCGACTGAGGCCAGAACTTTACGGCATTGGCCGGTGACATCCGGTCTGGTTCCGGGAACACCATATCGAAACCGACCGTGGCGGCGCCGGCATCGCGCAGTTTAACCAGGAGGTCGCTCAGGACCGTCCGTGGCCAGGGCCATTGGCCGATCCGTTGCAGCGATTCCTCGTCGATGTCGACGATGCGGACGGGCAACTCGGGGTCGAATTTGAGGGGTGCCAGGCGTTGATAGGAATCGAAGACGAGGGACCTCAGCCGCGCGACCGGCGTGGGGTCCCAGACGCGTAGCACCAGGGAAGCCAGAATGGCCGCCCCAATGATGAGGCTATAAAGAAGGCGTGGACCCATCCCGCTCGTAATTCCGTCGTTTTTGGCCGGGCGAGGGGCCCGCAGCGGCCAGACCCTATCGGCTGATACGGGCCTGTCAATTGGCGCGCCGGGAGGCGGACGGGCGGTCCAAAAAACGAAACGCCCCGATTTGGGGCGTTTCGGCTGTCCTTAGTCGGTGAACCGGTTCGGGCGAAGGTTGCGCCAGACGGCTTCGGTCTCGAAATCGAGATTGTTCTGAAACTTGCCTTTGGTGTTGGCTGCCTGTGCGCTCTTGGGCTTCCGCTTGATCACCGTCGCCTCGTTGGAATAGCGCGGCGCGCCGTCGATCCAGTAGGCCTTGCCGCGGTCGGCCATCGCCGGATTGCTGTTGGCGGCGAGAACGGCCACGCCAAGAACGAGGCCAAAAACGGAGAGAGTCAGCTGTTTCATCAGTTCGGTCATCATCGTTGGGTCCTCCGGGGCGAAAACTCGCCGATCGGCGGTTGGGGGTCTTCCGTATATGGTGGGGGCATGACCGGGATCAACGTGGCCTTGTACGGGGTGTGACGAACGTCACAGTTCCCAAATAACGCAGTATTTATCGTGCCGCCTGCCAGTTTCCGCTAATATCCACCAAATGCGCCAGATCAGATGGCCGGTCCGCCGACTGCCCGGTTTGTGGGGTGCCGGGCCCGATAGAAGAAGAATACAGGTTTTCTCGCGGCTGCCGGTTGTCCTCGTGGCCGCGCTTCCGGTCGCACTCGTCGTATTCCTTGTTTTCCAGCCATCGTCGCCGGCCCGGGCAGGGCGCTTCCTGCCGGAGGTGGATAATCCATATTGCGATATCCGGACCTACAAGCTGCGCGGCGTCGAGGAGCAAGCCTCCTCCATGACGGATCGCCTCGGGCGTCCTGTCATCGTGGTCAACGCCATGACGCTGCGGGATCAGCCGAGCTACAGCCGGTTTCTGTTGGCGCATGAGTGCTGCCACCACACGCTCGGCCATGTGGCAAACGCCAAGAAGGGGCTGGGTCACGTCGGACCGCAGGCCTTCTACTACATTGCCCCGGAGCTGAAGCGCATGGAACTCGAGGCCGACTGCTGTGCCGCCCGGCTGCTCCGTGAGCGGCACGAGGACGACGGTATCGACGCCGGGTCGGTTGCGATGGCTGAATTCGGCGACAAGCCCACCGGGGCTCATTACCCGACGGGTTTGGAACGGGTGGACAACATTCGCCGTTGCGCGGGCCTCGACCCATAGTCCGTTGGCAAGGGGGCAAGGTTTTCCGGAGGTCGCCCTTGCTCCGAGACGGCAGTCATCGTTTAAGACGGTCTCGAACACCCCCATCTTACTTCGAGGAGCGCGTGGCCAGACCATTCGGCCCCGGATAGAAGAGACAGCGCAGGACGCGCGGCAGAGGAACGGCCTTGAGCGAAGCTCGATCACGAACGAGGTACGCGGTTGCCCGATTGAGCGGCCCGGTTTGGGCGGCCGTCGCGCTGGCTGTTGCGTTCTTGTGCGTCGCCGGCCAGGCGCGCGCCATGGAGGAAGGGGTGCTCCGCGTCTGCGCCGACCCCGACAACATGCCGTTCTCGAACGACAAAGAAGAAGGCTTCGAAAACAAGCTCGCGAAGCTCATCGCCGAGCGTCTGGACCGGGAGCTCGTCTATACGTGGTTCCCGGAGGACACCGGTTACGTGCCGAATACGATCGGAGAGAACGCCTGCGCGATGGTGATGGGCTATGCGCAAGGCACCGGGCTCATCGAAGACACGAACCCCTACTATTACGCGTCCTACGTTCTGATCACGCGCGCCGACGATACGGCCCTGAACGGCGTGATCTCGTTATCGGATCCGCGGCTCAAGTCGAAGCGCATCGGACTCGTTGCGCGCACGCCGCCGGCAAGCATCCTCGCCATGAACGGCCTGATCGCGAATTCGAAACCGTTCGATGGACGCTCCGAAGAGAGCCAGTCCGCCATAGCACAGGACATGATCGCGGAGATCGTTTCGGGCAAACTCGATGCGGGTCTTCTTTGGGGTCCCATCGGCGGCTACTACGCCGCGCTTTCCGATGGTCCTCTGAACGTTGTGCCGCTGGTCAAGGAGCGCGCGGGGCCGGCGACGTTCTACCCGATCACGCTCGGCATTCGTCCGAACGAACCCCAGTTCAAGCATCAGGTGAACAAGGTTCTGGCTGACAACGCCGACGAGATCGTAGCAATCCTGGAAGAGTACAACGTCCCGGTTCTAGACCGGGAAGGGCAACTGCTGACAGCCGGGGGCGCCGCGCCGGCAGGCCAATAAGCCTACATCTTGCATTTGCTTTCCGGCTCGTCGATGCCGAGCGTGTCGACCTCGATCTCCGGGTGGCTCGCGTGGGGAAAACCCTTTTGCGGTGATACGGACACCGGCACCTTCTCGGTCGCGATCAGGATCGGCTGGCGGAATTGGCCGTCCCAAGGCCGGAATTGCTGCTTGATACCTTTGAAGGGTGCCAGCTGCAGGTCGGGGCCATGGATGAAGGCCGAGACGGTTTCGAAGTCGTTCTTGGGCTTGCGGGTGACCGCCTCTCCGATGGTTCGCGTGGCCACATAGGCCATGTGGTCGATCGGCAGCATGAGCCGATCGTTGGCCTTCTCGAAATTATTGTTCGCTTGGGTCGCGCCCCATTTCTCGTGGCCGCGGCTCCAGGTGGTAGCCGTGAGGCCTGTCGTGCCGGCCACGACCCGCGGCTGACCTCCGCCGCGATAGGGCATCAGCGGCCCAAAGATCTGGTCTTCGTCTGCAACCACGATCACGTCGTAGTCGGTCGCTTTGATCATCTGGTGGCTGGCATTGGCTTCCTTGTGGGGCTTCGCCGGCGGGATGGGCCCGACGCCGTCGCGCCGTCCTCCGGACACGTCGACATACTCACGGTCATCGACGATGTTGCCGCCAAAGCGCTCGGCCGCGCGCAGGACCGCGTCACGGTAAGCCTTGTCCGCATCCGTTGACCCATGAACGACAAGCCAATCGGTCCACCCCATCTTGACGAGATATTGGGCGAGGGCATCGGCGAGCATGTAGCGGTCCGGCACGACATGCATGACGTTCGCACGGCAATCTTCCTGACGCAGCGAGACGTCCTCGGCGCGGATGTTGAAGAGGAGAATGTCCTTGTCGGCCGCCCAATCGGACAGCTTGAGCAATGTCGGGGCCGAGGCGTCGACCACAATATAGTTGTGACCCGACTCGTAGAGCTTCGTCAGGGCATCGACCGCTTCTTCGGGCGATGACGCCGTCTCGACGTCAAGCCCGTAGAGATGTCCCATGAAGCGGCCGCCGGCATTGTTCTCTTTGATGCCCATTTCGGCACCGGCAATGCCTGCGTTGTCCGGCTCGACGTCCAGGCGCGAGGCTGGCCGTGGTCCGGCAACCTCCTCGCGGAGGTAGCCGATATCGACCGGCATCATGGGCGGTGACTGCGGTAGCTTGATCGCGACGCCGCCGTCTTTCCGCTGGGCGGGCTTGTTGTTGTCGGCGGCTGATGCGAGGCCGGCCGTCAATCCGAGAACCATGACCGCGGCAATCGCGGTCGCACGGGCGAGACCTACCGGAAGCGTGTCGATGCGCATGATCGGACCTTGGGCGCCGGGCGTGCGTTTCCTCAGATCACAGTTCACCCCTTGCCGGCGGCGTCTTCAGGGGGCCGTGTTCTTTTCCGGCATGGTACAAATGGCAACAATGGGATGGCAAGTTGGAAACAACGACGGGATTAAGTGGCAATCTGCCGGGCAAGTGTGTCCTCTCAAGGAATCTGTGGATTCTGTTGGAGAACGGCGATCCGTTCCCAAAATGTGGCGCGGAAGTGATAGGTTACCCCTATGCAGTTCTCACCCGGTGACGCAATTCGGTTTGGCTGGGAGACGTTCAAGAAGCGTCCCTGGTTCTTCATTGGCGCGATGGTGATCCTGGCGGTGGCGAACATCGCCGTCGGCATTGTCAGCGGTGCGGTCGACACCATCACGGGCGGTTCCTACGAGGAGCCGACCGTCCTCGGGAACCTCGTCAGCTATGCGTTGGGCGTGCTGATAAGCATGGGCATGACGGCGTTTTTCCTCGCCTCCCACGACAATCCGCAAGGGGTCGACTTCGCGACGCTCTGGCATCCGAGCCCCTACTTGAAGTTTCTCGGAACCTCCATTCTGGCCTCGCTGGCCGTGGGCATAGGGTTGGTGCTCCTGATCGTGCCCGGCTTGATCGCCATGGTTCTCGTCATGTTTTCGACGTTCCTCGTGATCGATCGCGGCTTGGGGCCCGTCGACGCGTTGAAGGCGAGCATGGAAATGACCAGAGGCAATCGCTGGCCGCTGTTCTGGTTCATTCTGCTGTGCTTGCTGATCATTCTCGTGGGCGCGCTGGCGCTCGGTGTCGGGCTTCTCGTCGCCGCGCCGATCGTCGGCATCGCTTTCGCCTATGCCTACCGGCTCTTGTCCGGCTATGCGGCGCAGGTTGCGCCGCCGGACGCGCGGCTCGACATCTGAGTAGACGGCTGGGGTCGACGGGCACAGTTTGTCTGGCGGCGATCCCCTGACGACATCGGCAGTGCGTCGTGTCCAGTCTGTCTCAGAGTGCCGTCACGCAACGAGGCTAAGTGGTGCTCATGCGGTTTTCACCCACGTCTGCAATCCAGTTTGGCTGGGAGACGTTCAAGAAGCGTCCCTGGTTTTTCGCTGGCGCCGTCGCCATTCTGCTGGTGGCGAACTTCCTGAACGTTGGCATCACCAGCGGGGTCAACAGCCTGACAGGGGGTACCCTCGAGGAGCCGACCATTGTGTCGAACCTCGTGAACCTTGCGATCAGCGCCTTGATCTTGATGGGTGCGGTGGCGTTCTTCCTGGCCGCTCATGACAATCCCGACGGTGTTGAATACTCGGCCCTGTGGCATCCGACGCCCTATTGGAAGTTTTTCGCCACCTCGTTTTTGACGTCGCTGGCCATTGGCTTTGGACTCGTACTTCTGATCGTGCCGGGCCTGATCGCCATGGTGCTGTTTATGTTCTCCACCTTCCTCGTCGTCGACCGTGGCCTAGGGCCGCTTGACGCGCTCAAGACGAGCATGGAGATGACGAAGGGTAATCGGTGGCCATTGTTCGGCTTTGCCGTCCTCACGGCGCTCATCATCGCGCTTGGCGTGTTGGCGCTCGGGGTCGGCCTTCTCGTGGCGGTCCCGATCGTGGGCCTCGCTACGGCCTATGCCTACCGGCTCCTGTCGGGTGGACCCGACGCCGCTGCGGCGGCCGATGCACGGCTCGCAGCCTGAGGCAGATGCGCGCTCGGTAGGTCCAGCAGCCGTCCAAAAAGAAAGGCGCCCCGCGAGGAGGGCGCCTTTGGCACAGGGCGTCTAGTGCTATCTATTCGGCGGGGACGAGTTCCTCGCCGTGCGCCTTGCCGATTTGGGCGGCGTTGCGCGTATTGCGGTAGACGAACGCAGTCGCAGGCTTCGCGGCCTCGGACTTCGCCAGCTTCACCATCTCGCTGTGATAGGGCGATAGCGAACATGCCGGGTCCGTGTTGCGGGGATCCTTGCTGATCGCCATGGCCTGGCAGCGGCAGCCGCCGAAGTCGACTTCCTTGAACGCGCAAGACCGGCAGGGCTCCTTCATCCAATCGGTGCCCCGGAAGGCGTTGAACGCTTCGGAGTCCATCCAGATGTCCAGCAGCTTCTTGTCGCGCACGTTGTCGAAATTGAGCTCCGGGATGCTCTCCGCCGCGTGGCAGGGCAGGACCTTGCCGGCGGGCGTGATGTTCATGAAGCCCTTGCCCCACCCGCCCATGCAGGGCTTGGGACGCTTGGCGTAGTAGTCGGGCACCACCATGTCGATCGTCAGCACGCCTTTCAGACGCTCGCGCGCGGCCTCGACATATTCGATCGAGGCGATCGTCTCTTCATAGGTGGGGATCAATGCGGCGCGGTTGAGAAAGGCCCAGCCGTAATATTGCGCATGGGCGATCTCGATGCGCTGCGCGCCGAGTTCCACGGCCAGATCGATATAACGCGGCACATTGTGGATGTTGTGGCGGTGGATAGGGGCGTTGATGGTCAGCGGCATGCCGAGCTCGGTGACCCAATGGCAGACCTCCAGCTTCTTCTCGAGTGCGTTCTTGAAGGCGCCGATGCGGTCCGCGCCGGCGGGGTCTACGTCCTGGACCGAGACCTGAACGTGATCGAGCCCGAGCTCCTGGAGTTTCTCCAAGCGCTCGCGCTTCACGTTGACGGCGGCGGTGATGAGGTTCGTGTAGAGGCCTGCGTCTGCCGCGGTCTTGACGATCTCCTCAAGGTCTTTGCGTGCCGTGGGCTCGCCGCCGGACAGGTGAACCTGCAAGATGCCCATCTCGCCGGCCTGGCTCATGACTGAGCACCACTCTTCCGTGGTCAGCTCGTTCTTGACGCTTTCCAGCTCCACCGGATTCGAACAATAGGGGCATTGCAGCGGGCAGCGATGCGTGAGCTCCGCGAGCAGACCCACCGGCGCGACGGCGCACAGCATGTTCGACTCTTCCCCGCTGCCAATGACGCCTGTCGTCGGTTCGTCGTCGACGGCAATGGCGTCGATATGTCTGTCAATCTTGAGATCGTCCGTCATCGCACTATCCCTTGATATATCCTTTGTCGGCCATGTCTTGGAGCAACTCGGTCACGTCGGCGGTGATCACGTCGACGGGCGCGGAATACTCCTCGGCCAATTTCGCGGCGATGTCCTCCACGGTGCGCTCTCCGTCGCACAGCTTCAGCACCTCCACGGCGATTGCATCCGGCGTCATGATCCGTTCGGGCGCGAGCAGCACCCAACGGTCTCGCCCCGCATCGTGGCGCAGTTTCAGATAGCGGGGCATCACCGGTTTGGTCGCCCGGTCGACGACAAGCCGGCCGGGCTGCTTCACATCTGCCATCAGGCCGCATCCGGCACGAAGGCGCCGGGCGGGATCATGCCCGGATCGACATAGGCGAGGTAAAGCGCATCGAGCTGGGCCCACAAGACGTGCGTTTTGAAGCGGAGCGCGTCGAGCACGCCCTGCTGCGCCTCGGGCGTCCGGGCGTTCTGCTTGCAGTACTCGAGCGCGAAGTTCGCATCGCGTGGCGCCTGGGTGAGGCGGCGCTTGAAGTACGCCATCACGTCGTCGCTGATGAAGTCGTAGTTCTCGAGCATGCCCGAGATGCGCTCCTTGTGAATGCTCGGCGCGAAGAGCTCGGTGAGCGACGAAGCGACGGCTTCGACGAGGGTCTTCTCGCGCACGAAGTTCACATAAGCCTCGACGGCGAAGACCGTCTCGGGCAGGGCGCCTTTCCGGGAGACCACGTAGTCGCGGTCGAGCCCAAGGCCGTCGGTGAGCACGAGCCAGCGCTCGATGCCGCCTTCTTCGGGGCCTTCGCCGTCGTGGTCGGTGATGCGGTGAATCCACTCGCGCCGCAATTCGCGGTCGTGGCAGCGGCTCATCAGCGCCGCGTCCTTGCGCGGCACCGCCGACTGGTAGCAGTAGCGGTTCAGCGCCCAGGCTTGGACTTGGCCCTTGTTGAGCTTGCCGCCGTGCAAGAGCTTATGAAACGGGTGTTTGTCGTGGTACTGCGCGGCACCGATGGCGCGCAGCTCCTCCTCGAGTTCCTCGGGACTTAGAATCTTGGTCACGGGCCTACTTCCTCATTGGGTTTCCAAATACGGCACTTCTTCATGGCGCCTCGAAACGGTCTCTCCCTAGATAAATGGGGAGAATCCGCGAGGAATCTATGACTCGTTCATGAACACGGGCTTGAACCCGGATTAAGAACATCTGAAGCCGCTGATCTGGGCCGTCAGCCTGGCAGCCCAATATTTGAACTCTACCGGAAGAAATCCTGCTGTTCCATTGCGCGCCCGGCGCATCCCAAATGGCGCGTGCGCCGATGCCATGATAAGAAAAACTCCGCTGATCCCGCCGATCCCATAACCAATAGTTATAGCCCATGGTGTCTTTCCGACAGTTGCGCTACCTGGAGGCGCTGGCCCGCACACGCCATTTCGGGCAGGCGGCGCGAGACTGCGCCGTCAGCCAGCCCGCGCTCAGCATGCAGATCAAGGATCTCGAGGACGAACTGAAGCTCAAACTCGTCGAGCGCCGCAAGTCCGGCGTCGGACTAACGGACAAGGGCGAAGAGATCGCGGGGAGGGCCCGGACCATCCTTGCGTCGGTCCGGGACCTCGTAGATTACGCCAAGGGGCAGGAAGGCCTCCTCAAGGGTGTGCTGAACCTCGGCGCGATCCCGTCGATCGCCCCATACCTGTTGCCGGCCGCCTTGCCGGCCCTGCAGGCGCATTTTCCGGATCTGTCGCTGCGCCTTCGCGAGACGGTCACCGAAACATTGGTGCGCGAGCTTGTAAGCGGCGACCTCGACGTTATTCTCGTGGCCTTGCCGATCGACGATCCTGCCGTGGAGACTCATTACTTGTTCGACGACGCCTTCATTCTCGCGACCAAGGCCACGCCGGACAACTCGGGCATCGTCTCGGCGACCCAGGACATGCTGGCGCAGGACCGCTTGCTGCTGCTGGAGGAGGGGCACTGTCTCCGGGATCAGGCCTTGTCCTATTGCCATCTGATGGCGCCCGACATGCGCCAGAGTTTTGGTGCTTCCAGCCTCACCACGATCGTGCAGATGGTGGCGAACGGCTATGGCGTGACCTTGCTGCCGGAAATGGCGACGGCGATCGAGATTCATCCGAACGACGATATTCGGCTCTTGCGTTTCACCGAGCCGGAGCCCAAACGAGAGATCGGACTCGCCTGGCGCAAGAGTTCGCCCCGAAAGGCGGAGTTCATGCAGCTTGGCGAATTGCTGCGCGAAGCGGCGCCCGCACCGCCGGACAAGGCACGGCCGCAACGGCCGAAGGGAGGCCCCAAACGCTAAGTACCCAGCTTTCTCTTCTGATGGCGGCGCTGCTGTTCGCGCGGGCGGGGCTCGTTCGCCTGACCCGCCCGATCGCCGACTTCTTTGCGGCGGGCCGTCTCATGCCAGCCTTCCTCAATGGTATCGCCATCGCCGGGTCATCGGTGGCGGTTCTCGTCTTCGTGGGCGGGGCCGGCGGACTCGATTTCGGCTGGCAAGGCGCGACACTGCTCCTTGTGGGCGCGGGGCTCGGCCTTGTCCTGGCAGGCCTGCTGATCGCGCCGTATTTGCGCGGCTATGGCGGCTACACGTTGCCGGACTTCCTGGCGGAACGGTTCAATGCCGAGACGATGCGGCCGCTCGGCGTTTTCGCCGCTTTGCTGTGCTCGTTCCCGGCGCTGGGGGCCGTGATGCTCGGCTTCGGATTGCTGGGGCAGGCGGCGCTGGCGCTGCCCGCCTGGATCGGCATGGCGGGCGGCATCGTCCTGATCTTCGTGGCGACGCTGCTCGGTGGCATGCGGTCACTCAGCCTGTCGCAGCTCGCCTATTACATGGTGATGCTGTTGGCGGGGCTGATCGCCATCCTGACCGTGCTTTGGCAGACAGGGTCGCTCGCGGCCGCCGATACGCTTCTCGTCGATGAGGTCATCCCGGCGTTGTCCTGGCAGCCCTTCGCGCAGTCGAGCCCGGTCAATTCTATTGCGCTGTTCTTCTGCCTCGTGACGGGCTTCGCGTCTCTGCCCTGTCTGCTCATGCGGAGCTTCACGGCGCCGGACATGGGTGATGCGCGGCTGTCCTTCGTCGGGGCGCCCATATTTCTTTTCCTCATCTGTGCCGCGATCCCCGCGCTGACGGCTCTATACGAGCCGGCCGCCTTGGCCGTCGGTGACGGGCTGTCGATGCTGAGTGAAGCCGTCCTTGCCGTCGTGTCCGTGGCGGCCCTCCTGTCCACGGGCGCGGCGCTCACCTTGTCGATCGCGAACATGATCGCCCACGACGTCTACTTCAAAAGCCTGGCGCCCAATGCGTCCGCCGGTCGGCAGCTTACGATCGCGCGCCTGTCGGTGGTCGCTGTCGCCGTGGCGGCTGGTGCCGTGGCGTTGCGCTGGCCGCAAGAGACGCTGGTCGGCGCCGCGACGGCGTTGTCATTGGCGGCAAGCGCTTTCCTGCCGGTGCTGGTGTTGGGGATCTGGTGGAAGCGGCTTGGGAGCGACGCGGCCTTGGCCGGCATGATTGCGGGGCTCTTGGTGTGCCTCTATTACATGATCGTGCCGCACACGATCCCCATCCTGTTCTACGAGTCTTCGAGCCTCTTGTCGGACGCGACAGCGGCGCAGACGGCGGCCTTCGAGGCCCTGCGCCACGAGTATTACCTGACACGTGATACCGCGGCGCAGGCGGCCCTGCTGGCGGAGTGGAGAGAGTCGGTGCGGCCGATTGCGAACTGGCTGGGTGTGCACGGGTCCCTGGCCGGCGTCTTTGCCGTACCGGTCGGGTTCCTCGTCGCGATCCTGGTAGGGCTGTTCGCGCCCGCGCCGTCGGCCCGGCGGCAGCGCTTCTTCGACAATCTTCGGGCGAAACCTATCTAGCCTGGGCGGCCGCAGGTCACCGCGCCGGACCTAGCCTTCCTTCTTGGCCTGCTCGGGCGGCGGCGGTCCGCCGAGCAGCCGGAAGCTATCGCGAAAGCGCAGCGCGTCCTCGCTGGTGGCGTGCTTGTTGGGGCCGGCCGAAATCAGCATGTAGACCCGGTCGCCATTGGCGACCATCGTAATCAAGTGGTTGAGCTTGCCCTTGCTGTCTTCGGCCTTCGCTTCGTAGCCCGGACGCTCGTCGATCTTTAAAGGCGTTTTGCGGCGCAGATTCGTATCGCTGCCCTTGGCGTAAGCCGTCACGACTTTCTCGAAATAGTCCTGCTTCGGCGGGTTCGGCGCACGTCCCTCCGGATACTCGAACACGACGACGGAGTAGACCGTGTCCTTTCCGGCTTCGACCTTGTACTCGTGCTGCAGCAGGGGATTCTGCCCAGGCACCGGCGTGCTCTCGGCCTTGGGCCGTTCCGTGACGCCCGGGAACGAGATGACGAAGCCGCGTTCGGGATAATGGAACTCGTGCCAAACGAGAACCTGCGCCGCGTCGGTGTCCGTCTTCGCAGCATCCTGTGCGCTTGCTGGGCTCGCGAAACCAAACGCAGCTACTGCCGCGCCGGCCATCGCAAAGGCCAGAGTTGAACGTACAGAGTCCGTGAGACCTCCAAGAGACATCACCAATCCTCAAAGTCGCCGATCCAGTGGAGAGCCCGTGGACCACAAAAAAAGGGCGTCCGCAAGGGGGCAGCACCGTTCTGACCGCACAATGGCGCAATTTGACAAGCTCAGGGCACGGTGGAACTCAAGACGACGATGGCGCGACACTTGAAGGCTCGTTGCTTTAGAGTGTCGTCCTTCGGTTATGCGATTGCCGTAAGGACGGAACATGACGCGGAAAGTTCGTCGAGCGATTCCAACAGCCTTCATCGGCCTGTGCACGCTGGCTCTGCTGATGTCTGCAACGCCGGCTTGTGCCGTCGCGCTCGATAATTTCGATCTGCAGCGGAGCTTGCCTTCGCTCGGTGTCTTCGGCCCCATCGCCATCGTGGTCTTGCGTTTTCTCGCAAGCCTTATCGGCGTCGTGCCAACCTCGCCGCTGCTGCTGGCGGCGGGCGCGACGCAAGGTGTCTTCCTCGGAACACTCTATGTGTTGATTGGCGCGCAACTCGGGGCACTCGTTGGTTTCCTGATTGGCAGGCGCGTCGGCCGTGACTTCGTGGTGCGACGCGGCTGGCTCGATCGGGTTGCGCAGACACGCATCGGCCGCTGGCTGCTGGATGAGAACACGCCGCAATCGCAATTGATGCTGGCGGTATTCCTGTGCCGGCTCTTGCCGGGGTTCAACATGGACGCGCTCAGCTATGTGGCCGGCATCACCCCGCTGAGCACCTGGCGCTTCTGCCTGGCAAGTTTCGCTGCGCTGCTGCCTTACACGCTGCTCGTGGTCGCGGCCGGGCAGCAATTGGTGGCGTTCGGATCCGACAGCCTCGCCATTGCGGTCATCGGGTTGCTCGCGTTGAGCGCGCTCGTCGGCTTGTCGAGGAAGCATTGGCTTCGCGTTAGAGCACGCGAAAAGCCGGCTCTTTCGACAAACGCCTAGGATCCTTTTTCGCCGGTCGCGCGGGCGTACATGGCTCGTACATCCTCTTTCAGGTGCAGCCGTGACGGCGCGCGCAAATAGAGCATGTGGCCCCCGGCGTAGTTCTTGAGCTCGATTGGCTTCGCGCCCTTCAACGGTGGCAGTTGCCCCACGAGATAGGCCGGCACGGAATAGGGTGTGATCAGATCGGTGTAGCCGCTGGCGATCAGGACTTCGAGGTTCCGGTTGGCGGCCCTCGCGTCCTGAATGTCATCCATGACGCCGGCATAGCCCTGCTTGGTCGGGCTCGTGCCGTAGTCCCAGCGATTGCTGATCTTCCGGTTGAGCAGCGTGAACTCCTCGTCGGTCTTGTAGCCGAGATCCTCGGCGGCATAGCGGACGAAGGCCGACGACCACAGCGGCACCGTGGCGTCGAGAACGGGGTCGGGACCACGCGGCCAGGCGCTCGACGGGTGCGGATCGGGGCCGCCGACGCTCCCGTCATACATGCTCAGGACCTGACCGTCGTCCCGGTCGAACTCCTTGACGAAGACCGATTGCGGAATGCGGGCAAAGTAGCGCTCGACCTTCTCCAACGGCAGACCTGTCAGTTCGGCCACCTTTGTGCTCGCGGCTTCGCCTCCCTGCTGGACGCCTGAGGCGAGAGCCACGAGGTAGTCGGTCATGGCGTAGTCTTCGACGTCCTTCAGCGCGGCCGCCAGCCCTTCGCGCGAGGTGGTTCCCTCGGCCTCCAGTTTCACTGCGGCGAAGGAGGGGAGTTGCAGCGCCCAAGGAAGCGGATCGAAATCCTCGCCGCGGAGCATCGAGAATTCCAGCGCCGGTGAGATCAACACGAGACCACTCGGGGAGACACTTCCTTTCTCCTGCAGTTTCCGCGCAAGGACGGCCACACGAAAGCCGCCATAGCTTTCGCCTGCGAGAAACACCGGCGAGCCCATGCGGCCCGTCTCGGTCAGATAGAGGCGAATGAAGTCGGCGAGCGATTCTGCGTCCTGGTCGACGCCCCAGAAGTCCTTACCTTTCTTGCTGCCGGCGGGGCCGCTGAAGCCGGTCCCGACCGGATCGACGAAGACAAGGTCAGTGAAGTCCAGCCAGCTTGCTTCGTTCGGAATGAGCTTGGCGGGAGGGCCGGTCAGCGCGCCATCCTCGGTGGTGGCCACCACTTTCGGTCCCATGGCGCCCAGATGCAGATAGGTCGATGCGGCGCCGGGCCGCCGTTGAAGACGAAAGTGATTGGCCGGTCGGTGTCCGTAGGGTTCGTCGTGTACGAGGTATAGAAGATCTCCGCCTCGGGCTTGCCGCTGCCGTCATGCGGTTTGATCGTGCCGGCCACGGCCGTGTAAGGAATCTCTTTCCCGTTCTGTTTGAGAACGTGCTGGGTGGTGACGTCTGCGGGCAGACGCAACGGCTTTTCGGCGCTCTTGGATTCCTTTGTGTCTTCGTCCGAACCGTTCTCGCTGCCGTTCTCCGAGCCCGCAGTCTCCGATGCCTCGGTTGTCTCGTCGGCGGAAGCCAGTTTCACACCGTCGAGGAACGTGCTCTCGGCGTCATGCGCCTTGTCCGCGTGGGCGGCGACCGGTGCGGCGATAATCAAGACAGCGGCGACGAGGGACAGGACGGTGCTTGCGGTGCGGCGTTGGTGGAACGGGATCACGATTTCTCCGATTTACTCGTCTGAGGACGCATACTCCTCTGTCGCAGCTAAGGGCTCAAACGGGCGCTCTCAAGGCAGCATGGTTACAATCACGCAGCTTTGACCTTGACCGTGCCATGTTTGGGGGCCAATCCAACCCGTGATGTTGAGACCTTTTCTAGTCCCGCTGGCCCTCGTGTCCCTCGCGATTGCGGTTCCTGGCTGCGCTTCGCGCAGCGACATCGAGGCTGGCCGCTTGGCCAAAGAGGATGCCGCCAACGCCGAGGACGATGCGCAATGCCGGCGCACGAACGCGGAGCCGGGTGAGGCGGCCTATGAGGTCTGCCGCCAGGAGCGGGCGACCAAAAGGGCCGCAAAGGCTGAGATCGACTATCAGAAAGCCCGTGATTTCGACCGGGTTCTCGGCGGCCTGAACGAGTTCTAAGCCCCGCCCACGTCTCCCCGCTCCAAGAGCGATCCCCCGCTGACTGACTTGCTACAGAACGCCTTGCCGTAGAACGCGTTGGCGAAGGCCTATTGGCCGTCGTCTCGATGACCGTTAAGGTGTCTTGGCGGAAATTGATAAGCTTTGGTTCTACGCGGCTTGAGTTGGGCGAGCCTTGTAGACTTCCGGATTTCCGCCGTGGGGAATGGCGCTTCGGCTGATGACACGCTTCGTGGCTGCCGGGCGACCGCGAGTTTCGACTCCGTTGCCGATCGAGGCTTGCGCCAGGGCGCAAGGCCGATGGCGGTTGGATGCCCGTCTGCGGGCGGGAGTCCGGCCCGGAGTCCGTTGAGGGCCATCGCGTGGGCAGTCCGATGAAAAAACGACGTGCCTGGTCAACCTTGGACGAGGACGTGGACGATCAGGAGTCCGCGGCCCTGGCGGCGTCCGTTGCCGCGGCCAAGGATACGGCCGCGCGATCAGGTGCCCTTCTATCGAGCGCGAAAGAAGATCTGACCGACCATCAGCGCTGGCTTCGGGCCCAGAGCAACGCCGTCCAGCGGGACCGGGACCGTCACGAGCGCTGGCTTCAGCGGCAACAGGATCTTCGCGCCGCCAACGCCAAGAAGGATCGTGTCCGCCGTCATCGGCGTCTGGTGCGGCAGCGCGCGCTTCAAGCGATCCGCGATGCGCTGGTCGATCTCTACCTGTTCTTCCGCTCTTGGATCGTTTTCGGGGCCACGAAAATTACGGGGGCCGTGCGCTTCTTCGCCCGGTCCATCGCCCGTGGTGCGGTGGTCGTGTGGCAGGGGCTTGCGCATGCGGCGGCGTCGGCCTTCCGTCACATTGGTTCCGGCCTGTCTTCCCTGGCCCGCGTGCTGGCCCACACTTTCGCTGCCGCCGGCCGGGGTCTGACGCAAGCGGCGCAGTGGACCGGCCGGAAGGTCGGTTTGGCGGCGCGCGGGGCGGGCGCAGGCGTTGCGGCAGGCGCCGCGTGGAGCGGTTCGAAGGCAAAGGCGTCGGTTAGGGCTGGCAGCCAGGCTCTCGCCGCTGGTTCGCAGGTCGTGGCCGCCGAGGCCGGGAAACTGTCTCGCAAGACCGGTCAAGCCATTGGCAGCGGCGGGAGCGTGATCGGCGGCCGATTGTCCTCTGGCGGTGACAGTGCGGCGGCACTGGCCGCCGCCACCCGTAACGGTCTTGCCTCCGGTGCGTCCGTGGCGGCCGCGAAGGCGGCCAAGCTCGGCGCGACAAGCGGGCGAAGTCTCTCCCGCGCAAGCGCGTGGACGGCGTCGCGCGCGGCGTCCATCCCCTCGAAGCTCTTCATTCATCTGGCGCGGGTCGGGCGCGAGGTCCAGCATTTCGCGCGTGTCCGCGCGCCGGAGCCGCGCTGGCCGGGGCTCCCGCCGCTCCCGCACCAAGCTGGCGGGGGCGAGGGGACGGCCCAATTCCAGAACGACGAGGCTCCGGACGCGGCTCACACGGCCTCGGTCCACCTGTTCGAGACCTACGGACCGCATACGGAGGGGACCAAGCTTTTTGGCCAGCCCGCGAACGATCCGTGGGTGCAGGAGGCAAGCCCTGCCGACGGGCCTGACGGGGCGGTGCCGGCGGAAGCTGAGGTGCAGGGTGAGGGGCGCACGGCCGCTGCGGCAGCTCTAGCTGATCTGGGGTCAGGCGTTGCCGCCCGGACGGGCGATGTGCTGTCATCCTGGGGCCAAAGCGCCAACGTACGGGCCAGCGGTCTTGCTCGCGAAGTTCAGCGCAAGGCCGGTGCCGGATCCGTCTGGCTACGCCGGCAAGCGGCACGCGGCATGGCATCGGCGCAAGCCGGGGCGGGTGCCTTGGCCCGCGCGCAGGCGGGAGCGGTGGCTCAAGGCGCGGCGTGGGCGCAAAAGAGGGGGCTGGATCTCAGTCAGATGATGATATTCGCCGGTGCCGTGTTGCTCGTCCTTGGCGGCCTTCTGATCGGAGGCGGCTTCCTGTTGCGCTCGACCTCCGACTCCGTGCTTGCCGCGGAGCCCGGGGACGAGACGTTCTCCAAGATTTCCTGGGCCTTCCATCACCCCGACCTACCGTTGCCCGAGCGCTCCGTCTTCACCCTCTCGGGCACGCCCGAGGCCTTCCTGATCAACGGCATCTCCATCGCCGGGGTGAACAATTCAGACGAGGCCCTGACCGACTTGGAGGGCGCTCTCAGCTCGGACGTGCAGCGGCCCGATCTCCTGCTCGACGTGGTTGTGGAGGCCGAGGGCAAGGGGCCGTCGGCGCGGGGCCCGGTTGCCACCGTGCCGCCGGGAGAACCCTTCCGGCTGACCTTCTTGTTTCCGCCCGAGGCGACGGGAAGCGCGGACGGGATCTCGGTCGACGAGTTCTTCGAATCCTATGGCGGATTGCTGCTCAAGCTTCGCTATGACGCGGACGGTGCGGAGCGATCCGTGATCCAATATTTGGATCCGGAGATGCTGAAAGCGCAGCTCGACGAAGTCTCGGCCGAAGCAGGCGGCTCCTGAGCGCAGGATTGTTATTGGCAGTCGATCACACGCGAGCCGCAGCCACGCGTCTTGACGCACACATTGTAGCGGGTGCAGCAGGAGGTCTCGCAGCCGACGATCTGCGAATTCGCCGACAGCGCCTGCGCCGCGCAGACATCGTTGCATGACCTGAGACCATTGGTGCAGACGCGCATGGACTGGCTGCCAGCACTGCAGGCCGACGGTGTGGGCTTCAGCGATTGGGCCGGCTGCGTTGTCGTTTGCGCGAACGCCGCGCCGCCAAGAAACAGGACCCCAAGCAAAAGCAACCCAAACCGTGTCATGTGACGCGTCACCCTCTCGACCTCAATTTTCGAACTCGTCCCTCGCCGGGAACCCCGCGGCCGCTGGCGGGTGGCCGCCCGCGGCGGCGCCATCATAGGGGCCCCGCCGGGGGATGAGAAACGCATTCTGCCATGCAACACGGCAGTTTGAAGACAGGCGCGCGTCTTTGAGCCTCTTGCGTCCGTTGCCGCTTGCACTGTTGCAAAACCATCGCATTACCGAGCTACCTATGCGGCTGCACACAATCCCTATGGCCTTGAGGAAACTTCGGTGAAACACGCCCTGAACGGTTTTTCGACCCTTGCTCTTGCCGCCGCCATGACGGCCATGTCCACCCTTTCCGCGCTTGCGGACGGTCCCATTCTCGTCACGAGCGCCGAAGACAGCGGCGAGGGCACGCTGCGCGCCGCGCTCGAGGCCGCGTCCAAATCGGAAGGCCTGACGCAGGTTCTGATCGCGACCGATGGCAACATCGAGATCAAGTCGACGCTCGACTACGCGGGCACGGCGCCGCTTGCGATTCTCGGCAAGGGCCAAACCGTGAAGACGTCAGTGGACACGAATCTATTCAACATCAGTCAGGGAGCCGATCTCACCGTGACGGAGCTGAACCTGGAGGGGCCCGGAAAATTCAACATCGAGAATCAGGGCGGAACCGGGAAAGGCATCTTCGTCGACGTACGCGACGACCAGACCGGTACCGTCACTTTCATTCTGGACGACGTGGAGATCTCGGGTTTCGCCGACTACGGCGTGCTTATTTCAGATTGCGACGTCGTGGAGAATTGCGGCGCGGGGCGTGGCGGCAAGGGCAACGGCTCGCCCGCATCCATCCTCGTGCGCTTAAACGACGTCAAGATCGACGATGTGGGCAACGGTCATTTCGATGCCGACGGCCTGCGTGTGGACGAGAGAGGGCCGGGCGACATCTTTTTCTATGCTAAGGACTCCGAGTTCACCCATGCCGGCGCCGACGGCATTGAGCTGGACGAGGGCCAAGAAGGTGGCGTTTTCGCCACGGCGGTCGATTCCAGGTTCGACGACAACGGCAACTATTGCGACGGGAAGCTCTTGGAGAGCTTTCTGCCCAAGGAAGCCGAAGGCGAGTTCGAGGACGGCGCATTTAAGGAAGCCGATGTTCCCGCCAAGGTGACCGGTTCGCCCGACGATTCGTGCTTCGAGCACGAGGTCGAGCTCTACGAGTCCGGTTCGGTCAAAGAGTATGAGATCAGCATCGACTACGACGACGGGTTCGATATTGACGAGGCGGGCCCCGGCGATCTGTGGGCGCTGATCGTCGACACGTCCGTCAAGGGCAACCATGACGAGGGGCTGGACTTCGGCGAGGAAGGTGAGGGCAACCTCAAGCTCGGCGTCTGGAACGTGGACGCGAAAGACAACACCGACGATGCTCTGAAGATGGTCGAGAGCGAGGACGGCGATCTCTCCGCGCTTCTGGCCAAGCTCACCTCCAAGAACAATGGCGGTTACGGCGCAGCCTTCAAGCAGATCGACGAAGGGACGTTGAACGTCACCGTCGATCAGTCCCGGACGGCCGATAACGACGACGGCGACGAAACGGGGCTCAAGGTCGAGCAGGTGGGCACCGGCGAAGCCACCCTTCGCATCATCGCCTCGGAGTTCAAGGACGGCATCAAGGCGAAGAATGTGAACGTGATCGAAGAGTAGCGTTCCGGCTTCCCGTTCGCTGGTCTAATGACTATTGGGGCGGCTCCTGCGGGGCCGCCCCAAATCGTTTGCGGGGCGCGTCATTCGGGGCGCCTCGCGTCCACAGCAATCGTGCCGGCGCGCGTTGACGCCTGGGGCCGCGAGGCCCTGTATACGCCCATGGCCGTGATCGACCTCTCCGCCGTCATTCTCTACGACGACCAAGACCGGATTCTGCTGCAGCACCGTACCGACGATGCGCCGACGTTTCCGGGCTACTGGTCGTTTTTCGGCGGGGGCGTGGAGCCGGGCGAGACGCTGGAAGAGGCGGCGGTCCGGGAAGCGTACGAGGAGTTGTCCTATACGCTCAAGGCACCCAGCCATTGGCTCAGCCAGCGCTTCAGCAATGCGGGGCGGGCTTACGCGCAACACATTTTCCTTGAACCATATGACGGCGCCGAGCTGATCCTCGGGGAGGGCCAGGCGATGAAATGGTTCGCGCCGAACGAGACGGGGGTGCTACTCATGAGCGCTCATGCAAGTGCGGCCGTGGAGGCGCTGGACCGCTGGCTCGCTTGGGCCTCGGTAGATGTGACCGGAGAGGGTGACTGAGATTCGTTCGATGCGTGTCCTGAAAGAAGTTCTGGTGCTCGCCGTCATCGTCCTCGTGTTCGCATACGCGGCGCGACGGCTCGAAGGCGTCGACGCCGGCGAAATCAACGCAGGCGTGCCGCCGCTGATGCAATCGGTCAAGCAGATGCTGGGTTGGGACGATGGCCCGCGTGAGAAAGCGTCCAAGCACGCAGCACCGGCCAAGTCCACAGAGCCGTCCAAGCCCGCCGCGCCATCCAACTAAGAGCGCCCCGGCACGAGGTCCCCGCCGAAGCTGTCGGACCGTGCGTGCGCTGATAGTCGCAAGCCGACCAAGACCGTGGATGGGAGTGTCATTTTGCTTAGCGACGCTCGCCTAGGGCGTCATACTGTTGCTCGCAGCTCAGTTCGGCGGGGGACGATGGTCAGGCTGAAGCCAAAAGGAAAAATCGCTTTAGCCGTGCTGTGTTCGCTCCTCGGCTGCGTTTGCACCGCTCTGCCGGCGCAGGCGGAAGATCAGCACGTTGCCGCTTCCTCTCAGGTCGATGAGATCGGCATCAGCGCCAATCCGGCGGCGACAAATGCGGTGACGGGCACGGGCTGGCTCGGAGAGCAGCTCGGCATCGACAAGCATGGTATCCGCCTCGGCGGCGTCTGGGTCGGAGGGGTCAACGACCTCGTGACGGGGGGTGTCGATCCGGGCTTCACCGGCAACAGTTCACTCGTTGTCGACTTGTTCGTCGATCTCGAACGTTTCGCCGGGCTGAAGGGCAGCTCGATCGGCGTCGACTTTCTCCAGCTGAACAGCCAAGCGACCAACACCGACGCGGGTTCCGTGCTGGGATATATCGGCATCGTGAACGACGAACCCTTCAATCGGTCCGAGTTGCTGGAAGCGTGGTGGCGGCAGGAGTTGTTCGACGAGCATCTCATCGTGCGCATCGGCAAGTCGAATCCGTCGATCGACTTTCAGGACGTCGTGCGTCCCGCACCGAGTACTCACCAAGGCCGCAACATCAGCGCGGTCAGCAGCCTTCTTTATGCGCCGATCTTTGTGCTGCCGACGCTGTACCAGTCCCTCGGCTCTTTCTACGATACGGTCTATGGCGTCACGACCACGTGGGTCCCGAGCGAGGCGTTCTACGTCTCCTACGGCGCGTACGACGGCAACAAGGCGCGTGGCGTTTCCACCGGCCTGACGGGCCCCGAGTTCAATGGCTACTATTTCCATATCGCGGAGGCGGGCACGAATTGGGCGCTCGGACCCGAACAGAAACCCGGATTCCTCTCCGTCGGTGGTTGGCGGCAAACAGGAAAACTGTCGACCGACGACGGTCTGATCACGGAGGATGGCGCGGAGGGCGCCTATTTTATTGCGTCACAGCTCCTCTGGTACCGCGATCCCAAACCGACGAACGATGCTGGCGTCAGCGGCTATGTGCAATTCGGGTGGAACGACTCCGAAACGCAACTCTTCAATTACTATTTCGGGGCCGGTCTCACCGGCCGGGCCCTCGTTCCCAGTCGGCCGAAGGATTCGTTCGGCATCGGCATGGCGCTCGGGTGGCTCAACCCGAACAACTTCCAACAAGATACCGAGCTCGCTCTTCAGGCCTACTATCAGGCGCATGTCGCGGGCAGCATCTATACAGAGACCGCTCTGAGTTACATCCCGGATCCTGCCGCGGAGCCCGGGCTCGACGCCGCCTTAGCCGTGACGCAGCAGCTCATCGTGCCATTTTAGAAGAAGAGCGGAGTTAGACCGTCGACCCCACCAATTCATAGGAAGTTTTCAATCTAGTCTTAAGTTGCGGCGCTTATTGAACAAGCATTCCGAGATCACCCGGGCGAGGCTGTGGCGATCGTTTTCGGATCACCCGACGCATACGGAGTAGGAGAACGAGACATGCCCACAATTCCCGACGCCAAGCCGTTCCACTACGAGTATGGCATCGATCACGTTGCCCTCGTTTGCATCGATATGCAGCGGGACTTCTGCCAGGCGGGCGGATTTGCCGAGTCGCTTGGAGACGACATCTCGAAACTCCAGCCGTGCATCCCGGTAATCGCGAAGCTCCAGGACGCCTTCCGCAAGGCCGAGCTGCCAATCATTCACACCAAGGAATGCCATAAGCCGGATCTTTCGGATCTTCCGACCGCAAAGCGCAATCGCGGCAATCCCAAGCTGAAGATCGGTGACGTAGGCCCCATGGGGCGGATTTTGATCGACGGCGAACCGGGCGCGGACTTCATTCCCGAGTGCTACCCCCAAGAGTGGGAACTCGTCATCTCCAAGCCGGGCAAGGACACGTTCTACAACACCGAATTCGACGACTACTTGAAGATGCGGAAGATCACCCATCTGATCATCACCGGTGTGACCACCGAGGTCTGTGTGCAGACGACCATGCGCTGTGCGAACGACCGCGGCTACGACTGCGTCCTGGTGGAGGACGGCACCGACAGCTTCTTTCCCGAGTTCAAGGAGATGACACTGAAGGCGCTGGTCGCGCAGGGCGGCATTGTCGGCTGGACGGCGACGTCCGATCAGGTGCTGAAGTCGCTCGAGCCCATCCTCGCCGCACGCTGATAGGGCGCGCCATCGAGGCGGCCGACCGGGGGACGCAGGTTTCAGACTTGCGGCCCGGATGACGCTATGAAGGGACGGAGTGCGGCGATGAAAGCGCCTGTCGATTACATCTTCGCGCCCGCCGTTCCGGGTGAGGTTCCGTACTGGCGCCTCGTTCTGCGGGGCGCCTCGCAGATGTGCTTCCAGAGCAACGAGCTGACGGGCTTGTTCTTCCTGGCGGCCGTTCTCGTCGCCTCGCCCATCAGCGCCGCCTACCTGCTCGTGGCGGGCATCATGGCCCCGGCCGGACGCATGCTGCTTGGCGATAGGGGCGTCGTCCTGTCGAGCGGTCTTCCGGGTTTGAACCCGTGCCTGATCGCGCTCGCGATCCCGGCCTTCTTCGAGACCGGCTGGACCAATGTCGGTATGTGGGCCGTGCTCGTCGTCTGCGTCGCGATCACCATTGTGCTGGTGAAAATATGCGTTGCCCTCCTGCCGCTCCCGACGCTGGCTCTGCCGTTTCTGATCGTGTTCTGGGCGCTCTACGCGCTGGAGCCGCATATCGACGCCGTTCAGTTGTTGTCACTGTCGACGTCTGAAGGTGCGGCCTTCCAGCCGCTCACGGCCGTGTTGTTGAGCCTGGGACAGGCTCTGTTCTCGCCGGCTGTCTTGTCGGGTGTGCTGTTTGCCACCGGGGTTCTGCTGAGCAACTGGCGCCACGGCGTTCTGGCCATCGCCGGTGCGATCATCGGCACCGTGGTGGCCTACTATTACCGCCATGTCGATCCGGCAAGCGCTGACCTCGGACTCTATGGCTTCAACGGTGTGCTCACGGCGGTCGCGGTGTTCGTCGTTTGCGGCGGGAAGCTGAGGCTTTCCATCCTGGGTGCGCTGATTGCCACCATGCTCATGCCGGCCATCGCCGATTTCGGCGTGCAAGTTCTATCGGCGCCATTCGTTTTGACGACCTGGCTCTTGCTTGTCCTCGGTTGGATCGAAGACCACTGGTTCGATGAGGACGCGGTCGCCGCGCCGGAGCCCATTCCTGCGGCGAGATCCGCTCGTGCAGAAAAGCAGACTCAGACTACGTCGGAAACTCCGCCACGCGGTCATTCTGGAGCCTGACCCATGCCCGAACTTTTGACGCCACTAACAGTTCCCAATCTTTTGGACTATGTGCGCGGCTTACAAGAGAGCGATTGGCAGGCCTTCCATCCAGGCGTCACGGCCCATTGGTTCTACAAGGAGCCCGATGGCGGTGCCGCTGCCGTGTTGCTGCGCTATGAGCCGGGATCTCGCGTCGCCGAGCACGAGCATGTCGGCTACGAGCACATGCTCGTTTTGGAAGGCGACGAGTACGACGAGGCCGGGACGTATCCGGCCGGCAGCTTCGTCATCCATCCGCCCGGCACGCGCCATTCGCCCGGCAGCCATGGCGGCTGCGTGGCGCTCTTGATTTACGAGAAAGCGGTTCGCTTCGTGGACGCGAAGTAGGGGTGCGCCTGCGCTTGCTGCTTACGGGGTTGGATCGCGATGGATGAGTGGTCGGCTCTCGCCGCAAAAGCACGAACGCGGGTGATGTTGGTGCGTAGTGGTGCCGGCTGCAGGAGTCGAACCCGCGACCTACTGATTACAAATCAGCCGCTCTACCAACTGAGCTAAGCCGGCATTCTCTACGATGGTTTGCGCTTCTAGCGCCTAACCTAGCGCATCTTCAAGTCTGAAGCGTGGGCGGCGGCGTGGTTGTCACCGGGTCGCACTCTAGAAAGTGCTGAACCGATACGAGACGTTGCCGAAAACGCCGAAGCGCTCGGACGTGAAATCCTCGAGGTCGACCTCGGTGCGGCTCTCGATGAATTCGCTGATCCCCCCAGTCTCTGCGTACCAGTAGCGCACGCCTGCGCCGACGGTCCAGTTGTCGTCCACGTCGATTTTCAGTTCGCCCTCGAGTTGGTACCCCCAGCCCGTGCCGCTGTCCTCGATATTGGGCGTGGGTCCCAGATCCGAGCGCAGGTAGTGGCTGTCATCGTTGAGGAGATAGGCCGCCGGCAAGATCGCCGCGTCCCCGCGGAAGGTCACGCGGTCGAACAGGCGTGCGGTGACCTCGGTGCCGAGCCGCAAGGACGACCACATCGACTTGTTGTTGATGACCTTCGTGCCGAATGGGACGGCCGTCGAACCCGGCGGCCCGCAGAAGGCGCCACCGACCTGATCCTTGTTGCAGCGGGCGCCATAGGCGTCGATCGATTCCTGCCAATAGTTGAAGCCGACAAAGGGGCTGATGACGAGGTTGCCGCCGTAGCCGACTTCGAAGTCCTGACCGACGTCCAGGGTGACGTAGACCGACCCCTCGCCGTCGATCTCGCTATAGGTGTCGGAGAACTTCACCTGGCCCGCGAAGAAGTCCTCGTCGTCGAGGCTGCCGCCGCCGAGCCAGCCGCCGCCGACAAAGCCCTTGAAGAATGTGTCCGTCTCGTTGCGGACGGACATGAAGAACTCGAGCGAGTTCCCGGTCACGCCGTCATAAGTGAGTGTGGACGTCGGGCTGCCGTAGAGCGTCGGGTCGAGCCGAGACGAGTTGATGTCGAAGCGAGTCGAGCCCTCGCTCCACCAGTAGCGCGTGCCGACTTCCCATTGAGGGCGCGGATTGGCGTTCGGGGCAGGGGAATGGCGTAGGGGCGGGGGACATCCACGGCGTTCTGCAGGGGGCCGTATTTTTCTACGACCGCTTGCGCAGATGCCGCGTCTGCCATGCAGGCCGAAGCCAGCAGCGCCAGACCCAAGCTCCTAAGCTGCATGATTGTGCCTCGCCCCTTGCTGGATACCGTTTTGCTTATCCAGAAGGTGCAATGCGCATGGTTAAGAGAGGCTTAAGGAGCGTTCCGGAATGGGACGATCAGGCCGCGGCAGAGAGGGCCGTCGCGGCGCATCGGCGAGCTCGGATTGCGTGTTGACGGTTAGCGGCGGCGGCTCATGAGCAGGCCGGCGGCGAAGGCTCCGACCAGCAGCGTCAGCGGTCCCACCTGGTTCATAGCCTTGTTGATGCTCTGGTCGACCATGGCCAGGCCTTCGGCCGGCGCATTCACGAGGTTCGGCTGCTTGGGTTGCGGCTTATGGAGCCCGATTAGCAACAGCACAACGCCGATCGCCGCGAGGATCCCGGCAATCAGACCGGCCGCTGCGAGCGGGGTGAAGTCGTACACGAGCAGGGCCTGATAGCCCGTGGCCAGGCCGAAGCCGACCGCAAAGAGAAGGACCACGATTGCGGCCACGACGATCACGGCCCGTCGCAGGGACTGTTCGACCGATTGCTTGATCCGGGCGCCGGCCTGCAGCGAGGAGACCAGTGAAAGCGCGAGCCGCAACATGGAACCTCTCCTAGTCTAGTCGTCTAGCGGCGGGTCAGGATGCCGATGAGCAGACCGAGTCCCACCGCGATCGCGATCGCCTGCAGCGGGTTCTGCTTGATGGCTTCCTCGGCACTTTCCTTCGTCTCGAACGCCTTGTCTTGCGCGCGGTGCATGCCCTTTTCGGCGATGCGCCCCATGGTGGCGCTGATGTTCTGCATCTCGGCCTTGATGGCCTCAATCTGAGCGGCAAGCTCGTCGGTCTCGGATTTCTGGGTCGCCATGTGGGAATACTCCTTCGAAAGCTTCTGACTTACGATGTGGTCGCGTGGAGGTCACGCGCGGCGCGGGGGGCCGTGTACGGTTCAACGGGTATAACATGCCCAGACATTTCTTGCGTGACTGTTGCGCAATCGGCGCACTCCCTTGATTGCCCGCACCTTTCGCTTCGTTTAGAGTCCGAACGCTTAACGGGGGTGCCGCAAAGGGGCGCGAAGAGGGATGACAAGCATGGCCGGCTTTCGATTGGGGTTCGCGTTTGCGTTTGGCGCAGGCCTCGTGCTCGCCCTTGCGGCTGTCCCGAGCGGCCCGGCGCGCGCCGGCGAGCAGGCCGAGATCGTGACGAGCCGCGGGCTGATCGGCTTCGGCCATATGAAGCGGGTCACGGAAGCCCATTGCCTCGACCGGAACTATTGGTGGTTCTACCGCCCGTACACAACGGCCGGCGAGGATTTCCCGCGCTGCGAGCCCTATTTCCACTATTCCGATGGTGGTGGGTCGGGGAACGCCTGGGTCGATCGCGCGATGAAGTAGAGCCCGCCACGCGAGGCTCTCAAGACTTTCTGCGTATTTCCAGAAGAACTTCTTTCTCACTGCAATGTTGTGCCGTTTTGGGGCAGTCGTTAAGCCTGTCTCAATGCTTTTTCTTGCGTTAACTTCATCGCATTAACTTTAGCGATACTTGGCTCCGCTAGTCTCGGTTTTGTCAGTCGCGCCGCCTCTGGGAGGCCAGGGTGGCTGCTCTGTAAGTTCCCGAGTGGAGTTCCAAGATGAAGATCCTGATGACTGTTGTTGCCGCCGTGATCGTGGCGGCTGGCTTCAGCCTGATGTCCGCGCCTGAGGCAGAGGCCGGGTGTGGCGCCGCCTATGGGTGTGCCGCCCAAGTGCTCGTGCCGACGCCTCAGCCCATTCCGCTGCGCCGGCGCTGGCGCCGGCCGCGGGTTGCTGCCGCAGCCCCCTGTGTTTCGCCTTGTGTCGCGCGGCCCGCCGTGGTCGCCCCGGCAGCGCCTTGCGTCGCGCCCTGTGGCGTGCCGGCACCGCGCGCCTACTATTATCGGAACCCGAACTACTACGCCTATTACAAGCAGCCTGCCTATGCGGGTGGCTGCAACCTCGGTCCCGGCAATTGCTATTGGCGGCGGAACTGCTGGTACGACTCGTTCGGCCGCAGGTTCTGCGACTAGCCTATCTGAGCTTCCAGTGCGTACTGGTTGATTCCCGGACGTGAGGGGGAGGGTGCGGGAGCGCCGTCCCCCTCCCGTTCGTTTTCGTTCAGGCGGTTTTGACCCGCGCCCAGTGAAGGGCGATGGCCGCCGCGTTCGATACGTTGAGGCTTGCCAGCGCGCTGGCCGTCGAAATGCGGCAGAGCACATCGCAGCGCTCCCGCGTCAGCTGCCGCAAGCCCCGGCCTTCGGCCCCGAGGACAAGCGCGAGCGGGTTGGTGAGGGGCACGTCCTCGAGCGCCGTCTCGGCCTCTTCGGCCAAACCCAAACGACTCACGCCACGCTCGCCGAGCTCCGCCAAGCCTTCCGCGAGATTGCGGACCTGCACGATGGGAACGAGGTCCAGCGCGCCGCTCGCCGACTTCGCCAGCACGCCGCCGAGAGGAGGGCTGTGCCGCTGGGTCATAACGAGGCCCTTTGCACCGAAGGCAGCCGCCGACCGCAGCGCGGCCCCCACATTGTGGGGATCGGTGACCTGATCCAGCACCAGAATCGTTCCGGACAGATCCAGATCGTCCAGGTTGAGCGAATCGAGCGGTCCGGCCTCCAGCAGCACGCCTTGGTGGACCGTATCGGCGCCGAGCTGCCGGTCGAGGGCCTTTGGCAGTACGCGTTCCGGGTCCAGGCCGCGTTTGGCGATCAGGGGCGCAAGCTTGTGGGCGGCGTTCTCCGTCGCCTGGATGGCGTAGACGGGGCGCCGATCGTTGGCGAGGGCGGCCTCCACCGCATGAATGCCGAAGAGTTGCACCCGATCGGAATCGGTATTCTTTGCCGGTTTTCGGGAGCGGTGTCCGCCGCCGCGGCCTACGGATTTGGAATGCCTTGCTTTTTGCTGTGTCATAGAGAAAGTGCTTTTCACCGATAAAAGTGGCGGCCGGGTAGAGGCCTAGCATAAATCCCAAGGATTCCAGGCGCTCGCCCCTGATTTACAGTTGACAGGGACCGTCTGGCTACTCATAAACAGCGGCTATTGCGGACCCTGCCGGCCGACGGCGGGGTGTTTTTGCTTGGTTAAAATCACCAGTCATTCCATCTGACGCTCTTGACTTATGGAGGGGTGCCCGAGTGGCTAAAGGGGACGGGCTGTAAACCCGTTGGCTATGCCTACGTTGGTTCGAATCCAACCCCCTCCACCACCTCTCTGTGGAGCCAGAGGAAGACGGTCGCGGGTGTAGCTCAATGGTAGAGCAGCAGCCTTCCAAGCTGACGATGAGGGTTCGATTCCCTTCACCCGCTCCAGAGCTTAGGCTTCTAGCCTTTTGGTTTGATTAGTGAATTTGGTTTGAGGACGACGAGGACGATAGGAGTGTAGCTCAACTGGCTAGAGCACCGGTCTCCAAAACCGGGGGTTGGGGGTTCGAGTCCCTCCACTCCTGCCACGACGCGGAGGCACGGGTTGGCGGTGACGGCCAAGGGCGCACGGTCCGGAGTTTAAGGAAAGCCGGGACAAGCGGTTCCCGAGAGATAAGAACGAGATGGCGAGAACGAATCCGTTTGAGTTTCTGCAGCAGGTGCGCACCGAGGTGTCGAAAGTCACCTGGCCGACGCGGCGTGAGACGATCATCACCACGATCATGGTCGTCGTCATGTCGATCATCGCCGCGCTCTTCTTCCTCGGTGTGGACTGGGTGCTCGGCACGGTCGTCCAGCTCATTCTCGGCATTAGATTTTTCTAGGAGGTCGAAGCTTTAGTCCGATGGCTATGCGCTGGTATATCGTCCACGCCTACTCGAACTTCGAGCGGAAGGTCGCCGAATCCATCAAGGAGCGGGCCGAGTCCGCCGGACTCGGCGAGCAGTTCGAGGAAGTGCTTGTCCCCATGGAAGAAGTCGTGGAGATGCGGCGCGGCCGGAAAGTGGCGTCGGAGCGCAAGTTCTTTCCGGGCTATGTGCTGGTGAAGATGGAGCTCAGCGACGAGACCTACCATCTGATCAAGGACACGCCGAAGGTGACCGGCTTTCTGGGCACGGACAACAAGCCCATTCCGATCACCGAGGAGGAGGCGGGCCGCATCCTCCAGCAGGTTCAGGAAGGTGTCGAGCGGCCGAAGCCGTCCGTGACCTTCGAGATCGGGGAGCAGGTGCGCGTGGCCGATGGCCCGTTCGCATCCTTCAACGGTCTCGTGGAAGAAGTCGACGAAGAGCGGGCGCGGCTCAAAGTGGCAGTTTCGATTTTCGGCCGGGCGACGCCCGTCGAGCTCGAATACGCGCAGGTGGAAAAACTCTAACGAGCGCGCTGATTTTCAAGCGCGCGAGACATGAAACGCAGGACGTACTGGGATGGCGAAGAAGATTGACGGTTACATCAAGCTGCAGGTGCCGGCAGGGCAGGCGAATCCTTCGCCGCCGATCGGTCCGGCGCTCGGTCAGCGTGGCGTGAACATTCAGGAGTTCTGCAAAGCCTTCAATGCGGCGACGCAGAAGGTGGAGCCGGGCTCTCCGATCCCGACCGTGATTACGGTCTACGCGGATCGGTCGTTCTCGTTCGAGACGAAGACGCCGCCGGCCTCGTACCTGCTGAAGAAGGCGGCGAAGGCCAAGAGCGGCTCCAAGGAGCCTGGACGCACGGTCGCCGGTAAGGTCACGCAGGATCAGCTGCGCGAAATCGCCGAGGCGAAGATGCAGGATTTGAATGCCAATTCCGTCGAACAAGCGATGAAGATCATCGCCGGCTCCGCCCGTTCGATGGGTCTTGAGGTTCAGGAGTAGAGACGATGAGCAAGCCCGGGAAGAGGTTTCGTGCAGCGGTCGAGACGGTCGACAACGACAAGTTCTACGGTGTCGAAGAGGCTGTGAAGGTGCTCAAGGGCGCCGCGAAGGCCAAGTTCGACGAGACGATCGAGGTCGCGATGAATCTCGGTGTCGATCCGCGCCATGCGGACCAGATGGTGCGTGGCGTTTGCCAGTTGCCGCACGGTTCGGGGCGTACGCTTCGCGTCGGCGTGTTCGCCAAGGGCGACAAGGCCGAGGAAGCCAAGAAGGCTGGCGCCGAGGTTGTCGGCGCCGAGGATCTGGTGGAGCAGGTTCAGAAGGGCACGATCGACTTCGATCGCTGCATTGCGACGCCCGACATGATGCCGCTCGTTGGCCGTCTCGGTAAGGTTCTCGGGCCCCGCGGCCTGATGCCGAACCCGAAGGTCGGTACCGTGACCACCGATGTCGCCGAAGCCGTCAAGGCTGCCAAGGGCGGCGCCGTGGAGTTCCGCGTCGAGAAGGCCGGCGTCATTCACGCCGGCGTCGGCAAGGCGAGCTTCACCGAAGAGGCGCTGATCGACAATATTCGCGCTTTCGCCGAGGCGGTGATCAAGGCCAAGCCCTCGGGCGCAAAGGGCACGTTTTTGAAGAAGATTGCCGTGACCTCGACGATGGGTCCCGGCATCAAGATCGAGCCCGCCAGCGTCGGCGGCGCTTAGTCGATAGAGTTTCGGGGCTTTTGGTCCCGAAGGGCCGTCCGGTTCGCCGAGCGGCCCAAACCTGTCCGAGATTGCAGGTGTGGGAAACCGCTTAAGCCTTTAGGGCCTGCATGAGACGGGAGACAAACGGTTCGAAGGGATGTGGCTTTTGTCCGAAAGGGCGCTGGCGCATCCGGAAGATCGGTTGAACCTCGTATGTGGCTCACGTGCGTTTTTGCGCGGACGAGCGGGACAGGCAACAGAGTGCCGCGAAGGCTCGCGGGACGGCGTCGATGCCTCCCCCGAAAGTTTCGCGGCTCAGTGTGGCCTAAGCCCGCACCGGCTCAACGCCTTCGCGGGTTTGAAAGAACGGAGTGAGCATGGAAAGAGCTGAAAAGCGCGAAGTTGTATCGGCGCTTAGCGATGTCTTCGCCAATACCGGCGTGGTCGTCGTGGCTCACTACGCGGGTCTTTCGGTGTCCGATATGACCAAGCTGCGCAGCGACATGAGAGAAGCTGGCGGCTCGGTCAAGGTGGCGAAGAATAGGCTCGTGAAGCTCGCGCTGGATGGAACCGACGCCCAGGGAATTTCGGATCTCATGACGGGGCCCACGTGCCTCGCCTATTCCGACGATCCCGTCACGGCGCCGAAGGTGGCCGTCAAATTCGCCAAGGGGAACGACAAGTTCGTGATCCTCGGCGGTGCGATGGGCGCCACGGTTCTCGATGCCAAGGGGGTGGGTTCGCTTGCCGAACTGCCTTCGCTCGATGAACTGCGTGGAAAGCTGGTTGGTCTGCTTCAGGCACCGGCGGGCAAGATTGCCCGGACGGTCAGCGCACCGGCCTCTCAGCTTGCGCGGGTCTTCAGTGCATATGGCTCGAAGGACGCAGCGTAGGCCTTTGACGACATACATCGAAACACAAGAGTTGAACGTACGAGGATAAGACAATGGCAGATCTTCAGAAAATTGCAGACGATCTTTCGGGCCTGACGGTGCTCGAGGCGGCCGAACTGGCCAAGATCCTTGAGGAGAAGTGGGGCGTATCCGCTGCAGCTCCGGTTGCCGTGGCGGCTGTCGCCGGCGGCGCGGGTGGCGATGCGGCCGCAGCCGAGGAGAAGGACGAGTTCGACGTCATTCTGACCGGAGCTGGCGACAAGAAAATCAACGTCATCAAGGAAGTGCGTGCGATCACCAGCCTCGGCCTGAAGGAGGCCAAGGACCTGGTCGAGGGTGCGCCGAAGCCGGTCAAGGAAGGCGTTGCCAAGGACGAGGCCGAGAAGATCAAGAAGCAGCTTGAGGACGCCGGCGCGTCTGTCGAGCTCAAGTAGGCTTGAGTTAAAGACTTGGGTTGAAGGAGGCCCGGACCGTCCCCATATGAGGGGGTCGGCCCGGGCCCCTAACCCATCCATATTCGTGTGACGTGACGGTTCCCCTGAGTTTCCGCCAAGGCGGGAGTTTAGGAGAGCGGTCGCGGCGAGCTTTGAGAGGACCACATGGCGCAAACGAACGGTCACAAGCGATATCGGAAATTTTTTGGCCACATCACCGAAGTGGCCGAGATGCCGAACCTCATCGAGGTTCAGAAACAGTCCTATGATCAATTCCTCATGGTGGACGAGCCGGAAGGCGGCCGCGAGGACGAGGGGCTGCAGTCCGTATTTCGTTCTGTGTTTCCGATCAAGGACTTCGGCGAGCGTGCTCAGCTTGAGTTCGTGCGTTATGCATTCGAAGCGCCCAAATACGACGTGGACGAGTGCCAGCAGCGCGACATGACCTTCGCGGCGCCGCTGAAGGTCACCTTGCGTCTCATCGTGTTCGATGTGAACGAGGAGACCGGCGCGCGCTCCGTCAAGGACATCAAGGAGCAGGACGTCTATATGGGCGATATGCCGCTGATGACCTCGAACGGTACGTTCGTCATCAACGGCACCGAGCGCGTGATCGTCTCGCAGATGCACCGTTCGCCGGGTGTGTTCTTCGACCACGACCGCGGCAAGACGCACTCCTCGGGCAAGCTGCTGTTCGCGGCGCGTATCATTCCCTATCGCGGCTCCTGGCTCGACTTCGAGTTCGACGCCAAGGACATTGTCTATGTCCGTATCGACCGCCGCCGGAAGCTTCCGGTGACGACGCTGCTCTACGCGCTCGGGCTCGACGACGAGGAAATCCTTTCGACCTTCTACGACCGCATCACGCTGAAGGCGGCCAAAGACGGCTGGAAGATGCCGTTCAATGCGGATCGTATGCGCGGCATCAAGCCGACGACGGACCTCATCGACGCCAAGACCGGCAAGGTGGCCATCGAGGCCGGCCGCAAGATCACGGCGCGCCTGGCGCGGAAGCTCTCCGAGGAAGGCCTGAAAGAGCTGCTCGTCAGCGACGAGGACCTCTATGGCCGCTATCTGGCCGAAGACATCCTCAACCTGGAATCGGGCGAGATCTACGGTGAGGCCGGTGAGGAGATCGACGAGAAGCTGCTGGAGACCCTGAAGGAGCTGAAGCTCAAGGAGATCCCGGTTCTCGACATCGACCACGTCAACGTGGGCGCGTTCATCCGCAACACGTTGGCGATCGACAAGAATTCGAACACGGACGAGGCGCTGCTCGACATCTACCGCGTCATGCGTCCGGGCGAGCCTCCGACGCCGGAAGCCGCGCAGACCCTGTTCAACGGCATCTTTTTCGACGCCGAGCGCTACGACCTGTCGTCCGTCGGCCGTGTGAAGATGAACATGCGCCTCGACCTCGATGCGCCGGACACCATGCGCACGCTGCGCAAGGAGGACATCCTCGCGGTCATCAAGACCCTGGTCGGCCTGCGGGACGGCAAGGGCGAAATCGACGACATCGATCATCTCGGCAACCGGCGCGTGCGCTCGGTGGGTGAGCTGATGGAGAACCAGTACCGTGTCGGCCTGCTGCGCATGGAGCGTGCCATCAAGGAGCGCATGAGCTCTGTCGACATCGATACCGTGATGCCGCAGGACCTCATCAACGCGAAGCCGGCCGCCGCCGCTGTGCGCGAGTTCTTCGGGTCCTCGCAGCTGTCGCAGTTCATGGACCAGACCAACCCGCTATCGGAGATCACCCACAAGCGGCGCCTGTCGGCGCTTGGCCCGGGCGGTCTTACCCGGGAAAGGGCCGGTTTCGAGGTGCGCGACGTGCACCCGACCCATTACGGCCGCATCTGTCCGATTGAGACGCCGGAAGGTCCGAATATTGGTCTCATCAATTCGCTCGCTACCTTCGCGCGGGTGAACAAGTACGGCTTCATCGAGAGCCCGTACCGGCGCGTGGTGAAGAGCAAGGTGACCGACGAGGTGGTCTATCTCTCCGCCATGGAAGAGGCGCGTTACATCATCGCCCAGGCCAACGCGGCGCTGAAGGATGATGGCAGCTTCGTCGAAGATCTCGTCGTCTGCCGTCACGCGGGTGACGTGGAGCTGTATCCGCAGGAGCGGGTCGATCTCATCGACGTGTCGCCCAAGCAGCTCGTGTCCGTCGCCGCGGCGCTCATTCCGTTCCTCGAGAACGACGACGCCAACCGCGCGCTGATGGGTTCGAACATGCAGCGTCAGGCCGTGCCGTTGCTCATGGCGGAAGCTCCGCTCGTGGGAACGGGCATGGAGTCCGTGGTGGCGCGGGATTCTGGCGCCGCGATCAGCGCGCGCCGGACCGGTGTGGTCGATCAGGTGGATGCCACCCGTATCGTCATCCGTGCGACGGAAGAGACGGATCCGTCGAAGTCGGGCGTCGACATCTATAATCTGCGCAAGTTCCAGCGTTCGAACCAGAACACCTGCATCAACCAGCGGCCGCTGGTGCGTGTGGGCGATGCCATCCAGGCCGGCGAGATCATCGCCGACGGCCCGTCGACCGACCTTGGCGAGCTTGCGCTCGGCAAGAACGTGCTCGTCGCCTTCATGCCGTGGATGGGCTACAACTTCGAGGACTCCATCCTCATCTCCGAGCGCGTTGTGCGCGATGACGTCTTCACCTCGATCCACATCGAGGAGTTCGAGGTCATGGCGCGCGATACCAAGCTCGGACCGGAGGAAATCACGCGTGATATTCCGAACGTCTCCGAAGAGGCTCTGAAGAATCTCGACGAGGCGGGTATCGTTTATATCGGCGCCGAGGTTCAGCCGGGCGACATCCTGGTCGGCAAGATCACGCCGAAGGGCGAGAGCCCCATGACGCCGGAAGAAAAGCTTCTGCGCGCCATCTTCGGTGAGAAGGCGTCCGACGTTCGCGATACGTCGCTGAAGTTGCCGCCGGGCGTCGCCGGCACGGTCGTCGAGGTCCGGGTGTTCAACCGCCACGGGATCGAGAAAGACGAGCGCGCCATGGCGATCGAGCGCGAGGAGATCGAGCGTCTCGCCAAGGACCGCGACGACGAAATGGCGATCCTGGACCGCAACGTGTTTGCCCGTCTGCGTGACGTGCTGCTGCACAAGGTTGCCGCGAAGGGTCCGAAGTCGGTCAAGAAGGACGCCAAGATCACCGAGGCCATGCTCGACGAGATGCCCCGCAGCCAGTGGTGGGAGATCGCGCTCAAGAACGAGAAGGCCATGAGCGAGGTCGAAGCCATCGGCCGGCAGTACGACGACGCCAAGAAGCGGCTCGAGCAGCGCTTCGTGGACAAGGTCGACAAGCTGCAGCGCGGCGACGAGCTGCCGCCTGGTGTCATGAAGATGGTCAAGGTCTTCGTGGCCGTGAAGCGGAAGATCCAGCCGGGCGACAAGATGGCCGGCCGTCACGGCAACAAGGGCGTGATCTCTCAGATCGTCCCGGTCGAGGATATGCCTTATCTCGAGGACGGCCAGGCGGTCGACATCGTGCTGAACCCGCTCGGCGTGCCGAGCCGCATGAATGTCGGTCAGATTCTGGAAACCCATCTCGGCTGGGCGTGCCGCGGTCTTGGCAAGAAGATCGGCGAGGCGCTCGAGGAGTACCACGAGAGCAACAAGACGAAGCCGGTCAAGGATCTGCTCAAGACGATCTACGGCTCGGACAAAGCTGTCGCGGCCCTGGCCGACGATAAGCTGATCGAAGTGGGTCAGGACCTCACCCGCGGCGTTCCGGTTGCGACACCCGTGTTCGACGGGGCGCACGAGGCGGATGTTTCGGACCTGCTCGAAGTAGCCGGTTACGATCCGTCCGGTCAGGTCACGTTGTATGACGGCCGTTCCGGCGAGCCGTTCGAGCGTAAGGTGACGGTGGGCTACATCTATATGCTGAAGCTGCATCACTTGGTGGACGACAAGATCCACGCCCGTTCGATCGGCCCGTACAGCCTGGTCACCCAGCAGCCGCTGGGCGGTAAGGCGCAGTTCGGCGGTCAGCGCTTCGGTGAAATGGAGGTGTGGGCGCTCGAGGCTTACGGCGCCGCATACACGCTCCAGGAAATGTTGACCGTGAAGTCGGACGACGTCGCTGGCCGTACCAAGGTCTACGAGGCGATCGTCCGCGGCGACGACACGTTCGAGGCCGGTATCCCCGAGTCGTTCAACGTGCTCGTCAAGGAAATGCGTGCATTGGGACTGAATGTCGAACTGGTGCAGCCGAAGCCGGATGAAGTGCAGCCGCATGCGATGCAGCTGCCGAAGCCGGCGGCGGAGTAAGCGTTAAGCCCGGACGCTTCGTTACACACCAGTTGAAGACAACCGAAGGGCGGCGGCCCCGCCCATTTGGAGACAAGCAGAATGAACCAAGATCTCGCGAACCTGTTCAACCCGCAGACTCCGCAGCAGAATTTCGATCAGATTCAGATCGGTATTGCGAGCCCGGAAAAGATCCTGTCGTGGTCGTTCGGGGAGATCAAAAAGCCTGAGACCATCAACTACCGGACGTTCAAGCCCGAGCGCGACGGACTGTTCTGCGCGCGCATTTTCGGCCCGGTGAAGGACTACGAGTGCTTGTGCGGCAAGTACAAGCGCATGAAGTACAAGGGCGTCATCTGCGAGAAGTGCGGCGTCGAGGTCACGCTGGCCAAGGTGCGCCGCGAGCGCATGGGCCATATCGAGCTCGCCGCGCCCGTCGCGCATATCTGGTTCCTGAAGTCGCTTCCGTCCCGGATCGGCCTTCTCCTGGATATGACGCTGAAGGATCTCGAGCGCGTCCTGTATTTCGAGAACTACATCGTGCTGGAGCCGGGGCTCACCTCGCTCAAGCCGCTGCAGCTTCTGTCCGAAGAAGAGTTCATGCAGGCGCAGGACGATTTCGGCGAGGACTCGTTCACGGCGGGTATCGGCGCCGAGGCGATCCGCGAACTCCTCAAGGGTCTCGACCTTGAGAAGATCGCGGCGGACCTGCGCGTGGAAATCGCCGAGGCGACCACAGAGCTGAAGCCGAAGAAGCTGGCCAAGCGCCTGAAGGTGGTCGAGGCCTTCATCCAGTCGGGCAACCGTCCCGAATGGATGATCCTGACTGTCGTTCCGGTCATTCCGCCGGAGCTGCGCCCGCTGGTGCCGCTCGACGGTGGCCGCTTCGCGACGTCGGACCTCAACGATCTGTACCGCCGCGTCATCAACCGTAACAACCGCCTGAAGCGGCTCATGGAGCTGCGCGCGCCGGACATCATCATCCGGAACGAAAAGCGTATGCTGCAGGAGGCCGTCGACGCTCTGTTCGACAATGGCCGCCGCGGCCGCGTCATCACCGGCGCCAACAAGCGTCCGCTGAAGTCGCTCGCCGATATGTTGAAGGGCAAGCAGGGCCGGTTCCGTCAGAACCTGCTCGGCAAGCGCGTCGACTATTCGGGCCGTTCGGTCATCGTGGTCGGTCCCGACCTGATGCTGCATCAGTGCGGTCTGCCGAAGAAGATGGCGCTCGAGCTGTTCAAGCCGTTCATCTACTCGCGGCTGGACGCGAAGGGCCATGCCTCGACCGTCAAGCAGGCGAAGAAGCTCGTCGAGAAGGAGAAGCCCGAGGTTTGGGACATCCTCGACGAGGTCATTCGCGAACATCCGGTCATGCTGAACCGCGCGCCGACGCTGCACCGGTTGGGCATTCAGGCGTTCGAGCCCAAGCTCATCGAAGGCAAGGCCATTCAGCTGCATCCGCTCGTCTGCGCGGCGTTCAACGCCGACTTCGACGGCGACCAAATGGCCGTGCACGTGCCGCTGTCGCTCGAAGCGCAGCTAGAAGCGCGTGTGCTGATGATGTCGACCAACAACATCCTGCACCCGGCCAACGGTTCGCCGATCATCGTGCCGTCCCAGGATATCGTGCTCGGCCTCTATTACCTGTCGCTGGTCATGGACAACGAGCCGGGTGAGGGGATGATCTTCGGCGACGTCGCCGAGATCCATCACGCGCTCGAGTCCGGCGCCGTGACGCTGCACGCCAAGGTCAAGGGCCGCTACATCACCAAGGACGAGGACGGCAACTGGGTCGCGTATATCTACGACACGACGCCGGGCCGCATGCTCCTTGGCGAGCTGTTGCCGCGCCGTGCGGAGGTCAGCTTCGACCTGGTCAACCAGCTCCTGACGAAGAAGGCGATCTCCAAGATGATCGACGTGGTCTACCGCCACTGCGGTCAGAAGGAGACGGTCATCTTCTGCGACAAGATCATGGGCCTCGGGTTCCGCTATGCGTGCCGCGCCGGCATCTCGTTCGGCAAGGACGACATGGTGATTCCGGAGACCAAGGACGACATCATCCACAAGACGACCGAACTCGTGCGCGAGTACGAGCAGCAGTACAATGACGGTCTGATCACCCGTGGCGAGAAGTACAACAAGGTGGTCGACACCTGGACCGAATGTACCGAACTCGTCGCGAAGGAAATGATGAAGCGCATTTCCTCGGTACAGATCGACGAGGAGACCGGCCGCGAGAAGCCGATCAACTCGATCTACATGATGTCGCATTCCGGTGCGCGTGGTTCGCCGGCGCAGATGAAGCAGCTTGCGGGTATGCGCGGTCTGATGACCAAGCCGTCGGGCGAGATCATCGAGACGCCGATCATTTCGAACTTCAAGGAAGGCCTGTCGGTGATGGAGTACTTCAACTCCACTCACGGTGCCCGTAAGGGCCTGGCCGATACCGCCTTGAAGACGGCGAACTCCGGTTACCTGACGCGTCGTCTCGTGGACGTGGCGCAGGACAGCATCGTCACCGAAGAGGATTGCGGTACCGAGGGCGGTATCACGGTTCGCGCCGTTCTCGATGCGGGCGAGGTCACCGTGTCGCTCGGCCAGCGCGTGCTGGGCCGTACGGCAGCCGATCCCGTCAAGGATCCGGCGACCGGCGATGTCATCGTCGCGCAAGGTCAGCTGATCGAGGAAGAGCACGTCGAGGCCATCGAAAATGCGCGGGTCCAGGAGATTCGCGTGCGCTCGGCCCTGACCTGTGAAACCCGGAACGGTATCTGCGCAAGCTGCTATGGGCGCGATTTGGCGCGCGGCACGCCCGTCAACATGGGCGAGGCCGTGGGTGTTATTGCGGCACAGTCGATCGGCGAGCCCGGAACGCAGCTCACCATGCGGACCTTCCACTTGGGCGGCGTGGCGAGTTCCAAGGTCGCGGACCAGTCTTCGCTGGAATCGGCCTTTGAGGGCACGGTGAAGATCAAGCAGCGCAACGTCGTTGAAGACTCCCAAGGGCGCCACATGGTCATGAGCCGGAACACGGCCATCGTGATCGTGGACGACGAGGGCAACGAGCTCGCGACCCATCGCCTGCCTTACGGTACGCATCTGCGTGTCGACGACGGCGACAAGGTCAAGCGCGGCGATCGTCTCGCCGAGTGGGATCCCTATACGCGTCCGGTTCTCACCGAGATCGAAGGCACGGTTGAATTTGAGGACCTGGTCGAGGGCGTCTCCGTGTCGGAGCAGCGCGATGAGTCGACGGGTATCACCAACAGTGTGATCATCGACTGGCGTGCGTCGCCCCGTGGCGCTGATCTTCGTCCGGCCATGGCAATCAAAGACAAGAAGGGCGAAATCGGGAAGCTTTCGCGTGGTGGTGAAGCCCGCTATCTGCTTCCGGTGGACGCGGTCTTGTCCGTGGAGCCGGGCAGCGAGGTGAAGGCCGGCGACGTGTTGGCCCGTATCCCGATGGAGAGCGCCAAGACCCGCGATATCACGGGTGGTCTGCCGCGTGTCGCCGAGCTGTTCGAGGCACGGCGTCCGAAGGATCATGCCATCATCGCCGAAGTCTCGGGTATCGTGCAGCTCGGCCGCGACTACAAGAACAAGCGGCGGATCAGCATCGTTCCCGATGAGGACGGCGCGGAACCCGTGGAGTTCTTGATCCCGAAGGGCCGGCATCTGACGGTGCAGGAGGGCGATCGGATTGAGAAGGGCGAGTACCTTCTCGACGGACATCCCGCGCCGCATGACATCCTGGCCATTAAGGGCGTCGAGGAGTTGGCCAACTATCTCGTGAACGAGATTCAGGAGGTCTACCGGCTCCAGGGCGTGACGATCAACGACAAGCATATCGAGGTGATCGTCAGCCAGATGCTCAAGAAGATCGAGGTCGACGATCCGGGCGATACCGAGTTCCTGAAGGGCGAGCAGGTGGACCGCATCGACTTCGAAGACGCCAACCTGGCGGCGGAAGAGGCGGGCGGCAAGAAGGCCGAAGGCCAGCACGTCCTGCTCGGCATCACGAAGGCGAGCCTTCAGACCCGGTCGTTCATTTCGGCGGCCTCCTTCCAGGAGACCACGCGCGTGCTTACCGATGCGGCGGTCAACGGAAAGAAGGACACCCTCGAAGGGCTCAAGGAGAATGTCATCGTGGGCCGGCTCATCCCGGCCGGTACGGGCGGCATGCTCTCCCGGCTCAATCGGATTGCCACGCATCGTGATGAACTGATTCTGGAAGAGCGCCAGCGCTCGGGCCAGGACGCTCTGGAACCGGTCGGCGAGGCCGTTCCGGAGGATGCAGTGGCCGAGGAAGCGGTGCCGGAAGACACCCCTGAGGGCCCGTCGGCCTAAGGCTTTGCAGAGATATAGGGGGCCAAGCGCCAAAACCGTGAAAAACGGAGCTTGGCCCCGATTTCAGGTAGTTGAACCCTTGACGTTTCGAGAAGTGGCCTGATACAACGCGGCCACATTTAGCGGCAGGCGGTAGCCCACCGAAAGGATGCCCTTTGGGGCGCGGGTTAGACGCTGCCGGACTAACCGGGATCATATCGGGGTCATGATCTTGGGGGTTTCCCCTCAAGATCCTCTGTTTTGAGCGCTGAAGAACGCGAGGGATGACTCGCAGCTTCAGTTCTTGTGTTTTGGGCCATCCGCCCAGGTTGTCGGGCGGTGTCGCCCATGTGGTTTTGGGCGCATCCGCCCATAGGTGAATGAGGCGGTTCGCCGTCGCAAACGATTGGACGCTAGGGCTGCTATGCCAACGATTCAGCAATTGATCCGGAAGCCGCGTAAGGCCCCGGTGAAGCGCAACAAAGTGCCGGCCATGCAGGCCTGCCCGCAGAAGCGGGGCGTTTGCACCCGCGTGTACACCACCACGCCGAAGAAGCCGAACTCGGCCCTCCGGAAGGTCGCGCGCGTGCGCCTGACCAACCAGCAGGAAGTGACGAGCTACATCCCGGGTGAGGGTCACAATCTTCAGGAGCACTCCGTGGTCATGATCCGCGGCGGTCGCGTGAAGGATCTTCCCGGTGTGCGCTACCACATCATTCGCGGCGTGCTTGACACGCAAGGCGTCAGCGCCCGCCGTCAGCGGCGCTCGAAATACGGAGCCAAGCGGCCCAAGTAGTGGGGCGCTTTTTTGGTCTTTAAGGAACGGATTGAAGCGATATGTCCAGGCGGCACAAAGCTGATAAGCGGGAGATCATTCCCGATCCCAAGTTTGGGGATCAGGTGCTCACCAAGTTCATGAATTCCATCATGCTGGACGGCAAGAAATCGGCCGCCGAGCGGATCGTCTATGGCGCGCTCGACCAGATGGAAGACAAGGTGAAGCAGAACCCGATCGAATTGTTTCATCAGGCGCTGCAGAACGTCATGCCGGCCATTGAGGTGCGCTCCCGCCGTGTGGGCGGTGCGACCTACCAGGTGCCGGTCGAAGTCCGTGTCGATCGCCGCCAAGCGCTGGCCATTCGCTGGATTATCTCCGCGGCGCGTGGGCGCAACGAGAACACGATGGTCGAGCGGCTGTCGGGTGAGCTTCTCGATGCCGTCAACAACCGCGGCTCGGCCGTGAAGAAGCGCGAGGACACGCACCGGATGGCCGAGGCCAACCGCGCCTTCTCGCACTATCGCTGGTAACCGGCTCAAGGAACTCGAACGATGTCCCGTCAGACGCCCCTCAAGGACTACCGCAACATCGGTATCATGGCGCATATCGATGCCGGCAAGACCACCACGACCGAGCGCGTGCTCTACTACACCGGTAAGAGCCACAAGATCGGCGAGGTCCATGATGGCGCGGCCACCATGGACTGGATGGAGCAGGAGCAGGAGCGCGGTATCACCATTACGTCGGCTGCGACGACGGCGTTCTGGAACGACAAGCGCATCAACATCATCGACACACCCGGCCACGTGGACTTCACGATCGAGGTCGAGCGGTCCTTGCGTGTGCTCGACGGCGCCGTCGCGCTGCTTGACGCCAACCAGGGCGTGGAGCCGCAGACCGAGACGGTGTGGCGTCAGGCCGACAAGTACCACGTGCCGCGCATGATCTTCGTCAACAAGATGGACAAGATCGGTGCCGATTTTTTCATGTCGCTCGAGACGATCAAGGAGCGCCTCGGCGCCAACCCGATCGTGCTGCAGCTGCCGATCGGTGCTGAGTCGGACTTTGCGGGCATCGTTGACCTCGTACGCATGAAGGCGGTGATCTGGGACGACGAGTCGCTCGGCGCCACGTTCCACGACGAGGACATTCCGGCCGACCTTCAGGGCAAGGCCCAGGAGTATCACGAGGCGCTCATCGAGCAGGCTGTCGAAGTCGACGAGGCGGCCATGGAGGCCTATCTCGAAGGCAAGGAGATCTCCGAGGAGAAGCTGAAAGAGCTGATCCGGAAGGGCACCTGCAACCTCGATTTCGTGCCCATCCTTTGCGGTTCCGCCTTTAAAAACAAGGGTGTGCAGCCGCTTCTTGACGCGGTGGTCGACTATCTTCCGTCCCCGCTCGACGTGCCGGCCATCAAGGCCATCGACGTGAAGACGGAGGAAGAGGTCGATCGCCCGGCTTCTGACGATGCGCCGCTGTCGATGCTTGCCTTCAAGATCATGAACGACCCGTTTGTCGGTTCGCTGACCTTCTGCCGCATCTATTCGGGCAAGGTCGAGACCGGCATGAGCCTGCTCAACACGGTGAAGGACAAGAAAGAGCGTATCGGCCGTATGCTGCTGATGCACTCCAATCACCGTGAAGACATCAAGGAAGCCTATGCCGGCGACATCGTTGCCATTGCGGGTCTCAAGGACGTCACCACCGGTGACACGCTTTGCGATCCGGCCAAGGCGGTAATTCTGGAGCGCATGGAGTTCCCGGATCCTGTTATCGAGGTTGCCGTGGAGCCCAAGACCAAGAGCGACCAGGAGAAACTTGGCGTGGCGCTCAACCGGCTGGCTCAGGAGGATCCGTCCTTCCGCGTTACGGTCGACCACGAATCCGGACAGACGATCATTAAGGGCATGGGCGAGCTTCACCTCGACATCATTGTCGATCGCATGAAGCGCGAGTTTAAGGTCGAGGCCAATGTGGGCGCGCCGCAGGTGGCGTATCGCGAGACGATCACGAAGCCGGCCAATGTGGACTATACCCATAAGAAGCAGACTGGCGGTTCGGGTCAGTTCGCTCGGGTGAAAATGGAGATCGAGCCGGCCGAGGCGGGCGAGGGCTTCATTTTCGAGAACAAGGTTGTCGGTGGTAACGTGCCGAAGGAGTTCATTCCCGGTGTCGAGAAGGGCGTGCGGAGCGTCATCGATGCGGGTGTGCTCGCCGGCTTCCCGATCCTTGACGTAAAGTGCACGCTGGTTGACGGCGCGTCGCATGACGTCGACTCGTCTGTCATGGCGTTTGAGATCGCGTCCCGCGCGGCCTTCCGCGAAGCAGCCCAAAAGGCTGCGCCGAAACTGCTTGAGCCGATGATGAAGGTTGAAGTGGTGACGCCGGAGGAATATGTGGGCGGTATCATTGGCGATCTTACCAGCCGCCGCGGTCAGGTCCGAGGCCAAGAGCCCCGGGGCAACGCGACGGTGATCAATGCCATGGTCCCGCTAGCCAACATGTTTGGTTATGTGAACACGCTGCGTTCCATGAGTCAGGGACGGGCACAGTTCACGATGCAGTTCGACAGCTATGCGCAGGTTCCGCAGGCGGTGGCTGAAGAAGTGCAAGCAAAGTTCGCCTAAGCGATTGGGCGTATGAGTTTTAGCTTTCTGGTGAGAGGAATGGAGAGCCACAATGGCTAAAGAGAAATTCGACCGGTCAAAGCCGCATTGTAACATCGGTACGATTGGTCACGTCGATCACGGTAAAACGACCCTGACCGCTGCGATCACCAAGACATTGGCTGAGACCGGCGGCGCCACGTTCACCGCCTACGATGAAATCGATAAGGCGCCTGAAGAAAAGGCTCGCGGCATCACGATCTCCACGGCACACGTGGAGTACGAGACCGAGAACCGCCACTACGCGCACGTGGACTGCCCGGGTCACGCCGACTACGTGAAGAACATGATCACGGGTGCGGCGCAGATGGACGGCGCCATCCTTGTGGTGTCGGCCGCCGACGGCCCGATGCCGCAGACCCGCGAGCATATTCTGCTTGCGCGTCAGGTCGGTGTGCCGGCGCTGGTGGTGTTCCTGAACAAGGTCGACCAGGTCGATGACGAGGAGCTTCTGGACCTCGTCGAGCTCGAAGTTCGCGAGCTTCTGTCCAAGTACGAGTTCCCGGGAGACGATATCCCGATCATCAAGGGCTCCGCTCTTGCCGCGATCGAGGATAGCAATCCCGAGATCGGTCAGAAGGCCATTCTTGAGCTCATGAAGGCTGTCGACGAGTACATCCCGCAGCCGGATCGTCCGGTTGACGGCGCGTTCCTGATGCCGATCGAAGACGTGTTCTCGATCTCCGGCCGCGGTACCGTTGTGACCGGCCGCGTCGAGCGTGGCATCGTCAAGGTCGGTGAGGAAGTCGAGATCGTTGGTATTAAGCCGACGACGAAGACGACCGTTACCGGCGTTGAGATGTTCCGTAAGCTGCTCGATCAGGGCCAGGCGGGCGACAATGTTGGCTGCCTGCTCCGTGGTATCGACCGTGAAGGTGTCGAGCGTGGTCAGGTTCTGGCCAAGCCCGGTTCCGTGACGCCGCACACGAAGTTCAAGGCCGAGGCATACATCCTCACGAAAGAAGAGGGTGGCCGCCACACGCCGTTCTTCGGCAACTACCGTCCGCAGTTCTACTTCCGCACCACCGACGTGACGGGTGTGGTCGAGCTGCCGGAAGGCACCGAGATGGTGATGCCGGGCGATAATGTTGCCATGACCGTTGAGCTGATCGTGCCGATCGCAATGGAAGAGAAGCTTCGCTTCGCTATCCGTGAAGGTGGCCGCACCGTCGGCGCCGGCGTCGTGTCGTCGATCATCGAGTAAGGGTATTTGGGAAGTGCGCCGCTCCGTTTTGGGGCGGCGCGTTTCTCTAACTTAAGGCCGTCGAGATGCAGAGCCAGAACATAAGAATTAGGCTGAAAGCCTTCGACCATCGCATTCTCGATGCGTCGACCAAGGAAATCGTCAACACGGCGAAACGTACCGGTGCGGATGTCCGCGGGCCAATCCCGCTGCCGACCCGTATCGAGAAGTTCACCGTGAACCGCTCGCCGCACATCGACAAGAAGAGCCGTGAGCAGTTCGAGATGCGGACGCACAAGCGGCTGCTCGACATTGTCGATCCGACGCCGCAGACGGTCGACGCTTTGATGAAACTCGATCTCGCCGCCGGCGTGGATGTTGAGATCAAGCTTTAACCGGTTGCGGGACGAGGCAAGGAATTAGTTCGATGCGATCAGGTGTTATCGCGCAAAAGGTCGGTATGACCAGGATCTTCACCGATGCCGGGGAACACATCCCGGTAACGGTGCTGCGCCTGGAGAACTGCCAGGTCGTCGGTCAGCGGACCGCGGAAAAGAACGGCTACACCGCCGTTCAGCTTGGTGCCGGCCGTGCCAAAGTTAAGCGTTTGACGCGGGCTCAACGCGGCGGTTTCGCCGTGGCGAATGTCGAGCCGAAGCGCAAAGTCGCCGAGTTTCGGGTGAGCCCGGAGAATTTGATCGATGTGGGCGCGGAGATCACCGCCGACCACTTCGTCGAAGGGCAGTTCGTCGACGCCTCGGGAACGTCTATCGGTAAGGGTTTTGCCGGTGGCATGAAGCGGCACGGGTTCGGCGGTCTCCGGGCCAGCCACGGCGTGTCGATCAACCACAGAAGCCATGGCTCCACCGGCCAGTGCCAGGATCCCGGCAAGGTGTTCAAGGGCAAGAAGATGGCCGGCCACATGGGTGACGTCAGCGTCACGACGCAGAATCTGCGCGTGGTGAAGACGGATGCCGAGCGCGGTCTCATCATGATCCGCGGCGCCGTTCCCGGCGCCAAGGGCGGATGGGTTCTCCTGCGCGATGCGGTCAAGCGGGCGCTGCCCGAGGATGCACCGGTTCCCGGTGCGTTCCGGAAGGGCTCCGAGGAACTAGCGCCGGTCAAAGAGTCTGCAGCTAAGGCTCCTGCCGAGGCAGAAGCGGCACAGCCGGCAGAGGGCGGAGAGAACGCGTAATGAAAGCGGATGTAACAACGCTCGACGCCAAGAAGGCGGGAACCGTGGAACTGTCCGAAGATGTCTTCGGGCTTGAGCCGCGCGCCGACTTGCTGCACCGGATGGTGCGCTACCAGCTGGCCAAGCGCCGCGCCGGTACGGTTGCGACGAAGGACCGTTCGGAGATCACGGCGACGACCGCGAAAATGTACCGGCAGAAGGGGACGGGCCGTGCGCGTCACGGCAGCGCCAAGCCCGGTATCTTCCGTGGCGGCGGTAAGGCTTTCGGTCCGAAGCCGCGCAATTTCGGTTTCGATTTGCCGAAGAAGGTTCGCGCTCTGGCCCTGAAGCATGCGCTGTCGTCGAAGGCGAAGGCCGAAGAGCTCATCGTCCTGGATTCCTGCGACATGAAGGATGCCAAGACGAAGGCGCTGAAGACGCAGTTCGAGAAGCTGGGCTTTGGGTCCGCTCTGATCGTGGACGGCGCCGAGGTGCAGACGAACTTCGCGCTCGCGGCGCGCAACATCCCGCATGTGGATGTGCTGCCGATCCAGGGCATCAACGTGTACGACATTTTGCGGCACGAGAAGCTCGTGCTGACCAAGGCTGCCCTCGAGGCGCTGGAGGCTCGGTTTAAATGAGTGCGCTGCAAGCATATGACGTGATTTTGGCTCCGGTGATCACCGAGAAATCGAGTGAGGCGTCCGAATCCAATCAGGTGGTGTTCAAGGTTCGCCTCAACGCGACGAAGCCGCAGATCAAGAACGCGGTGGAGAAGCTGTTCGGCGTCAAGGTAGTGGCCGTGAACACGCTGACCCGCAAGGGTAAGACCAAGTTCTTCCGGGGCATCAAGGGTACCCAGAAGGATACGAAGAAGGCCGTCGTCAAGCTCGCCGAAGGCGACAAGATCGACGTGACGACAGGGATCTAGCGCGATGGCGTTGAAGACATTCAAACCGACCACGCCGAGCCAGCGTCAACTGGTGCTCGTGGACCGCAGCCATCTGTGGAAGGGCAAGCCGGTCAAGCCGCTCACGGAGGGCTTGACCAAGTCGGGTGGCCGTAACAACACGGGACGCGTCTCGATCTGGCATCGCGGCGGCGGTCATAAGCGTTCGTACCGCATGGTCGATTTCAAGCGGACCAAGCACGGCGTCGCGGCGACCGTCGAGCGGCTGGAATACGATCCGAACCGCACGGCGTTCATCGCACTGATCAAGTATGATGACGGCGAGCTGGCCTACATTCTGGCGCCGCAGCGTCTGGCGCCGGGCGACAAGGTGATCGCCGACGAAAAGGTCGACGTGAAGCCTGGCAACGCGATGCCGCTGGCGAACATGCCGATCGGCACCATCGTCCACAATGTGGAGATGAAGCAGGGCAAGGGCGGCCAGATCGCACGCGCCGCGGGTGCCTATGTGCAGCTCGTCGGCCGTGACTCCGGCTACGCGATCCTGCGTCTGAATTCTGGCGAAACGCGCATGGTTCCGGCCGCCTGCATGGCGACGGTCGGCGCGGTCTCCAACCCGGACAACGCGAACGTGTCGTTGTCCAAGGCTGGCCGCAGCCGCTGGAAGGGCCGCAAGCCCGTGGTTCGCGGTGTGGCGATGAACCCGATCGATCATCCGCATGGCGGTGGTGAAGGACGGACGTCCGGTGGCCGGCACCCGGTCACCCCTTGGGGTAAGTCCACCAAGGGCAAGCGTACGCGCACCAACAAGGCGAGCGACAAGTACATTCTGCGCAGCCGCCATCTGAAGAAGAAGAAGGGATAAGACGTGGCACGTTCGATTTGGAAAGGCCCGTTCGTCGACGGCTTTCTCTTGAAGAAGGCTGAGAAGGCGCGTGAGAGCGGCTCCAACGCCGTGATCAAGATGTGGTCGCGCCGGTCCACCATTCTTCCTCAGTTCGTGGGACTGACGTTTGGTGTTCATAACGGGCAGAAGCATGTGCCCGTTCTGGTGACGGAAGACATGGTGGGTCACAAGTTCGGTGAGTTTTCGCCGACGCGCACCTATCACGGCCACGCCGCCGACAGGAAAGTGAAGAGAGGCAAGTAGTCATGGGCAAGCCGCAGAGAGAGCGCACGCTCAAGGACACCGAGGCGAAGGCCGTCACCCGGCTTATCCGCGTGAGCCCGCAGAAGCTGAACCTCGTCGCTCAGCTCATTCGGGGCAAGAAGGTCGATCGCGCCCTGGCCGATCTCGCCTTCTCGCGCAAGCGTATCGCTAAGGACGTCAAGAAGACCTTGGAGTCGGCAATCGCGAACGCAGAGAACAATCACGACCTGGATGTCGATGCCTTGGTCGTGTCAGAAGCCTATGTGGGCAAGAACATTGTGATGAAGCGCATTCAGGCGCGTGCACGGGGCCGGGCGGCTCGGATTTTGAAGCCGTTTTCGCAGATGACCGTGGTCGTGCGTCAAGTTGAGGAGCCTGCTTGATGGGACAGAAAGTCAACCCGATCGGGCTTAGGCTCGGTGTCAACCGCACTTGGGATTCGCGCTGGTTTGCCTCGCGTGGCGAGTACGCAGACCTGCTGCACGAAGATCTCAAGATGCGTGAGCACATTCTCAAGACGCGCAAGCAGGCCGGCATTTCGAAGGTCGTCGTGGAGCGTCCGCACAAGAAGTGCCGCGTTACGGTCTACACCGCTCGTCCGGGCATCCTGATCGGTAAGAAGGGCGCGGACATCGAGACGCTTCGCAAAGAGCTGGCGACGATGACGGACTCCGAAGTGCACCTGAACATCGTCGAGGTGCGGAAGCCGGAGGTCGACGCGACGCTGGTGGCTGAAGGTATTGCCCAGCAGCTCGAACGCCGCGTGGCGTTCCGCCGGGCCATGAAGCGGGCGGTGCAGTCGGCGGTCCGCATGGGCGCGCTCGGCATTCGCATCAATTGCTCGGGCCGGCTTGGCGGCGCGGAAATCGCGCGCATGGAATGGTACCGCGAGGGCCGTGTGCCGCTGCACACGCTGCGCGCCAATATCGACTACGGGACGGCGCTGGGGCGTACGGCCTATGGAATCATCGGCATCAAGGTTTGGATCTTCAAGGGCGAGATCATGGAGCACGACCCCATGGCCCAGGAGACCAAGGCCCTTGAGGCACAAGAGGGCGGACGTTCCGGTGGTCGGCGCGACTCCGCACGGGCGTAAGGCTAAGGGCAGGACTTAAGAATTATGCTGCAACCGAAACGCACAAAGTTCCGCAAGATGCACAAGGGTCGCATCAAAGGTGCGGCGAAGGGCGGATCTGCGTTGACCTTCGGGACCTTCGGGTTGAAGGCGCAAGAGCCGGCGCGGGTCACCGCGCGGCAGATTGAAGCTGCCCGCCGTGCCATGACGCGTCAGATGAAGCGTGCTGGCCGTGTTTGGATCCGCATCTTTCCGGACGTCCCGGTTTCGAAGAAGCCGACCGAAGTCCGTATGGGTAAGGGTAAGGGTACGCCGGAGTTCTGGGCGGCCAAGGTCAAGCCGGGTCGCATCATGTTCGAGATCGACGGCGTCGGCGAGCCTGTGGCACGCGAGGCGCTGCGGCTGGCGGCGGCGAAGCTGCCGATCAAGACGCGTGTCGTGGCACGTATCGAGGGCTAAGCGATGAAGGCGAGCCAAGTGAACGATATGACGGTCGATCAGCTCAATGACGAGTTGGTCAAGTTGAAGAAAGAGCAGTTCAACCTGCGCTTCCAGGCGGCTTCCGGGCAGCTTGAGAATACGGCGCGGGTTCGGCAGGTGCGGCGCGATATCGCGCGCGTACAGACGATCGCGCGCCAGAAGAGCGCCGCTGCGAAGGCTTAAAGGTAGATACGATGCCGAAACGCGTTTTGATTGGGACCGTGGTGAGCGACAAGAACGACAAGACCGTTGTGGTCAAGGTCGAGCGCCGCTTCACGCATCCCCTGTTCCACAAAGTGGTTCGCCGCTCCAAGAACTACCACGCGCACGACGAGAACAACGAGTTCAAGGTCGGCGAGAAGGTGTGGATCGAGGAATGCGCGCCGCTATCGAAGCAGAAATGTTGGGTGGTTTTGCCGCGTGAGCAGGCAGCCAGCTAAGGCGAATAACGAAGGGCCTCGATGAAGGCCTGAATAAGGGCGAATGCCATGATTCAGATGCAGACCAATCTCGATGTCGCCGACAACTCTGGTGCAAAGCGCGTGCAGTGCATCAAGGTGCTCGGCGGTTCGAAGCGGAAATACGCGTCGATCGGAGACACCATCGTGGTCAGCGTCAAGGAAGCGATTCCGCGCGGCCGTGTGAAGAAGGGCCAGGTCATGAAGGCCGTGATCGTGCGTACCGCCACGGGCGTGCGCCGTCAGGACGGTTCGTTGATCCGGTTCGACCGCAATGCGGCGGTTTTGGTCAATGCGCAAGGTGAGCCGGTGGGTACGCGTATCTTCGGCCCCGTCACGCGCGAGTTGCGGGCGAAGAAGCACATGAAGATCGTGTCGCTCGCGCCGGAGGTTCTGTGATCATGGCAGGCTTGAAGATCAAAAAGGGCGACCACGTTGTGGTGCTGACGGGCAAGGACAAGGGCAAGAAGGGCGAAGTCCTGAAAGTTCTGCCGTCGGAGAACCGGGCCGTGGTGCAGGGCGTGGCGCAAATGCGTAAGCACCAGCGTCAGACCGCATCCCAGGAGGGGGGCATCATCACCAAGGAAGCCCCGATCCATATTTCGAATCTCGCGCTTGAGGATCCCAAGGATGGGCAACCCACGCGCGTCGGCTACAAATTCTTGAAGGACGGACGCAAGGTGCGTTTCGCAAAGCGTTCGGGCGAGGTCATCGATGGCTGAGCAGGCATATACACCGCGGCTTAAGCAGCAGTACCACGACGTCATCAAGGCCGAGCTCGGGAAAGAGTTCGCCTACAAGAACGTCATGCAGATTCCCCGCCTCGAGAAGGTGGTGTTGAACATCGGCGTTGGCGAGGCTGTGAACGACTCGAAGAAGGTCAAGTCCGCGGCCAACGACCTTGGTCTAATCGCGGGCCAGCGGCCTGTGATCACGAAGGCGCGCAAGTCGATCGCCGGCTTCAAGCTGCGTGAGGGTATGCCCGTCGGCGTGAAAGTGACGCTGCGTAAGAACCGGATGTTCGAGTTCCTCGACCGGCTCGTGAACGTCGCGCTGCCGCGCGTTCGCGATTTCCGTGGACTCAATCCGAAGAGTTTCGATGGGCGCGGCAACTATTCGATGGGCCTGAAAGAGCACATCGTTTTCCCCGAGATCGATTACGACAAGGTGGAAGACGTGCTCGGCATGGACATCATCGTGTGCACGACGGCGGACAACGACGACGAGGCACGCGCGCTTTTGAAGGGTTTGAACTTTCCGTTCCGTAGCTAAGCACGGGCTGGCTGCGACAGGAGGACTGAATGGCTAAGACGAGCATGATCGAGCGGGACAAGAAGCGCCGCCGCCTTGCTAAGAAATATGAGGCGCGTCGGGCGCGGCTGAAGGCTATCGCCAAGGACGAGTCTTTCCCGGCTGAGGAGCGCTTCGCGGCGCGGCTGAAGCTGGCGGAGATTCCGCGTAATGCCTCGCCGACACGTATTCACAACCGTTGCGATCTCACCGGGCGGCCGCGCGGATACTACCGCAAGCTTCGCATGTCGCGCATTGCATTGCGCGATCTTGCAAGCAACGGGCTGATCCCCGGCATGGTTAAGTCGAGCTGGTAAGGACTTCGATGAGCATCAACGATCCTCTTGGCGATATGCTGACCCGCATCCGCAATGCGCAGATGCGGCGCAAGACGAAGGTCTCAACGCCAACCTCCAAGCTGCGCGAGCGCGTGCTCGAGGTGCTGGCTGACGAGGGCTATATCCGTGGCTACGCGCGCGTCGATTACGACGGCGGGAAGTCTGAGTTCGAGATCGAACTCAAGTACTTCGACGGCGAGCCGGTGATCAAGGACATCAAACGGGTGTCGACACCGGGCCGGCGTGTGTATTCCTCGGTGAAGAATCTCCCGACCGTTGCGAACGGTCTGGGTGTGTCAATTCTTTCGACGCCGAAGGGCGTCATGTCGGATTCGCAGGCGCGGAACGAGAATGTCGGCGGCGAGATTCTCTGCAGCGTATTTTAGCGGACCCATTTGAAGCGAAGGTTTGATCAATGTCGCGCATCGGCAAAAGACCAGTCCCAATCCCCGGCGGCGTCACGGCCTCCGTGGACGGTCAGGAAATCAAGGTCAAAGGACCCAAGGGCGAGCTCAGCCATGTGCTGGTCGACCATGTCATCGCCAAGATGGGCGATGACGGGATCGAGATCGGCATGCGCGAGGACGACAAGGACTCGCGGGCGATGTGGGGCATGTCGCGGACGATCGTGGCCAACCTCGTCACGGGTGTGACGGAAGGCTTCTCGAAGACGCTCGAGATCAACGGCGTCGGCTACCGCGCGGCGATGAAGGGGCAGTCCCTTCAACTGCAGCTCGGCTTCAGCCATGACGTCGATTTCGAGATCCCCAAGGGGATCGAAATCAGTTGTCCGAAGCCGACCGAGATCGTGGTGAGCGGCATCGACAAGCAGCTGGTCGGACAGGTGGCAGCGGAGATCCGCCGTTACCGTCCGCCGGAGCCCTACAAGGGCAAGGGCGTGAAGTATGCCGGCGAGTACATTTTCCGTAAGGAAGGCAAGAAGAAGTAGCGGGATTGATGATGGGTACGTTGAACAACAGCACTGTGCGGCGTGCGCGCCGGGTGCGGCATTCGCTGAAGCGGGCGGCCAATGGACGTGCGCGTCTGTCGGTGTTCCGTTCCTCGAAGCATATCTACGCGCAGGTGATCGACGATCGCGAGGGTAAGACGCTCGCATTCGCGTCGAGCCTCGACAAGGACATCAAGGGCTCACTGCCCAAGGGGAGCGATACGGCGGCGGCGGAAGCTGTCGGCAAACTCGTTGCCGAGCGTGCAGTGAAGGCCGGTGTCAAGGACGTGGTCTTCGACCGCGGCTCCTACATCTATCACGGGCGCGTAAAGGCGCTCGCAGACGCGGCCCGCGAGGCGGGTCTGAACTTTTAGGGTATTCGGAAAGGATCGACCGTGGCACGAGGCCCGCAAGGTAGAGACCGCGATCGCGACGATCGCGACAGCGAATTCGTCGACAAGCTGGTTCACATCAACCGCGTCGCCAAGGTGGTGAAGGGCGGACGGCGTTTCGGTTTTGCCGCGCTGGTCGTTGTCGGCGATCAGAAGGGCCGGGTCGGTTTCGGCCACGGCAAGGCGCGCGAAGTGCCGGAGGCAATCCGCAAGGCGACGGAATCTGCGAAGCGCAACCTGGTCAAGGTGCCCTTGCGCGAGGGCCGGACGCTGCACCACGACGTGCGCGGACAGCATGGCGCGGGCAAGGTGATCCTGCGCGCGGCGCCTCCCGGCACCGGTATCATCGCCGGTGGTCCGATGCGTGCCGTGTTCGAGACGCTTGGCATCCAGGATGTGGTTGCGAAGTCGCTCGGAAGTTCGAACCCGTACAACATGGTGCGCGCCACGTTCGATGCGCTGCGCCATGAGGACAGCCCCCGTGGCGTGGCCGCGCGGCGCGGGAAGAAGGTGAGCGAAATCGTATCGCGCCGCCGCGATCAGGCGGGTGATGGTGCCGAGGCGCAAGCCTAAGGGCCCACAGACAAGGTTGAACGAAGATGGCCGAGAATAAGAAGACAATCGTCGTGGAGCAGATCGGAAGCCCGATCCGGCGGCCCGGCGTGCAGCGCGCGACCCTTATCGGGCTCGGCCTGAACAAGATGCACAAGCGGCGGACGCTGGTCGACAGCCCGAAGTGCGCGGCATGGTGGCCAAGGTGAGCCATCTGGTGCGTATCGTCGAGGACGAGGCCGGAGCTTAAGGGTAGATAAGATGCGACTGAACGATCTTCGCGACCTTCCCGGCGCGACAACGTCGAAGAAGCGTGTGGGACGCGGTATCGGCTCCGGTCTGGGCAAGACCTCCGGTCATGGCCAGAAGGGCCAGAAATCGCGCTCGGGCGTGGCCATCAAGGGCTTTGAGGGCGGCCAGATGCCGATCCACATGCGCCTGCCGAAGCGCGGCTTCAACAACAACTTCGCCAAGGACTTCAACGAGGTGAATGTCGGCCGTATCCAGACGGCGATCGACGACAAGAAGCTCGATGCGTCCAAGCCGGTCACGGTTCAAGCGCTGGTCGAAGCCGGTGTTGTCCGCCGTGCGCGCGACGGCGTGCGTCTGCTCGGCCGCGGCGAGCTCAAGTCGAAGGTGTCCTTTGAGGTCACCGGCGCATCGAGCGGCGCGGTCAAGGCGGTCGAGGCTGCCGGCGGAACCGTGACGATCACGGCGATGCCGCAGCGTCAGGCCAAGTCGGAAGGCCAGGACGCGCCGAAGAAGACCGCAAAGAAGGCGGCCACGAAGAAAGCCGCTCCCAAGAAGGCGGCTGCCAAGAAATCCGCAGCGAAGAACGACACGTCCGAGTAGGGCGGGCCGGGACGAGGCAGGGCGGCCGGTTCGTAGGATCGCCCAGCCGGCCCGGAGAAGGGAAGAGCGCTAATGGCATCTGCCGCAGAACAGCTCGCGTCGAACTTGAACTTCGCCGCCTTTGCGAAGGCCGACGAACTCAAGAAGCGCATCATGTTCACGCTGGTCGCGCTCGTGATCTACCGGCTCGGAACCTACATTCCGATCCCCGGCATCAATCCTCAGGCGCTTGCCGACGTCTTCAAGCAGCAGCAGTCCGGCATTTTGGGCATGTTCAACATGTTCTCCGGCGGCGCTGTCGGGCGCATGGCGATCTTCGCGCTCAATATCATGCCGTACATTTCGGCCTCGATTATCATTCAGCTTCTGACGACCGTCTCGCCGACCCTTGAGCAGCTCAAGAAAGAGGGCGAGCAGGGCCGCCGTCAGATCAACCAGTACACGCGTTACGGCACGGTGCTCCTGGCCGCGCTTCAGGGCTACGGCATCGCCGTCGGTCTCGAAGGCGCCGGTAATATCGTCACCGACCCGGGCTGGTTCTTCCGTATCACGACCGTCATCACCCTGGTGGGCGGCACTGTCTTTCTGATGTGGCTCGGCGAGCAGATCACCGCGCGTGGCGTCGGCAACGGTATCTCGCTGATTATCTATGCGGGTATTGTCGCGGGGCTGCCGGCAGCTTTGATCGGAACGCTGGAACTCGGGAAGCAAGGCGCCTTGTCCACGGGGCTGATCCTCGCTCTGTTCGTGGTCGCGACCGCGGTCATCGCCTTCATCGTCTTCATGGAGCGCGCCCAACGGCGATTGTTGGTGCAGTATCCAAAACGGCAAGTCGGCAACAAGATGTTTCAGGGCGATGCCTCGCATCTTCCCCTGAAGCTGAACACCGCTGGCGTGATCCCGCCGATCTTTGCCTCCTCGCTGCTGCTGCTGCCGATCACGGTTGCGAATTTCTCGGCCGGGCAGGGCCCCGAGTGGTTGACTTCGGTGACGGCCATGCTGGGCCGTGGGCAGCCGCTCTACATCCTGATTTACGTCTCGCTGATCATCTTCTTCGCCTTCTTCTACACGGCGGTTGTGTTCAACCCCAAGGAGACGGCGGACAATTTGAAGAAGTACGGCGGGTTCCTGCCGGGGATCCGGCCCGGCGAGCGCACGGCCGAGTATATCGACTATGTGCTGACCCGGATCACGGTCGTCGGTGCGATTTATCTGGCCGCCGTCTGCGTCCTTCCTGAAATTCTCATCGCCGAATGGGGCGTCCCGTTCTACTTCGGCGGCACCTCGCTCCTCATCGTTGTGAGTGTGACGATGGATACCGTGGCTCAAATCCAGAGCCACCTTCTGGCCCACCAATATGAGGGGCTGATCAAGAAGGCCAAGCTGAGGGGACGGCGTCGATGAACTTGGTGATGCTGGGCGCGCCGGGTGCAGGCAAGGGAACGCAGGCGAAGCGGCTCGAGGACATGCGCGGCCTGGTACAGCTTTCAACGGGCGACATGCTGCGTGCCGCGGTCGCGGCCGGGACCAAACTCGGTCAGCAGGCCGGCGACATCATGGAGCGGGGCGAATTGGTCCCCGACGAGCTCGTCATCGGCCTCATCTCAGAGCGGATGGATCAAGAGGAAGGCGGCTCCGGGTTCATCCTCGACGGCTTTCCGCGCACGATCGGCCAGGCCGAGGCCCTGGACGCGCTTCTGAAGTCCCGCGGGGACGAGGTCGACCGGGTGGTTGTGATCGACGTGGACGACGACGCGCTCGTTGGCCGGATCACGGGCCGGTACACCTGCGCCAGTTGCGGCGAGGGGTACCACACGCTTTTCAAGAAGCCCAAGGAAGAGGGCGTCTGCGACCGCTGCGGCGGAACGGAGTTCAAGCGCCGCAAGGACGATACGGAAGAAGTCGTTCGGGAGCGGCTGAAGGCATATCACGACCAGACAGAGCCGCTGGTCGGCTATTACACGGCACAAGGTAAGGTCAGAACCGTCGATGGTATGGCCGATATTGCGGCGGTTCAGAAGGAGATAGATCAGGCGCTGGACGGAGAATAGGCTCAAAACTAGGTTTTTCCGGGCTTACGGCCAGTTGACCTTGTCAAGCGGAATCGCTACATAGACGCGTTCCATGGCTTGATGGACTGACCGGACCCGGGGGCGATGCCTGTCCGCGGTCGGTCTTGTTGTGTTTCAATAGGCTAATTTGGTTTAATTTCAGCACGTTAGCGCGTGCTGTGTGAGGAGGCGACGACGTGGCCCGAATTGCAGGCGTGAACATTCCGACCAACAAGCGGGTCGAGATCGCGCTGACCTATATCCATGGGATTGGCGATGCTTATGCCAAGGAGATCTGTGAGAAGGTTTCCATTCCGTCCGAGCGGCGGGTGAACGAACTCACCGAATCCGAGGTGATTCAGATTCGTGAGACCATCGACCGCGACTACGTGGTCGAGGGCGATCTTCGGCGTGAAGTGTCGATGAATATCAAGCGCCTCATGGACTTGGGCTGCTACCGCGGCCTGCGGCATCGGCGCGGTCTGCCGGTTCGCGGTCAGCGTACGCATACCAACGCGCGTACGCGCAAAGGGCCGGCGAAGCCGATCGCAGGTAAGAAGAAGTAGAGACGTTACGAACGCGCGGCCAAGCTCCTTTGCGATGCTTTCGCCGTGGCTCAGTGGAATTCGCGGGAATAGAGCATGGCCAAGGAAAAAGCACGAGTACGGCGCCGGGAACGGAAGAACATCACGTCCGGCGTGGCTCACGTGCATGCAAGTTTCAATAATACCATGATCACCATCACCGACGCCCAAGGGAATGCGATTTCCTGGTCTTCGGCTGGCGCCATGGGCTTCAAGGGATCGCGCAAGTCGACCCCTTATGCGGCACAGGTCGCCGCGGAGGACGCCGGTAAGAAGGCGACCGAGCACGGCATGAAGAATCTCGAGATCGAGGTTCGCGGTCCGGGGTCGGGCCGTGAGTCCGCTCTGCGCGCCCTTCAGGCGTCGGGCTTCAACATCATCTCCATTCGCGATGTGACGCCGATCCCGCACAACGGTTGCCGGCCGCGCAAGCGCCGCCGCGTCTAAGACGAAAAGGCAAACGTACGCACGATGCTGGACGAAGACATTCGTATTCCGGAGCCGCAGGCTCCAAACAACGATCAAGAAAGGGCGACACCGGTGCTGCAAAAGAACTGGCAAGATCTCATCAAGCCCACCAAGCTCAACGTCACCCCTGGCCGCGATCCGGCCCGGTATGCGACTGTTGTCGCCGAGCCACTCGAGCGCGGTTTCGGCCTGACGCTCGGCAACGCGCTGCGTCGCGTGCTCCTGTCTTCGCTTCAGGGTGCGGCCATCACGTCCGTCCATATCGACGGCGTGCTGCACGAGTTCTCGTCCATTCCGGGCGTGCGTGAGGACGTGACCAACATCGTCCTCAACATCAAGGAAATCGCCGTCAACCAGCATTCCGAAGGCGTGAAGCGCATGGTGCTTCAGAAGGAAGGCCCGGGCATTGCGACGGCTGGCGACATTCAGGGCGGGTCCGATGTCGAGATCCTCAATCCGGATCACGTCATTTGCACGCTCGACGAAGGCGCTGCCATCCACATGGAGTTCACCACCGCGTCCGGCAAGGGCTATGTGCCTGCCGAGCGGAACCGTCCGGACGACGCGCCGATCGGCTTCATTCCGGTGGATTCGCTGTTCAGCCCGGTGCGCAAGGTCTCCTACCGCGTCGAGAACACCCGCGAGGGCCAGATCCTCGACTACGATAAGCTCACCATGAACATCGAGACGGACGGTTCGGTCCGCCCGAGGATACGGTCGCTCTCGCCGCCCGTATCATTCAGGATCAGCTGTCGGTCTTCGTGAACTTCGAGGAGCCGAAGAAGGAGCAGACCTTCCAGCAGCAGCCGGAACTGGTCTTCAACGCCGCGCTTCTCAAGAAGGTCGACGAGCTGGAACTGTCGGTCCGTTCGGCCAACTGCCTGAAGAACGACAACATCGTCTACATCGGCGACCTGATCCAGAAGACGGAAGCAGAGATGCTGCGGACCCCGAACTTCGGCCGCAAGTCGCTGAACGAGATCAAGGAGGTCTTGGCCTCCATGGGCCTGCATCTCGGCATGGACGTGCCGGACTGGCCGCCTGAGAACATCGAAGAGCTGGCGAAGCGCTTCGAGGATCATTACTAGCCGGCGGGCCGCTCGTAGGGCGGCCTGACGTGCTTCGAAAGAGGATAAGTCAATGCGACACCGCAAGGCAGGCCGGAAGCTGAACCGGACATCGACGCATCGCAGTGCGTTGTTTGCGAACATGGCATCCGCGCTCATCAAGCATGAGCAGATCGTGACGACCTTGCCGAAGGCAAAGGAGTTGCGGCGCGTGGCCGACCAGCTCATCACGCTTGCGAAGCGGGGCGATCTCCACGCCCGCCGTCAGGCCTTCGCGCGCATCCGCGACGAGGACATGGTGGCGAAGCTGTTCGAGACGCTTGGGCCCCGCTATGCGGAGCGTCCGGGCGGTTACACCCGTGTTCTCAAGGCCGGGTTCCGGTTCGGCGATTCCGCGCCGATGGCCGTGATTGAGCTGGTGGATCGGGATGAGGATGCCCGCGGTCAGGATTCCGGTCCCACGCAGGACCAGGACGAGGAAGGTGAGTCCGTCGCCGCCTAAGGAGCCCATCGAGGCTTCACGTACACGATCTTCGGCTAGAGCCGGAAATGAGAAAGGCGCACCGCTCAGCGATGCGCCTTTTCTGTTTCTTCCATGCCTTAGTGTTCTGGGCTATGGGCGCCAGGCATGGTCCGCTCGGGGCTATTGCGCCGCGCCGGCTTTCTTTCCGATGCCCTCGATGCCCGCGTCGAAAATTCCGCTGATGACTTCGACAGCCTTGGCTTCTTCGACGCCGTCGGCCGGATCGAACTCGGCGGTCCATGCGACCTCGGCTATGTCATCCCCATCGTCCTCGGTCACCGAGAGCGTGGCGGCGTAGTTCTGCACGGGGAGGGGACTTTCGATGATCTCGTAGCTATAGCTCGTGTCACCCTTCTCGGTGAGCTTCTCTTTGATCTTGCCGCCATCGCCGAGAGTCAAAATGCGATACGTGTCGCCGCCTTCTTCCATCTCATCGCATTCCACGACGGCTGGGTGCCAATCCTTGATGGCGCAAAAATCGCCCACGATGGCCCAAACGTCCTCTGGCGTCCCTGACGCTTGGCCGCCTTTCTGGACCTCTGCAGCGTGCGCTGCGGCGCTCAGGGCAACCGTGGCCGCCAAAGCGGCGAGACCTGTTCTGACAATACCCATGCGTTTCTCTCCAATCGTTTGTTTATGCCGGTGAAGGCCTTCACCAGCGCGGCATCTTAGTTCAAAAAGGGGCGGCGGAGGGGCATTTGTCCCGCCCGATTCGGAGGTGAATTATGCTCCTTATCGCCGCAAGACCGCCTGTTTTGTTTGGAAGACGGTTGATCAGTCTTGCACCCTCCAAGGTGCGCGTTCCATCTTCTTCAGATTCATTAACAGAGCGAAAGATGACAGGTTTGGACTTTTTGCTGCGAAGAATTGGCAATATTGCCCTTGTCACCGTGATGCTTTGCTTGGGCCCGCTCGGCAGCGCATCTGCGCAGGACGAGGTGGTGACCAAGGTCGTTCCCAAGAGTGCGGCTGCGGTCCAGCAGTCCTTTGCGCCCGTGGTGAAGCGGGCCGCGCCGGCCGTCGTGAACGTCTATGTCCGCCACAGGGTCAAGCAATCGGTTTCGCCGCTCTTCAACGACCCGTTCTTCCGCCGCTTCTTCGGCCAACAGTTCGGCGCTCCACGGGAGCGCATCCAGAATTCGCTGGGGTCCGGTGTTCTTGTCGGCAAGGATGGGGTCGTGGTGACGAATTATCACGTCATCCGCGGCGGCGAGGACTCGGAGATCACCGTGGCCCTGAACGATGGCCGTGAGTTCCCGGCGAAGATCCTGCTCAAGGACGACCAGACCGATCTAGCCGTGCTGCGCCTGGATGCGGACGGGGCTGAGTTCCCGGCGGTGCAGTTCGCCAATTCCGACGGTCTCGAGGTCGGCGATCTCGTGCTCGCCATCGGCGACCCCTTCGGCGTAGGGCAGACGGTGACGAGCGGTATCGTGTCGGCGCTGGCGCGCACCAAGGTCGGTATTTCCGACTATCAGTTCTTCATCCAGACGGATGCGGCCATCAATCCGGGCAATTCGGGCGGCGCGCTGGTCGACATGAACGGGCAGTTGGTCGGCATCAACACGGCCATCTTCTCGAAGAGCGGCGGCTCGCACGGGATCGGATTCGCGATTCCTTCCAACATGGTGCAGGTGGTCGTTCAATCCGCGCTCAAAGGCGGCAAGGTGCAACGGCCCTGGCTCGGCGCCTCGTTGCAGGCGCTGACGTCTGACCTTGCGGAATCGCTCGGGCTGGATCGCCCGGCCGGCGCCATGGTCACGCGGGTGCACGAGAAGGGGCCCGCCAAGACCGCCGGGCTGCAGGTCGGCGACGTGATCGTGAGCTTCGACGGCAGGGACATCCAGGATCCGGAAGCGCTCCAATACCGCTTCGTCACCAAGGGCGTCGGCAACACCGTCGAGCTTGGCCTGTACCGGGACGGCAAGCGCTTCCGCACGACCATCGCGACCGTGGCGCCCATCGAGGATCCGCCGCGTGACGAGCGCGAGGTCACGGGTGCGAACCCGTTCGCGGGCAGCAGCGTGGCCAATCTGTCTCCGGCGGTGAGTTCCGAGCTGGGGCTCGACGATGTGGGCGACAAGGGTGTCGTCGTGACGAAGGTCGAGAGCCGCTCCAATGCGGGGCGTCTGGGCTTGCGGCCCGGCGACATGATCGTCGGCGTGAATGAGCAGGAGGTCGAGTCCGTAAAGCAGTTGAGTGTTCTCCTGCAGATCCGGACGGACCGCTGGCGGCTCGCCATCGAGCGTGGCGGCAAGGTGTTCGATCTCACGGTGCGAGGCTGAACCATGGCCAGGGGTACGGCAAAGGGGGCGGCAAACCTGTTCGAGGCGGCGGGCCTCGCCGACACTGCGCCGCGCCCGCTTGCCGATCGCTTACGCCCCCAGACCCTGGACGAAGTCATCGGCCAGGATCATCTCCTGGGTGATGGGCTTCTCGGCCGCATGGTGGGGGCAGGCCGTTTGACCTCGGTGATCTTCTGGGGGCCGCCGGGGACCGGCAAGACCACCGTCGCACGCCTTCTGGCCGAGGTGACCGACCTTCATTTCGAGCAGCTTTCGGCGATCCAATCGGGCGTCGCGGATTTGCGCAAAGTCTTCGATGCGGCCAAGGCCAAGCGCGAGGCGGGGCGGGGCACGCTGCTGTTCATCGACGAGATCCATCGCTTCAACCGCTCGCAGCAGGATGCCTTCCTGCCCCATATGGAAGACGGCACGATCGTGCTGGTCGGCGCGACCACGGAGAACCCGTCCTTCGAGCTGAATTCGGCGCTTCTGTCCCGGGCCAGCGTGCTGACTTTCAAGCGGCTGGATGACGCCACGCTCGAGGCGTTGATCGAGCGTGCCGAGGCGCATGAGGGACGGAAGCTGCCGCTCGACGACGACGCCCGGGCGACCTTGATCTCCATGGCCGACGGCGATGGGCGCGGGCTCATCAACCTGGTCGAGGATGTGTTCCTGGCGGTTCCGCCAGGGTCCAAGACCATTGTCGACCGGGAGGGGCTCGGCCGGCTCGTTCAGCGGCGCGCCCCGATCTACGACAAAGGTCAAGACGGCCACTACAACCTCATCAGCGCGCTGCATAAATCGGTGCGGGCTCCGACCCCGATGCGGCGCTTTACTGGCTCGCGCGCATGTTCGCCGGTGGCGAGGATCCGCTCTACATCGCCCGGCGTCTGGTGCGCATGGCGGTGGAGGATATCGGCATGGCGGACCCCGCTGCGTTGCTGCAGGCGAACGCGGCGAAGGACGCCTATGATTTCCTGGGGTCGCCCGAGGGGGAACTCGCCCTGGCTCAGGCGACCGTTTATCTGGCCACGGCGCCGAAATCGAACGCCGCCTATATGGCCTTCAAGGCCTCGGCGCGCGTCGCGCAGGAGAGCGGATCGCTGCTGCCGCCCAAGCACATTCTCAATGCCCCGACCAAGCTCATGGAGCAAGAGGGCTATGGCCGGGACTACGCCTACGACCATAACGAGGCGGAAGGCTTTTCCGGGCAGGACTATTTTCCGGAAGCCATGGAGCGTCAGCATTTCTACGCGCCGACGGACCGGGGCTACGAGGCCGAGATCCGGGCGCGGCTGGCGCGCTGGGCGCAGATCCGCGCGAAACGGGCCGGGGAGGCTTAGGTGAGCACACTCTTGAGCGTGGCCGCGGGCGGCGCGATCGGCGCTTCGGCACGCTATCTACTCGGCCTCGCCATGGTGCGGCTGGTGGGCTTCAGCTTTCCCTGGGGCACGCTCATGGCCAACGTCCTCGGGTGCTTCTTGATGGGCGTCCTGATCGAATCCATGGCGCTGCGCTGGACGGTGCACCAGGATCTCCGCGCATTCCTCGCGCTCGGTGTGCTGGGCGGCTTCACGACCTTCTCGTCCTTCTCGGCGGATTTCGCCAATCTGGTCGTCCGTCACGACTATCTGAACGCAGGGCTCTACTTCGCTGCTTCTGTTTTCATTTCCGTCGCCGCGCTCTTCGCAGGGCTGGCCCTCGTGCGTGCGCTGTAGCCATGGGACGGACCTGACCATGGCTCCTGTCGAGACACGCAACGTCACGGATGAGGAAGACGGGATGCGCCTGGACCGCTGGTTCAAGGCTCATTACGCCCAAGTACCCCATGGACGCCTGGAGAAGCTGCTGCGCACGGGCCAGGTGCGGGTCGACGGCGGCCGGGTCAAGGCGAACACGCGCCTCGAGGCCGGCCAGAGCGTCCGCGTGCCGCCGCTGCCGGATGCCCCGCCGCCTCCGGGAACTGCCAAACCGCTCTCGAAGGCGGACCGGGCCTTCCTCAAGTCGATCACGCTCTATGAGGACAACGACCTCCTGATCCTCAACAAGCCGTCGGGTCTGGCGGTCCAGGGAGGCACGAAGACCGCCCAGCATATCGACCGGCTGCTGGAAGGGATGGGACACAGTCCGCAGACGCGGCCGCGCCTGGTGCATCGGCTCGATCGCGATACGTCCGGGGTCTTGGTGATCGCCAAGAAGCGGTCCGTCGCCGCCAAGCTTGGCAAGGCCTTTCAGACGCGCTCGGTGCGGAAGATCTATTGGGCGCTGGTGCATGGGGTACCGAGGCCGCCGCAAGGCAAGATCGACGCGGCGTTGGTGAAGGCCGCAACGCCCGACGGCGAGCGGGTGCGAAAAGCCCGTCCCGGCGAGCAGGACAAGGCTCAGTCCGCCGTGACCCATTACGCCGTGATAGACAGGGCTGCGCAGCAGGTGGCGCTCATGTCGCTCAAGCCCGTCACGGGGCGCCAGCATCAGCTCCGCGCCCATATGGCGATACTCGGCCATCCGATCCTGGGGGATACGAAATACCCGAGTGAGATCGAACTGCCCGAAGGCATCGAGCGGCGCTTGCATCTGCATGCGCGGCGCATCGCCTTCCCGCATCCGAGCGGCGAGGGCGTCGTCGACGTCACGGCGCCACTGTCACCCCATATGGAGGCGGCGTTCGCAGCGTTTGGGTTCTCGCCCAAGGGCGGCGACATGGACGAGGATGACGATGTTTGTGGCGTCTCGTGCGGCTAGGCGCGGCGTGGTTCGGCAAGGTTGGATGACACCATGAGCGACCAGGAAAAGAAGACCGCGCCCGGTTTCGAAAAGCCGAGTCTTCCGAAGCGCTTCTACAAGGAAGTGACCGTTTCGGACGAGGGCGGGCAGGCTGCCATCCTCCTCGACGGGCGCCCCGTGCGCACCCCAGGCAAGGCCCCGCTCACCGTTCCCAATGCGGCGTTGGCCGAGGCCATCGCAGACGAGTGGCGCGCGCAAGGCGATAGGATCGATCCGCACACGATGCCGCTGACCAAGCTGGTCAACTCGGCCATCGACGGCGTGGTCGGGCAGGAGGCGGCGGTGGTCGACGATATTGTGGCTCACGCCGGCTCGGACCTCCTATGCTACCGGGCCAGCGGGCCCGAGGGGCTTCTGGCCCTTCAGGCGGAGGCGTGGGACCCGGTGCTGGCCTGGGCCTCTGGAGCCTTAGGCGCGCCCATGAGCCTCGCCGAGGGCGTCATGCATATACCCCAGCCGGAGGCCTCGCTCGCGGCGCTACGTGCCGAGATCGAGGCGCTGGACGCCCTCAAACTGGCCGCGCTGCACGTGATGACCACGCTGACGGGCTCCGCGCTTCTGCCGCTCGCGGTGGCCCGGGGCGAGCTCTCACCGGAGGCCGCGTGGGACGCCGCGCACGTGGATGAGGACTGGCAGATCAGTCAGTGGGGCGAGGATGCGGAGGCCAGACAACGCCGCAAGAACCGCAAAGCCGACTTCGAGGCGGCCGCCAAGCTGCTGGCACTTTCCTGATTCCTTTGAATCGGTTGGAGGCCGGTCTTTCGAAAGAGAGTCAGGGCCTTCCCAGACCGGGTGAACTTTCGATGAGCGGGCCAACCCTTCCCCATTTGCCTGGCTTTCCCGCCATGCTATGGACCTTGGCAAAAGTGTCATGCTGACTTGCGGCCGTGGTCCGAAGCCGCCGCTGGGGGAGTTTTCGCAATGAAAGAAGTCATCGAAGAGCTGGAAATCCGCCGTGCCAAGGCCCGTATGGGCGGCGGCGAGAAGCGTATCGACGCCCAGCACAAGCGCGGCAAGCTGACTGCGCGGGAGCGGCTTCAGCTCCTTCTCGACGATAACTCCTTCGAAGAGTTCGACATGTATGTGGAGCACCGCTGCGCCGATTTCGGCATGGCGGACACGAAGGTGCCGGGCGACGGCGTGGTGACCGGGTGGGGCACGATCAACGGCCGCGTGGTCTATGCGATCGCCAAGGACTTCACCGTGTTCGGCGGCTCGCTGTCCGAAGCCCACGCCAACAAGATGATCAAGGTTCAGGACATGGCGCTGCGCAACCGCGCGCCGGTCATCGGCCTGTTCGACGCTGGCGGCGCGCGCATTCAGGAAGGCGTGGCGGCGCTGGGCGGCTATGGCGAGGTGTTCCTGCGTAACGTCCAGGCCTCCGGTGTCATCCCGCAGATCAGCGTCATCATGGGGCCGTGCGCGGGCGGCGACGTCTATTCGCCGGCCATGACCGACTTCATCTTCATGGTGCGTGACACGTCCTACATGTTCGTCACGGGTCCCGACGTGGTGAAGACCGTGACCAAGGAAGAGGTCACGGCCGAGCAGCTGGGCGGCGCCTCCGTCCACACCACCAAGTCCTCGATCGCTGACGGCGCCTACGACAACGACATCGAGGCGCTTTTGCAGATGCGCCGCCTGATGGACTTCCTGCCGACGTCGAACCTCTCCGGCGTGCCGGAACTGCCGACGCGCGATCCGTGGGACCGCGAGGATCCCTCGCTCAACACGCTCATCCCGGACAATCCGAACAAGCCGTACGACATCAAGGAACTGATCCACAAAGTTGTGGACGAGGGCGACTTCTTCGAGGTCCAGGAGACCTTCGCCCGGAACATCGTCATCGGCTTCGCCCGCATGGAAGGGCGCACGGTGGGTATCGTCGCCAACCAGCCCATGGTGCTGGCGGGCGTGCTGGACAGCGACGCCTCCCGCAAGGCGGCGCGCTTTGTCCGCTTCTGCGATTGCTTCTCCATTCCGATCGTCACCTTCGTGGACGTGCCGGGCTTCCTGCCGGGCACGGACCAGGAATATGGCGGCCTCATCAAGCACGGCGCCAAGCTCCTCTTCGCCTTCACCGAGGCCACCGTACCGAAGATCACCGTCATCACCCGCAAGGCCTATGGCGGCGCGTACGACGTCATGAGCTCAAAGCATATCCGCGGCGATCTGAACTATGCCTGGCCGTCGGCCGAGATCGCGGTGATGGGTGCGAAGGGCGCCGCGGAGATTCTTTATCGCTCGGAGCTCGGCGATCCGGAGAAGATCCAAAAGCGCATCGACCAGTATCAGGCGCGCTTCGCCAATCCGTTCGTCGCTGCCGAGCGCGGCTATATCGACGAGGTGATCATGCCCCAGGGCACGCGCATGCGGATCTGCCGGGGCCTGCAGATGCTGCGCAACAAGCACATCGAAAACCCCTGGAAGAAGCACGACAACATCCCGCTGTAGGGCAAAGCCAGCCTGACGGTGTAACTGTCCTACGGCATCGGCTGCGTGATCGTGAAGGCGCCGCGTAGTTCGCCGAGTTCAAAGCCGGTCGCCTGATCGTCGGGGTAGAACTCTTCGATCGTCGCCTTCACGGACGGACTGACATTCGAGCCATGGCAGGTAAGGCAGGGGCCTTGCGTCGGGATGGCCTTCATGTAGCGAAACACGCGCTCGTCGTCCTTGGTCGTCGTTTCGTAGTGCTCCAGAGACTTGGCGTCCGCGCCCTGGTTGATCTTGTCCTGAAATTCCAACAAGACGGTGCGCTCCCATTCGTCCGGTGCGTTTTCCGGGTTCCGCACTTTCAGGGCCGTGCGTCCCAGGGACCAGCCCGACTTGACCGTGCTCTGCTTTGCCATCTCGGGCGCTGCCACGTTGCAGAAAGCAATCGCCGATTCAGGGCCGCCGGCCTTCATGGCGCCAACGAGTGCAGCCTTGAGCTTCTCGCCATAGCTCTTCGAAAGATGCCTCGATTGGTCCGCCCTGGCGGCTTCGGTCGGTTCGGCGTTCTCGGCAACTGCCGCCGGAACCGAGGTTGCGAGGCAGAGCGATAGGGCGACGCAAGCGGATCGGTATCTCATCGGCTCTCCTGACAATGGAAGACCGACACTGGCGGCAGAATTTGTCGCCGTCACGGCAAACGTCGCGATCTTTGCCGCAACGCCTTAGGTGGGGACCCCGTTAGATCTCGCTGGGGTCGAAGCGGCAACGTAACGGATAGGTGGTGCCGGGCAGGGTGCCCTGGCATTCGGGCATGTGCCAGCCGATGGTGCGGCCGTCCGCATCGACGATCGCGGTCGGGCAGCCGATCTTGACGATCAGCCAGTTGCGGTGCGAGGCCTCCCATTCCGGTGCGTAGTTCATGGCGACCTCGGCGCACGTGCCATGTTCGGCGAGGTTAGGCTGCATTGGCCGCAGCCAGAGCTTCGTCATGGCCGCCGCGTCGGTCACGGTTTCCACGATCCGCATGCACTCCAACGGCAAGCGCCAGTCGGGCTCGGTGACGGCCGGTCCGGACACGCCAGGCTTCCCTGACTGAGTCTCCACGCGGCAGGCGATGATGGCGAGCTTCGACGGCGGTTCGGGTTCACGGCGTTCGCTTGCTGCCGTCTCGCGGAACCAGCTGGCGCGTTTCGAGGGCGCCGTTTCGATTGGTCCCATGGACAGCACAGCTTCGATTTCGGCCGCGGCCGCCAGCGTGCCGCAGCCAACGGCGGCGACGGTGAGCAACGCGGCGATCAGAGCCCGGACGATGTTGCCCATCAGTGATCCGTACATGGCCAGTCCTTCCTTCCGCCTCCACCGCGAGGCTGGTTACTCCGGCTGCAGATTGCCGACCGCCTCGATGATGATCTCAAATCCATGCGCAAGCGCGGGTGCAAGCCTGCGGCCGTTCTCTGTGAGCCGCAACTCCGCTCCCTGGCGGTGGATCAGCCTGCAGCCCAGAACGCGTTCAAGCACGCGTAGACGGTGACTGACGGCCGAGGGCGTGACGTTCAGTTCCCCGGCGGCCTTCTTCAGCGACATGTGCCGCACCACGACGTCGAAGGTCCGCAGGCCGTTTAGCGGGATCGCGCCGATCGATCTTTTCGGGATCCACTCGTTCATTGTGCTTCCACAAATCCTTGCATCGTTTCACTGCCCCGATTGAAGGCCAGAGGCCGCCCTCGCGCCACACAAGATTTCGTGATGTGCAAACTATTTTGCATCAGGATAAAAACGTGGAACTGAGATTTGATCGCTGGTGAAAATGGAGACGAGGCGATGGAAACGGCCGCTGAAACACTCGGTCTCGAGAGATACGAAATCGGTCCAAAGATCCGCCGGCTGCGCAAGTCGAAGGAACTGAGCCTGGTTCGCCTTGGCGATCACACCGGGATGTCGGCGGGGTTGTTGTCGAAGATCGAGACCGGCCAATTGGTGCCAACTCTGCCGACGCTCATGCGGATCGCGACCGTCTTCGGGGTGGGGCTGGACCATTTCTTCGAAGACGAGGCGAAGCGCCCCAAGGCCACCGTGGTCCGGCGCGCTGACAGGCTCCGGCTTCCGAACCGGACGGACGGTGCAGCTCCGACCTATTGGTTCGAGTCGCTCGATTTCTCCGTGACCGACCGGCGAATGGATGCCTATCTCGCCACGTTCGAGCCGGGGGCTGAACCCACCTCGCTGCACCGGCACGCCGGCAGCGAGTTCATCTATGTGGTTCGGGGCACGCTTCAGCTGTCATTCGAGACTGAGGCTGTCGATCTGCATGAGGGCGACTCGACCTATTTCAATCCTGGCTTCCCGCACAGCTACAGCCAAAAAGGCAAACAGCCGTGCCGTGCCGTCGTGGTCGTGTCCGGCACGTCCTAGCCGGCAGGGTCTCTCAGACCTTCGACGCGACGAACGCGATCCACACATAGGTGATGGAGACAGAGGCGACGGTGATGGGCAGCACGCCCACGGTGAACTGCCAGAACGTGAAGGGCGTCTTGCCGAAACGCTCCGCCTGCTGAACGACGATCACGTTGCTCGCCGCGCTGATGATGAAGAGGTTGCCGGCCAGGGTGGAAATGCCGGCGAGCATCATCAGTTCGGGACTCTCCCAGTCATGCACGAGATGGAGATAGATCTCGACCACCGGCACGTTGGAGAAGATCTGGCTGGCCCAAAAACTCACGAGCGCGATCACGGGCAATTCGCCGAGGTCGGCTTGCCGCGCCCCGAGCACGGCCTGCAGCGAGCCGGATTGCAGCAGTGAGCCGGTCACGATGAACATGGCCACGAAGAAGGCGAGGGTGGCCCAGTCGAGTTCCTTGAAGACCGCCACGCGATTGGGGCTGAAGAGAAATACGGGCGCGCAGGCGATGAGGCTCGCGACCCCGAACGGGATCCTCTGGGTGTGCCCCAAGCCCTGCATCACACTGTCGCCCACGATCAGCACGACCAGGAGCCCAACGCCGAGGTAAGCCGGCCAGGCGCTGCCGTTGGCCGACGGCTCCGGCAGGTCGTGGAGATCGATGTTGGCGCCGTCATTGCCGCGCGAGACCAGGAAACGCGACCATAGATAGACGACGACCAGCGACAGCGCCGTCGGCACGGTCAACCACAACAGGAATGTGGCCACCGGATTTGCGAGACCGCCGCGGGTTGCGATCAGAATGTTCTGCGGGTTGCCGACGGGGCTGAACATGCTGCCGACCGTGACGGTGGCGCACAGTGCAATGAGGAGGGGTCCCGCGGGTAGGCGCAAGGCCCGAGCGAGCATCAGAATGATCGGCGTGCCGATGATGGCCGACGCGTCGTTGGTCAGCACCGCCGAGCAGATCGTCGTGGCCACGATCACCACGGCGAGCGCCGCGTTTTGCGCTGACATGGCGGCGATGCGCCGGCCGATCAGGTGTGAGACGCCGGCGTCATAGAGGGCGGAACCGATTGCGAAGACGCCGAACAGGTATGCGATGACGTTCCAATCGATCGCTGCCCAGGCCTTGGCCGGAGAAATCTCTCCCAGCAGGAGTAGCAGACCTGCGCCCGCGACCATGATGTGCCAGATCCGCACCGACGGCGGCAGCCATTGCCGGATCGCAATGAGCAGGAAAATCAGGCACGAGACAATCAGGCTGGTCGTGATCATGGACTTAAGTCTTCGTGGTCCTGACTTCGCGTTCTTGAAGACGACGGCGCCCGGCTTCGAGCGAGAGTGGTGCGAGATTTAGCATCGATCGACGCCGGACGTTACTCGGAGCCGGGCGTATCGGGGTGCTTTGGCAAATCGGGGCGCGAGTGTTGCCTCCCCGCCATTGTTGCGGCGCGGAAACTCGGTTACCAAGTGGCGCTCCGCTTGGAAATCAGCTTCAGGGGATTGGAAGATGCGGCTTTTGGCTCGCCATTTCGGCGTGTGTGGGATGATTTTGGCCGGTGCGGCCGTAGCGGCGGCTCCGGCCGGCGCGGCGATCAGCCTGTCGGTGGCGCTCAAGAACTATTACGCCGAGTACGAGATCGTCGAGCAATGCGCGCGGCACGCGCAATTGACGAAAGACGATGTCGACACGGCCGGCACCGCGCTGGTGGCGATCGAGAAGTATTATCTAGGCCGGGACCATGACCTCAACACAGCGCATCTGAAGCGGCAGGCGGTTGCCGACAAGAACGACAGCTTCAAGATTCTCGAGCGCAGCGGCGAGTCGGGCTTGCGCCCTTATTGCCAGATGTCGCTGAACGAGCTTGTACGGAAGGCCAAAGAGGTCGGCGAGCCTGCGAGCGCCGAGTAGCGCACGCCTATTGCGGTACCATGCCGCCACCAAGGGCGGTTTGCTTCAGATACATGATCGAGGTGCGGCGCCGTCCGCCTTGCGAGTACGCGAAGGATACGATGGCGGCGCCAAGCTCGTTTGCGGCATCGTTGGATAGTCCCGCGGCTTCCAGGTGAAACCGCGCGCCGGGCGGTACGGAAGCAGTTGGCACGGCCGTTCCATCCGGACCCTCAACGCGTAGGCTGAGCGCAACATTGTCGAGGCCGGTGGGCCTTGCTCCGGAATCGGGCTTCAATGTCGCCTGAACATCCTCAAGCGGTTGGTTCGAGACATTCGTCCCCGTGAGCAGGACATTGCTCATGCCTGCGGGAGTGCTTGCGCCCGCGAGCCACGTCACCGGCGTGCTGGGATTGTCGGGAAGCGATCCGGTGGTGGGCGCGGCTTCTTCCGAAGGAGCGGTGACAATCCGGTAAGAAGGCGCGTCGGCGGCAGGACGCTGCGCGGCCTCGTCGCGCGGATGCATCATCGAACGGACCGTCGGCATCGGTGCTTGTGGTTCCGCCTGCGGAGCTCGCGCTTGAGGTTTGGGCGTTGCCGGGGCTTCGTTGCCCACGCGGATGTCGACTTCGGGCGCGCTCGGTTCTTGCGTCTCGAACCAGCCCGCAGGATCGAGCCAGTCCGTTGCGGCGAAGAGCCAATCGGCCGGGGTCAGCCAACTGAGATCGAGCCAGTCGCCGGTATCCTGGCCGCTTGTGTCGGGTACGGGCGGTGTCGGTGCCGTGGATTGAATGGCTGTCTCCTCGGCGGCAGCGCGCTGCCGTCCCTCCGCGAACGCCGCCGCTGTGCTTTCCGCGGCGAAAGCAAGATCCTCCACCCCGGCTTTGAACAGCGTCGGCGATTGTGCGGCGAGTGCGTTGAAATAGGGCCCGGCGCTTCCGGCGTTGGCGATGAAGGCGACGCCGGCGACGAGCAGGACCGACAGGGTCGTCGATGCGAGCGCGACCCATGTACCGGGGCCGCCATAAGACGCCGCAAAGAGAAGCAAAAGGACTATGACGGCAAGGAGAAGATACACCTTGGGTCCCGGTCAGAAGAGGGCGCGTGATTTGGACTCAACGATGGTTGCCAACCGTGGCATGAGTTCGGCGCCCTTGTCCGCAAAAAACCGCTTGTGTTGGATCGTCGCTACCCGAGGACTGCCTACGCCGTCCCAGCGGACACCATTCATCGGCGGTTCATGCGGCCTATGCGACGGTCGCGACGATGCTCAGAGGGGCACCGAGCAAAAAGGAGTATTGCTAATGTCCGGGAGACTTCTCCCCACACTCGTGTTTGGCGCAACGCTTGCCGCGTTCGCCTCGTCCGCCTTGGCCTATTCGGGCACCGTCCAGGGCGCCTGCCGCAACGACTACAAGCGCTTCTGTTCCGCGCATGCGATCGACGACCCAGGTCTGCGACGCTGCATGGACAAGGCCGGGCAGAGCCTGTCGCGGACCTGCGTGGCGGCTTTGATCAATTCCGGCGAGGTCACCAAGGCCCGTGCGACCCAACGCTGGGGCCACTCGTTCGACTGACCGTGTGCTGACGGACTAGAACAGCGGGAACAACAAAAATGCCCGCCCCGATGTCGGGGCGGGCATTGTCATGTCTGATCGAGCGCTGCGACTAGCGCCGGCTATTTCTCGTCGTCGTCGTCATCGGCCGCCTTGCCGCGTCTCATCGGCGCAATGTTGAGGCTGTCCGGTCCCTCGACGGTGATCGTGCCGACCATGCCGCGTTCCATCAGGCCACGCGGGCCGAACTTGTAGGTGCCGGGGCGGACCGCGACGAAGAAGAGCTCCACCTCACCGCCGTCTTCGAATTCAAGCTCGTCGAAGGTGACGGCCTTGATCTCGACTTCAGGCTCGCCGACTTCGATCTTGCGGATCCAAATGTTCCGCACGAATTCCGGCATGACCAGCGCGTATTCGGTCAGGTCTGAGGCCTCGATCTTCCAGCGATAACCCTGGCCAGACTTCAGCGTGTATTCGGTCGGGGTCATCTTGCTGGAGTCGCCATCGACGCCAAGCTGCAGCGGTTCCAGGCGCTTCAGCCCGTGAACCGCCGGGTCCAGAATCATCTTGGCCTGTCCCTGCACCTCGGCGGCATGGGACGCCGTGCTCAGGCCCGTCAGACCGAGGCATAGGGCGAGGGCGGCAAGGATAAATACTCGTGGCATGTGCGTTTCTTCCCTAGTTTGAATTCGTGGAACCCGGTGTTGGGCACAGGATGTCTGGCATCCATGTTATGCGTTCTTGGCCCGCGGGCATAAGTGACCATTGGCATAGTGCCTTACCAACTTTTGCTCAAGCGCTGCCAAGCTGGAACCAGCCGGGTCGAGCGACGTTATGATTGTGGTCTGGCGCGGGAAACGGCACTTTTCGCGCCGTCTCGGGTGCCCCAATATGTCGGATGCCATGAGCAAGACACAAACCATCGTCATGAGACGTTAAGGTTTCAGTGCTGCGTTTAAGAGATGCGTTCGCTCTGGGGGGCCGGAGCGAAATGGGATTTTCCCGGGGATTTTCCGGGGCCGGCGGGGGATTACGGTGATCGATCTGTACAAAATCTTGGGGATCAAGCGAACCGCGCCGCGCAAGGACATCCACAAAGCCTATCGAAAGAAAGCCAAGACGGCGCACCCGGACACGGGGGGCACGGTTGAAGCGTTCAACCAGCTCGTGGTGGCCTATTCGGTGCTGTCGGACGAAGACCGCCGGGCCCATTACGACAAGACGGGTGAAGTCGAGCTCGCGCAGCCCGACAATCGGGACGGCGGGGCTATCGAAATTATCGCAGAGAAACTCGGCCTCATTATTCATGCCGAACAGGACCTGGCCACGCTGGATATCGGCGACCTGATCGAAAAAGCGATCAAGGACGACATCGCCGCCCGCAAGGCGAGCGTTGCCCACCAGCAGCGCGCCGGCGAACGGCTCGCCCGGCTGCGCGCGCGGGCCAAGCGGAAAGAAGAAGGCGAGGGCGATCTGGTGGCGCGGGTGCTCGATTGGCACGAGGTGGCCATCCAGGGTCAGATCAAGAAGAACGAGGGCATCATCGGTCACCTGGAGCGGGCGCTGGTGATTCTCGAGGACTACTCCTTTATCGACGAGACGGCCGCCGCCCCGTCCGAGGAGGTTGTCGAGGCGCTCAACGACATCCTGGTCTCGCTGGACGAACTGGCGGCGATCCTGAACACGAGCCCATCCCGGGCCGAGGCCATGCCCAAAGAGGCCGAGCCGACCGCCTTCGGTTAGGGCGCATACCGCCGCGTCATGCGGCGGCACTGCCTGCATTTACTGTCGACAAATCCAAGCAAGGTCTGATTGCGCAGCGTCAGTGCGCCGTTACTCGGCAGCCTGCTGCGGGCTCGCACCGCCAAGACGGTCCGCGCGCCTGGCAGCGCGGCGGCGCCACCACTCCGTGACGTTGTCCCCCAGCATGAGCAGGCAGGGCGTCAGCAGAAGCGTCAGGATCGTCGCGAAGGTCAAGCCGCCGGCGATGGCGCTCGAGAGCTGCGTCCACCACTGCGTCGAGGGCGCGCCGATGGAGACGTCCTGGCCGATAATGTCGATGCTGATTGCGAAGACCATAGGCACGAGCCCCAAGACGGTGGTGATCGAGGTCAACAGAACCGGGCGAACACGTTGGGCAGCGGTGCGCAGGATGGCTTCTTGCGCCGGCATGCCTTGTGACCGCAAGTCGTTATACGTATCGATAAGCACGATGTTGTTGTTTACGACAATGCCGGCGAGCGCGATGATGCCGATGCCGCACATCACGATGCCGAACGGCTGATTGGTCGCGAGCAGTCCAATCATCACGCCTGCCGTCGAGAACACGATCGCACTCAGCACCAGCGTCGTCTGATAGAAGCTGTTGAACTGGGTCACCAGGATCGCGACCATCATGAAGATGGCGATGAAGAAGGCCGCCATGAGGAAGTTGGCCGCCTCTTGCTGGTCCTCGTCCTGTCCTTTGAATCGGATGCTCACGGAGGGATCGAGGTCCATCTCGGCGACCGCGGCCTTGAGCTTGCGCACTTGCTCGTCGACGAGGAGTCCGTCGGCAACGTCAGCCTTGATCTCAAGAATTCGGCGCGCCTCGGTGCGCTTGAGGAAGCCTGTCTTCTGTGCGGGCACGAAGCGAACGAAATTGCCGATCGGGACCTGTCCCTTGTCCGTCGTCAGACGCAGGCGGTTCAGCTGTTCGAGGTTGCGCTTGTCGAAGGGCACGCGCAGCCGGATCTCCACTTCCTCGTCGGCATCGTCCGGCCGGTACTCGGCCACGTACAGGCCGTTCGTGACCATGCTCACGACTTGCCCGACAAGCGTGACGTCGGCGCCCTGGCGGGCCGCCCGTTCGCGGTCGACTTTGACGCGCCACTCGATGCCGGGGAGGGGACGGCTGTCCTCGATGTCGACGAAGCCGCCGATCTTATCAATCTGTTCGAGCACTTGCTCGACGACCCCGGTCATCTTCTTCGGATCGCGCGAGGTGACCAGAAGTTCGAGGGGCTTGCCGGCCGAGGGGCCCGCCTCCTGTTTACGTACTTCGAGGATGACGCCCGGAATATCGGCCGTCCGGTTGCGGACCTCCTGGAGAACCTGGGACGCGGGCGGGCGCGTGCGCCAGTTCATCATTTCGAACTGGACGACGCCGATGACGTCTTCGGCCATTTCGTTTTGCGAGGGTCCCGCGCCCGAGCCGATGGTTCGGGCATACACGGCGTCGAAATAGGGCATCGTCAGCAGGCGCGCCTCAACCTTGCGCACGATGGCGTCCATTTCCGTGACCGACAGGTCACCGCGCGCGCGGACCTGAACTTGGCCAATGTCTTGATCGACATCGGGGAAGAACTCGACGCCGCGTCCGAACACGCCGAACGCGGCATAGGTCCCGATGAGGAGCACCACCGCCACGCCGAGAACCTTGGCCGGATGAGCCAGCAGTCCCCGCAGCAGCCGGAGGTACCCCCCGGCCATCCCGCCGATCTTGTTGAGATCGCCGTCTTCGGCTGCGCGGATCGCTTCGAGCAGGTGGGTGTTGCTCTTGTCGGCCGAGCCGATGAGGCCGCCCAGAACGGGAATGAACACGAGCGCCATGGCCAGCGAGGCGGCGAGCGTGACGAGAACGGTGATCGGCAGGAACTTCATGAATTCGCCGACGATGCCTGGCCAGAAAAGCAACGGAAGGAACACGGCCAGCGTCGTGGCGGTGGAGGCGGTGATCGGCCACGCCATGCGTTTCGCCGCTTCCGCGTAAGCCTGTTTGGGACTTTGTCCCTCGAGCATCTTGCGGTCGGCCAGTTCCGTCGTGACGATGGCGCCGTCCACGAGCATGCCGACCACCAGGATCAGGCTGAACAAGACGACGATGTTCAGCGTCAGTCCGATCCAGGAGATGGCGAGGATGCCGGCCAGAAACGAGCCTGGAATGGCGAGGCCGACAAGGATGGCCGGCCGTATGCCGATCGCGGCAACGATGACGATCATCACGAGCGCGATCGCGGCCAGCACGTTGTTCTGAAGGTCGGCCAGGATGTCGCGAATCTGCTTCGACTTATCCTGCATGTAGCTGACTTCGACACCGGGCGGCCAGTTGGCCTGCTCCTCCGAGACAATGCGGCGGACGTCTTCGATGGTCTCGACGATATTGGCGCCGACGCGCTTCTTGACCTCGAGCGCCAGGGCCGGATTGCCGCCGACCCGCGCAAAGCCTTGCGGGTCCTTGAAGGTGCGCCGCACGGAGGCAACGTCGCTGAACTTGACGACGGTATCGCCAGAGACTTTCACCGGCAGGTCAAGAATATCCCGGACGTCTTCGAGGACGCCGGGGACCTTGAGGAGCGTGCGTCCGGCGACGGACTCTAGCGCGCCTGCGGCCACGAGCCTGTTGTTGCGCGCAACGGTGTTCGAAATGTCGGCGAAGGAGATGTTGTATGTCTCGAGCATCATCGGATCGACAACGACCTCGAGCAACTCCTCCCGGTCGCCGCCAATATCCACGTCGAGCACGCCGCTCAACCCTTCGATCTTGTCCCGGAGATCTCGGGCGATGCGTACGAGCGTGCGTTCCGGCACGTTCCCCGACAGCCCGACCGTGATCACGGGGAAGAGGGCGATGTTGACTTCGTTCACGCGGGGTTCGTCGGTTTCGACCGGCAGCTCCGCCCGCGCGATGTCGACCTTCTCGCGCACGTCTGCGAGGGCCTTGTTGGAATCAAAGCCGGCGTAGAATTCGAGCGTGACCGAGCCATAGCCTTCGCCCGCCATCGAGCGCATCTCCTTGATGCCCTCGATAGACTGGAGCTCCTTCTCCATCGGACGCACGAGCAGCCGTTCGGAATCCTCAGGCGAGATGCCCTCATAGGTCATCGAGACGTAGATGATGGGGATCTGAATGTCCGGATCGGCTTCTTTCGGGATCGTCGTGTAGGCGATCGCGCCCATCACGACGATCATGACGAACGCGAGCACGACCGTGCGCGTTCGCTCGAAAGCGGCGTCAATAATCGCGTTCATCGTGCTGCCGTCGGCTTCGGGACGTTTCCAGTCGCCACCTGCGGGGATGCCTCCGACGTGTCGGCGACGCCGCTGCTTCCTTCTTCTTCAGCGACTTGAACCTTCTCGCCGATCTGCACATAGCCATGGCCGAGTGTGATGATGCGAGCCGTCTTGGGAAGGCCGGTGACCCAAGCGCCGTTGGCATCGGACATGACGATTTGTGCCTCGTGGAACTCGACCTGGTCCTTGTCGTCGACCGTCTTGACCCCGAGGGCGCCGGCCTCGTTCAGAGACAGGTCGGCAGGCGAAAGAAACTGGGCCAGCACCGATCCCGTGGGGATGGTTGCTTCGGCGCTGATGCCGGACGGTATCGAGCCATCCGCGTTGGGCAGTTCGATTTCCACCCGGAATGTGCGGGTCCCTTCGTCGGCCCGCGCGGCGATATAGCGGATCTTGCCGTCACGCTCCTGACCGGTTGCGAAGTGCACGGACGCGATCTGACCCTTTTTGAGATCGGCGACCTTCTGCTGGGGAATCTGGACGCTGACAACGAGAGGGTCGTTGTCCACGATGGTCGCCACTTCGCCGTTGGTATCGACATACGTGCCGAGTTCGACGGGGCGCGACAGAACCGCTCCCTCGAAGGGTGCCTTGATCTCAATGCGCTCGAGCTCGATGAGCGCCTCTTGAAGCTCGTGCTTCGCCGTTTGCAGCGACGAAAAGACTTGGTCAGCTTGCCGCTGGGACTGATAGCCCTTCTTGCCGAGGGCTTCGGCCGCCTGGAAGGCGCTTTCCTGCTCGCGCACATGCGCCTTCGCCCGGGCGATCCGCGCTTCGCGGTCGTTCTCCTCGAGGCGAACAATGACGTCTCCCGTCTTCACGGTGCTGCCTTCTTCGGCGAGAATCTCGGACACTTGGCCCATGGTCTCAGCGCGGATCGTGACCGTCCGGTTCGGCTCCGTCTGCCCTTGGGCGACGACGACCTGGGATACGGGCTCAGCTTCTTGGGTGCGGACCGAGACCTTCATTGCGGGAAGGACCTCGGACTTCTCAGCCGTTTCCGCGACCTCCTTGCCGGAGGTGCGCAGGTAATAGCCGCCGAGCACCCAGGCGGTGAGGGCGCAGGCGAGGACCGCAGCGATGACATATGACTTTTTCAAGGGTAACCGTTCCACTCGTTGTGCGTGTCTTGCGAACCGTCCGCCGCTCGCGGCTATGCGGACGGCCTATCGCCGTTCCTCGTCTGCTTCACTAGCCCGCTGCGGTCCGCGTCCCACGTGTCGATGAGGTCCGCGAACATGTCGATAAGCACTTCGTAGAATTCGTCCAGCTCCTGAAGCCGCTCGTGGGTGTCCGTCATTCCCTCCGGCAAAGCCACCTGGGTGCTTTCGACCACGTCCCGCGCACGCCGCATTCGCCGTATCATGCCGCGCAACATGCGCGCATAGGGCCGGGGGCTCAACGTAAAGTAGACCTGCCGGTCGCCGGGTTTGGCGGTCCGGACGATAACTTCCAAGTCCTCCAGCAGCCGCGTATTCGTACTGATGCTCGCCCGGCTAACCTTCAGGCGCTCGGCCAATTGGCTCAGGCTGAACGGCCCTTCATGCATAATCATGAGGCCCATAATGTGGCCGGCGATACGGGGCAGTCCCTCCGCCTGGAGGATCAGACCCATCTGTTCGACGAACTCTGCGATCGCTTTGTCAGCTTTGCTTGTCATGCCTGATAGCTATGTCGTTCAGTACGTTCAGTCAAGACTGAACGTACTGAATAGTGTCCTTGCCGATTGGGAGTTGCAAGAGGCGGGATTCGGCGGGTTTTGCCCCTTGCGACGCGGCTGCGTGGAGGAGCCTCAAGCTGCACAATAGACCCGTTGGCTAGTTTACTCGTCCCGTGCTTCCCTCTAGAAAGCCTGGACAAAAATTTGGACTGGGGACCCGATGATCAAAAAGCTACTCATCGCCAATCGTGGGGAAATTGCCTGCCGCGTCATCCGCACGGCGAAGCGGCTCGGGATTGAGACCGTTGCCGTCTATTCGGAGGCTGACCGCGATGCGCTGCATGTCTATATGGCTGATGAGGCCGTAGCGATCGGGCCCGCGGCCGCGGCGCAATCCTATCTCGTCATGGACAAGATCATCGAGGCGGCCAAGGAAACGGGCGCCGACGCGATCCATCCGGGTTACGGCTTCCTGTCGGAGAATGCCGCCTTCGCCAAAGCGCTCAAGAAGGCTGGGATCATCTTCGTCGGCCCCAACCCCAAGGCCATCGAGGCCATGGGCGACAAGATCGAGTCCAAGAAGCTCGCCGCCGCTGCCAAGGTCTCGACCGTCCCTGGCTATCTCGGCGTGATCGAGACGCCGGAGGAGGCCGTCAAGATCGCCGACGACATCGGCTATCCCGTAATGATCAAGGCGTCTGCCGGCGGCGGTGGCAAGGGCATGCGTATCGCCTATAGCAGCGACGAGGTGGCGGAAGGTTTTGCCTCGTCCCAGTCAGAGGCGAAGTCGAGCTTTGGCGATGATCGCGTCTTCATCGAAAAGTTCATCGAAGAGCCCCGCCACATCGAAATTCAGGTGCTCGGCGATAAGCACGGCAATGTCATTCATCTCGGCGAGCGCGAATGCTCCATTCAGCGCCGCAATCAGAAGGTCCTCGAAGAGGCGCCCAGCCCCTTCCTCGACGAGAAGACGCGCGCGGCCATGGGCGCCGAGGCGGTCGCGCTGGCAAAGGCCGTAGACTACGACTCTGCCGGCACCGTTGAGTTCATCGTCGACAAGGACAAGAACTTCTACTTCCTGGAGATGAACACGCGGCTCCAGGTGGAACACCCCGTGACCGAGTTCGTGACGGGGCTCGACCTCGTCGAGCAGATGCTGAAGGTCGCCAGTGGCGAGAAGCTTGGCCTCAAGCAGAAAGATGTGACCCTCACCGGGTCCGCGATCGAGTCCCGTATTTATGCGGAAGATCCCGTGCGGAACTTCCTGCCGTCCACGGGGCGCCTGGTCCACTTCCGGCCGCCGTTTCTCGGCACCGAGAACGGTATCACCACGCGGCTGGACACGGGTGTGGAAGAGGGTGGCGAGATCTCGGTCTACTACGATCCGATGATCGCCAAACTCGTCACCTACGCGCCGACGCGTATCGAGGCGATCGATGCGATGGGGCAGGCATTGGATGCCTTTGCGATCGACGGCTTCCGCCACAACATTCCCTTCCTCGCCGTTCTCATGCGGAACGAGCGTTGGCGCTCGGGCGACATCTCGACAAAATTCATCGCCGAGGAGTTTCCGGACGGGTTCACGCCGCCGGTGCCCGAGGGACGGATTCGCGACGTGCTGGCGGCTGTCTCGGCAAGCATCGATCACCTTTCCAACAACCGCCGCCGCATGATCACCCAGCAGATGCACGGGGAGCCGGTTTGCTTTTCCGGTGACCGTCTAGTCGAGCTGGGCGACGGCGACCTGGTCCGCGTTCGGGTCGAGGGCCGCGATTTCCCGATGCGTGCGACGCTCGGCGGCGAGGGCACCGGCGAGCCTGAGCGCACCATCGAACTGAATTCGAACTGGTGGTTCGGCGAGCCTGTCTTCGAAGGTACGGTCGATGGCGAACCAGTCGCCGTGCAAGTCCGGTCGATCCTGAATGGCGTGCACCTGACCTATCAGGGCGTGGAAGTGCCCGTCCGTGTCTTCACCGAGCGTGAGGCAAACTATCTCGCCGTGATGCCGGTGAAGGAAAAGCCGGACATGTCCAAATTCCTCCTGTGCCCGATGCCGGGCCTGGTCGTCTCGCTGGCCGTCGAGGAAGGGCAGGAAGTGTCCGCGGGTGAGACGCTCTGTGTCGTCGAGGCGATGAAGATGGAGAACGTGCTCAAGTCCGAGGTGGACGGCATCGTATCGAAGATTCACGCCGAGCCCGGCGACAGCCTCAACGTGGACGCTGTCATCCTCGAGTTCGAATAGAAGCGGAAGGCGTGGTGACGCCGGCCCGGAAGACAGTCACCGTGCGGATCGAAGGTCGCGTCCAGGGCGTCTATTACCGCGCCTGGACCGAGCAGATGGCGAATCGGCTCGATCTCGAGGGCTGGGTGCGCAACCGGCGCGATGGCAGCGTTGAGGCGGTATTTTCCGGCCACGCGCTGCAGGTGGACGAGATGCTGCGCCGCTGCGCGGAGGGCTCGCCGGATGCCCGCGTCAGCAAGGTCGTCGTCACCGACGAAGGTGGCGCGCCGCCCTCAGGCTTCCAGGTTCTCCCTACACACTAGGCTGCCGGCAGGCCGAACACCTTCTCGAAGCTCGTCCGCAAGGCCGCATCGACGCGGGCCATGTCGGTTTCGGCCCCGAGCGCCTCGAGGCTCGTCACGGGCGTTCCGTGCAGGCCGCAGGGCACGATGCCTGAGAAGTGTTCCAGGTTCGGAGAGACGTTCAGGCTGACGCCGTGAAACGACACCCAGCGGCGGATGCGGACGCCGATGGAGGCGATCTTCGCCTCTCCGACAAAGACGCCGACGCCGCTGTGGCTCCGCTCACCGGCGACGCCGAGTGCCGAAAGGGTCGCGATCAGCCAGTCCTCCAGACCCGTCACCAGGCGTCGCACGTCGCGGCCCCGCGCTTTGAGGTCGAGCATGACATAGGCCACCCGCTGGCCCGGCCCATGATAGGTGTAGCGCCCGCCGCGTCCGGCTTCGTAGATCGGGAAGCGGTCCGGGTCGACCAGCTCGGCCGGATCGGCGCTGGTGCCGGCGGTATAAAGGGGCGGGTGCTCGAGCAGCCAGATGCATTCGGCCTTGGCTCCGTCTGCGATCGCCGCGACGCGCGCCTCCATGAAGGCGAGAGCCTCCTCGTAAGGGGCGGGGGCGGGCGCCACGATCCACTCCAAGTGCGGGGTGGGGCGCGCCGCGGTTTCGGACGTCCCGGCGGGGGTTTCGAGAGCAGAGGGCATGGGCCCGCAATCCTTAAATCAAAGTCCAGCGCGGCGCATCTTGCACCAACGGGGTAGGTTTGCTAAGGCAGCGCACCGAAACGAAATGCTTCGCTTTGGATGGCGCTTAGCCGTATCCGGGCAGCTTTCGAGGTATCTTGCGGTCGTGGCGGAATTGGTAGACGCGCAGCGTTGAGGTCGCTGTGGGGTAACTCCCGTGGAAGTTCGAGTCTTCTCGACCGCACCACTCTCATTCTCATCCATATTTTGGTACTTGGCGGTGCCCGCGCCTGAAGCGGCGGGTGCTACGGCCGCGCGCGCCCATGACGCGCCGCCCACCGAAGCTGGTAACGCTCACGGCCCTGCGATAGTGTCCGGCGCCCAAAGCACCGGAGTACACCGCATGCCCGTTCCTGCCGTATCAAGCCGCACTTCCGCCCTTCGTGGTGTTCGCCGCGTGGTCTTCGCCGCATTGAGCGGCGTCTGCCTGGCTTGCATCCTGGCTGCCGGGCCCGCCGCGGCGGAAGAGGGGGCGAAACCGCTGCTGAAGGCGCCTGTCTCGCCGGTGCCGCCGCTCTTCGACCAAGCCGACATCGACAAGGCCACAGCGGCGCTCGACGGCATCGTCGAGAGCGCCATGAACAGAACAGGGGTCCCCGGCATCGCGGTCGGTGTCGTCTACAAGGACAAGGTGATCTACGCCAAAGGGTTCGGTGTTCGGGAAGTGGGCAAACCGGGCGAGATCGATCCCGACACGGTGTTCCTGCTGGCTTCGGTGTCGAAGCCCATCGCGTCGACGGTCGTCGCCAAGCTGGTCGGGGATGGTGTCGTTAAATGGGACGATCCGGCAAAGGAGCACAATCCCGCTTTCGCCCTGAACGACCCTTACGTCACCGAGCACGCCACGATCGCCGATCTCCTGTCGCATCGGAGCGGTCTTCATACGGGGGCAGGCGATCTTCTGGAGGATCTCGGTTTCGACCGGGCCTACATCCTGTCCCATCTCGACCAGCAGCCGCCTGATGCGTTCCGTGCGAGCTATCACTACTCCAACTTCGGGTATACGTCCGGCGGCATCGCCGCCGCGGCCGCGGCGGATAAGAGCTGGGAGGAGCTTGCCGACGAGGCGCTGTTCGTGCCGGCCGGCATGGAGACCGCCAGCTATCGCCACGCGGACTATCTTGCGCACGAGGACCGGGCGCATATCCACAAGCGTCTCCGGGACGGGTCCTGGGACGCTCTCTACGATCGCAACGCGGACGCCGAGGCGCCCGCCGGCGGCGCCAGTGCCTCGCTCAACGACGTGCTGCGTTTCCTGCGTCTGCAACTTCGAAACGGCACGCTGGACGGCAAGGAGATCATCGATGCCGACGCGCTTGCCGCGCCACGCGCGCCGCAGGTCATTCCCGGGTCTCCGCGCTCCGTCGCCAGCCGGACTGGCTTCTATGGCTTTGGCTGGAACGTCGGCTACGACGACCATGGCCGCGTCCGCGTCAGCCATTCGGGCGCCTTCGAACTCGGTACTGCAACCAACATCATCTTCCTGCCTGGCGAGGATGTCGGCGTGGTGACCCTGACCAACGGTCAACCGATCGGCGTTGCCGAGGCGATCGGCGAATCGTTCCTCGACGTCGCGACGAACGGGCGCCAGACCGTGGACTGGGTCGGTTTTCTTGGCATGGTCTTCGAGCAGATGGCGGCGGCCGAAGCGCCGGAGGTGGACTACACCAAAGTGCCGGCCAAGCCTGAGCCCGCCCGCGACCTCACCGCCTATGCCGGCCAGTATGCCAACGGATACTACGGTCCGCTAGACGTCTCTGTGTCAGACGGAAACCTGTCCATGACGATGGGGCCGGAGGCCGCGCCGACAACGTTTGCTCTCTCCCACTTTGACGGCGACACCTTCAGATTCGAGACCGTGGGCGAGAATGCCAACGGTCTCGCGGGCGCCATCTTCACCGTCGGTGAGGACGGCAAGGCGTCCAAGGTCGTCCTCGACTACTATGACCGGACGGGACTTGGCACCTTTGTGCGGAACTGACACGAAGGCCGCACCGGAGCCGGCATTCAACCGCTTGGCGTTCGCGATCAGTTCTGCCGGCGCCGGAACCGTCCGCCTACCATCTTGCCTTCATGGTTGCGAAGGCCTGGGTGGGGGCGCCGTACGAGATATTGTTGTTGTTGTGTGACGAGATCCAGTACTCCGTGTTGAACATGTTCTCGACATTGACCTGCGCGGACCAGTGCTCGTTGAGGTCGTAGTAGACGGCGCCGTCGACGCGGGTGTAGCCGGGCACCTTGACCGCATTGTCCGCTTCGGCGAACCAACCGGCCTGATGGATGACACCAAGGCCAAAGCCCCATTTCTCCGTGAGCTGATATTTGTTCCATAGGGAGAAGGTGTCGACGGGCACGGACTCGACGGAGTTTCCGACCAATGCCACGTCGTCACCCGCATAGAGTATTTCCGATTCCGTATGCGCATAGCCGCCGAACACTTGCCACTTGTCCGTCACGTAACCGCTGATCTCGATCTCCTGGCCGCGTGTCCGGGTGAGACCGCGCGCAAACGTGTCGGGGCCGATGGTAACGGCCTGATTGTCGCGATCGAGCTGGTAGATCGCGCCTTGCAGCAGCAGGCGCGGCTGGATGGTCCACTTGAAGCCCGTCTCGTAGTTCTCGAAGGTTTCGGGCTCGAGTTCGGAAGCCGTGACGCTGAGCGCGCCGAAATTGTCGCCGTTGGCGGGCAGGAACGATCGCGCGTAGCTCGCGTAGAGATGGAAGTTCTCCCAAGGCTTGAGAACGCCGCCCACGCGCGGCGACCACTCGTCGTCGACCCGCGACGTCCGGAAGTCGTTGAGCCCATCCTCGAAGCTCACATCGAAACGGTCGAAGCGAATGCCGCCGATCAACTCGAAATAGCGTGTGATCTCGAACTGGTCCTGGATGAAGGCGCTCGTGGTGTCGAGATCGGTGAAGCGGCGCCGGTTCGGGATGTCGTAGCGCGTCCTCTTGAAGATCGTCGGGTTCGCTGCCGGCACGTTGACCGTGAAGATGTCGGAACCCGGAGAACCGAAGACCGGCAGATTGCGGAATGCGTCGTTGCTTTGGACGCCGAACTCAAAACCGCCCACCAATGTGTGCCGGAAGTGCTCTCCATGCGCGAACGAGTAGGAGAAGTCGGTCTGATTCACGAAGTTCTGTCGGGCTTCGGAGTTCTGATAGCCGTTGAGTTCGACGAGGCCCGGACCCGGTCCGTTGACCGGCGATGATGCGAAGATGTTCTGGTAGAGCTTGTCGTAGTCGGCGAAGAAGGTGTGGTTACGCATCTGCACGCCGCCCTTGGTCTCGTGCTCCAGCGTTGCCGTTGCCACGTGGCCGTCGAAGTTCGTGAAGCTCGCATTCGGCTGACCGAAATAGGTCTCAATGGGGTACTCGAACGGCACGCCAGCGATCGAAGGCCCGCCACGATCGACATTCTGATCGTGCGTCTTGTATTCGTAGCTGAAATGCAGGGTCGTGCGCTCCCCGAGCTTGAAGCCCAAGGTCGGATTGATGCCGTAGCGCTCCAGCCAGGAGAAATCGCGGAACGTCTCGGAATCCTCGTACATGGCGTTCAGGCGGAACGCGGCGTTCGGAGAGATCGCCTGACCGACATCCGCCGTGCCGCGGGCGCGGCCCCAGCTTCCGAGCTGGAGGGTGGCTTCGTAGATGGGAATGCCGTCGGCGCGCTTCGTCACGCGATTGATGACGCCGCCGCCGCCGCCCCGGCCGAAGATCATGGCGTTGGGACCCTTGAGCACTTCGATGGTCTGGACGTTGTACAGATCGCGGAAGGTCTCGATGTCGTCACGCACCCCGTCCACGAAGAAATCGGCCGTCGTCTCCTGGCCGCGGAACGTGAGCTGGTCCCGGTGTCCCTCGCCCTGCTGGACGGCGATGCCGGGAACGTAGAGGAGGGCCTGGCCGAGCGTGTTGGCCCCCTGGTCCTCGGCGAGCTCCTCCGGGATGATGGAGACGGTTCCGGGGATGTTCATGATCAGCGTATTGGTCTTCGTCGCCGAGGACGTACCGGAAGCGAAGTAGCCGTCGACGCCGGACGAGCCGCGATTGAGCGTGTCGCCATCGACGGGAAGATCGAAGATTGCCTCCTCGATGGCTTCCTGCGAGGCGAAGTCGCCATCTGCGGTTGACGAAGGCGCTGCGGTGGTTGATGGCGCCGGCTGTGCGGTGCCGGCTCGCCTGCGCGGCTCGGGGCGGGAGTAGGGAGTGGGGTTCGGCTCAGGCTCTGCGGCTACCGCCGTTGCAGCCGGCTCGGGATCTGCTTGCTGCTCGATCACCACCGGCGGCACGGAAGTCTCGATGGCGGACGCGTCCGTAGCCCCGTCCGGTGTGCTCTCCGGATCCGGACCGGCAGCGCCTGCGCCGGCTTCGCTGTTGGTGCCGGCCGTGGTGGATATCTCCGCATTTCCTTCCGCTGCCCCGGCGGCACCTTCTTGGGCTCGCACCATCTCGCCTGGAAGGAGCATGAACGCCGCGGACGCGGAAAGCGCCAGGAGCCTTGATTTGGATACGGAAAGATAGCTTGGGACGCGCACAGGTGTCGCGGCGCCGCTGTCACGGAGTTCCATGATAATCCCCTCAGTCTGACATACCCCCGAGGGTGCGCTCCGTCTGACGCGGAACTCTTCCCCCAGCCGCGCTGGTCGCACGGCCGGCCCAGCATAGCCGTACTCGCAGGTACGCATGGAGTGCATTGTTCTAAAGGTTCGACATGCATGTCATGCATGTTGGAGATCGATCGGCGCCGGCTCACGTTTGGTCATAGGGCTGGCGCCTCATGCGTCCGGAAGACAGATGATGTTTGCGTCGTGCCCCCGGGGGCCGTTTCCCGCGCCTTCACCCGGCGCGGCGGATCAACGCAGGGGCGGTTCTGTACTGCCCTCCGGATGCGTTAAGCTGTTCGCGGCATTAGCGAAAGGACGCAAGCAGAAGGGGACTCTTGAAAGGAACACGCAAACGTAAGGAGCACGCCGAATGAACGATGACCTTGCCATCGACACCTATGCGCGGCTGCGCTCCATTACCGGAAACGGGGAACTTTCCATCCTGCTCCTGCTCGCGGGCGCTGTCGCGATCGCCGTAGCATTGCATGCCGTGGCGATGTTTGTGCTCCGCCGCCTGATCAAGCGCGACAGCATTGCGAGTTCGATTCTCAAGCGGATCAGTGGCCCGACGCGCCTTGCGATGGTGCTCTTGGCGTTAGTCCTGGCGCTGCCGGCTGCGGAGTTCAACGCCGAGTTCGCGGAGGCTACACGGCAGGTCTTGAAGGTCGGGGTCGTGGTGCTGCTCGGCTGGAGCGCGGCCATCGCCATCAACGCCACGGCCAGGCGTGTTGCCCGTCGCCACGACATCGGCGTCGAGGACAATCTCACGGCCCGTCGCATCCATACGCAGATCAATATCCTGCGGCGAACTTCGCTCGTCGGCGTGTTCCTGCTGACACTCGGCACGAGCCTCATGATCTTTCCTGCTGTGCGTTCGTTCGGCGTCAGTCTGTTCGCGTCCGCGGGCGTCGCAGGCCTCGTGCTCGGCTTTGCCGCCCGGCCGATCCTCACCAATCTGATCGCCGGGATGCAGATCGCGCTTACCCAGCCGATCCGTATCGACGACGTACTCATCGTCGAAGGAGAATGGGGGTGGGTCGAGGAAATCACCACGACTTATGTGGTGATCCGCATCTGGGATCAGCGCCGGCTGATCGTGCCGCTGTCCCGCTTCATCGAGCAGCCTTTCGAGAACTGGACGCGGGAGAGCGCGGCCATCCTCGGCGTTGTGCTTTGGCATCTCGACTACCGCGCCCCCATCGCCGAGATGCGCACGAAACTCGAAGAGCTGCTCTATGCGAACAAGCTGTGGGACGGGAAGGTTTCGAACCTTCAGGTCGTCGAGTCCGGCGTCTCGACCATCACCGTGCGGGCCTTGATGAGCGCCCGGAACTCGCCGACCGCCTGGGACCTCCGCTGTGAGATTCGCGAGCAGATGCTGGAGTGGTTGCGCGCCGAGCATCCGGAGGCGCTTCCACGCATCCGTGCCCTCATGGATGAGCCGCGGCCGGGGGCCGGGCGCGGGGCCGCGCTGGAGGACGTGCTGTCGTCCTAGGGGTCCTCCGGAAAGGGGCTTCTCCCCAATAGGAGCCGCCGGCTCGTGCCCTCGGGTGGCATTTGGACCGGGCTCAGGGGGGGCACGGGCAACTTGGCAATTTTCTATGCCACATCTTCACGCCAGACTTGCCGCACATGGGCTGGTCATTGGGTAGATATTTTGTCGCGGAGAAGCCTATGATGAATCAAGGGATTGGTTAATCGAGTCCGAACAACGGGCCGTTGACTATGTTGGGGGGCGCTGACGTGACTTTTCGCGTCATCATAAGCGCGTTTGCGTTGGCCTTGTTCCTTCTGGGAACGGGCGGCGCAAGTGTGGACACTACGGACGGACCGGGGGCTTCCGACGCCGCCGTTTTTGCCGTGGCCGAATTGGCCGCCCCCGAAGAGAATTCCCTTGAAGACGCGCTGGCGCTGCTATCGAGCAGCAGCCAGGCCTCCGACAACGACAACGAGACCGAAGAGCTTTGCGCCGTCGGCACCGTGGCGCGGTGCTCCAACCAGGAGATGCGTCCTGGACGGACGCTCGCGCATCGTTGGCATCCGCATAACGCCGGGGCTCCTCCCGTTCCGCCTCCACAGGACCGGGCCGGAATTCGATGGACCGTGGCCGGACTCACGGACCTCCATGTACGGGCCAAAGCGCTGGGCAGGCGTATCGGGTCCGACGCCAAGCTATCGCTAGAGCCGCTCCTCAGCGCTCATCCCACTGCCTCTCTTCTTCCAAGCGCTCCCTCGATCCGGAGTGCGGCGGCCCAAGACGCCAGTCGGCGCCGGTCTCCGCCCAAGCATCTCTTCCTCTCAAGCTCCGACAGTCTTTCGCGGCCGCTCGCGCGCGCTTTTGCGTGCGCTTCCGAGCGCCAATGTCATCTCGTGCGCGTCAGCACGCCATTTTCAATGAAGTTAGAACGGTGGGGGACATCATGACACTTCGTACTTTGCTGAAGGGGCTCGCGGTTGTCGCGGTCATGTGGGGATCGGGTACGGCATTCGCCCAGACGGACGGAGGGGACAGTGGTTCGTCCTCTGAAGCCGCCGCGTCGTCGAACGGCGACACGTCGGGAACGCCTGCGACGTCCACGGCAGAGCCGACGGGTGCTGAAACTGCAGACGATGCTCAAGCAGCGGGGGGCGCCACCGAAAGCGCCGACGGCGAGGTTGGCGAAGAGGTGCCTGCCATCGAAGTGGTGCAGCCGAAGCCGAAGCCGGTTGAAGCGCCCGAGTCCGTTCCCAAATCGACGCCCCGGCCTGTCGCGCGCCGCGCGCCGCCGCCGGCAGCCCCTGCCGCAGCGCCCCGCCGCGCGCCTCCCGCTCCGGTCGCCGAGCAGACCTTCACGGATCGGATCGCGCCGATCGGGGCCGAGACGGATGGCAGCGTGATGACGTCGAACACCGGCGTTCCCATGTCGCCGGTACCCGGCGCCGACCTGCCGCTCGCGAAAGTGCCCGGCGGTGTCACGATCCTGACGGGCAGCGACTTCGCCCGTGAGGGGTATGTCGACACCTTCCAGGAGATCCTTCAGCAGCGTGTCCCTGGTGTCATCATCGGCGACCTCCAGGGCAACGAGTTCCAGACCAACATCCAATATCGGGGTTTCGAGGTCTCGCCCGTGAACGGCGTGCCCCAGGGCCTGGCGGTGTACCAGAACGGCGTTCGCATCAACGAATCCTTCGGCGACAATGTGAACTGGGACTTCCTGCCGGAAATCGCCATCGGGGATGTCGCCGTAGTCAGCGGCAATCCGGTCTACGGCCTGAACGCTCTCGGTGGTGCCATCGTCGTCAACATGAAGAACGGTTTCACCTATCAGGGCGGCGAGGCGATCTTCTCCGCAGGCTCGTTCGGGCGCATGGAGGGTGACGTCCAGGCCGGTCTGAAGAGTGGGAACTGGGGCGTCTATTTCGGCGGTGAGCGCATCACCGACAACGGCTATCGCGATTTCTCCGAGTCCGAGATCCGCCGCATGTATCTCGACCTCGGCTACCGCAACGATGTCTTCGACGTGCACGCAAGCTTGACGGGTGCGGACAACTTCGTGGGTGTCACGGCTTCCGTGCCGATTCAGCTTCTCAACCTCGATCGCGAGCGGACGTTCACGTCGCCGCAAACGACGAAGAACGAGATGCTGATGCCGTCCTTGAACGCGACGGCGAAACTCAACGAGACGACAGCCCTGACCGGTGTCGCGTATTACCGCTACTTTAAGCAGAGCCATGACGACGGCAATATCTCGGAGGCCGCGGAATGCGAAGGCGACGAGGCCATCGAGCGGTTCCTGTGTATCGAGGACGAGCTGGCGCTCGACCAGACGGGCAACCCAATCGTGTTCGACGATCTGCGCATGCCCATCGGCTCGATCGACCGTACCGGTCAGACAGCGGACAGCTGGGGCGGCTCGCTCCAGATGGTGAATACCGACGACCTGTTCAACCGTCAGAATCAGTTCCTGATCGGCGCGAGCTACGACAAGGGTGACGTTACCTACGGCGCATCGAGCGAGCTCGGTTTCTTCAAGCCGCGCTTCGTCGTCGAGGGCAACGGGCTTGTTCTGTCCGCTCCCACCGAAGTCGAGTTCAAGGAACTCGGCACGGAGAACGAATATGTCGGGCTCTATTTCTCCGACACGTTCAACGTCACGGAGAAACTGGCGGTCACGGCCGGTGGCCGCTGGAACTATGCCCAGATCGAGATCAAGGATCTGAGCGGCAATGCGCCCGAGCTGGACGGAACCAGCGAGTTTAGCCGCTTCAACCCGGCTATCGGCGCCACCTACCAGCTCAACGACGATCTGTCGCTCTACGGCGGTTACTCGGAAGCGAACCGTGCTCCGGTGGCGTCCGAGCTCGCTTGCTCGGATCCGAACAACCCTTGTCTGATCGAGAGCTTCCTTGTCGCCGATCCGCCTCTGGACCAGGTTGTGTCGCACACGTGGGAGTTTGGTATCCGTGGCGAGCACAAGAGAGGCCGTGAGGCTCTGCAATGGAGCGCGGGCCTGTTCAGGACCCTCAACACGGATGACATCATCACCGTGTACTCGCCGATCGCGGGACGCGGCGTGTTCGAGAATGGCGGCGATACGCTGCGCCAAGGCATCGAGGCCAGCATCGCCTACACCAACGAACGCCTGTTCACCTATGCGAACTATGCCTTCATCGACGCGACCTATGACAGCCCGCTGGAACTCGCAGCGCCGGACAATCCGCGTGCGGGTGAATGCGTGGAGCGCGGCGGTGGCGGCGACGACGAGGACGGCGAAGAAGGCGAGGAAGAAGAAATCCGCTGTATCAACGTCCGTCCCGGGGATCGTATTCCGGGCATCCCGCAGCACCGGTTCAAGGCCGGCGCCGACTACTGGATCACACCGAAGTGGAAATTCGGCGGCGATCTGCTTGCGGTCAGCAATCAGTACTTCTTCCAGGACGACTCGAACCTGAACGAGCCTCTGGGCGGGTACTGGACCGTGAATCTCCATACCAGCTACGACATCACGCCGCGCATCCAGATCTTCGGCCTCGTGAACAACGTGTTCGACGAGGAGTACGGCGTGTTCGGCACGTTCTTCAATCTGGAGGCGGGCAACTCGGCGGCAGGGGCGGATCCCCAGCTGGGCGACGAGTTCTTCTCCAACTCGCGCACGATCACACCCGGGCCTCCGACGGTCGCCTATGGTGGCGTGAAGGTGAAGTTCTGGTAGAGGCTTCTCCCGCACTCAGCAGATAGTCCGGTGTCCGCTCGATATTTCGAGCGGGCATCGGACGCCTTTTTTGAACGCTAGATGCTCGCTGCATCCGCCGCGATGATCCGATCGGCCAAGTTGACCATGGTCGCGGCCGAAATTTCAGGCCGCCTGAAGAGCGGGTTGTAGGGGGCGCCGGTACGGTCGAGATAGGCCGCCTGCATGCCGGCGCTGAGGGCGCCATGGGTGTCCCAGTCATGCGCAGCGATCAGGCGTAAATCGCCGATGGGGCGATCGAGACGCGCGGCGGCGAATTCGTAGACCTTGGCGTCCGGCTTGAAGCTGCCGGTTTCCTCGACCGAGAGTGCGACATCGAAATTCCCGCCGAGGCCGGAATTGGCAATCTGCTTGGTCACGAGATTGAGCGAGGAATTCGAAAACGCGACCGTGCGGTAGCCGTGGTCGCGCAAGACCTCCACGGCGGGCCTAACGTCGTCATGCGGGGCAAGGCTCGCGAAGCTGTCGAGGATGTCGCCGCGGTCTTCGCCGGACAGTGTGCGGCCGTGAAGCGAAGCAAGCCTGTCCAGCGTCAGTCCGGCTAGTTCCGCGAAACCTGTCTTCACGCCCGTGAGCGCGCAGACGGTGGAGGCGTGCAGCAGCATGGCAAACCATGTGGAGGCGACGGTAGCGTCTCCGAGCGCGCGTTCGAATTTCGGCCTGAGGGGCGCAAGATCGAGAACCGTCTCGTTGATGTCGAACAGGATGGTGTCGCGTGCCACGTGCAGCCTCCAACGCGCCAAAGATCATCGTTTCCCAGTTGGTGTCTTTACACCATGCGGCAGACACGGACGTCACTTTCAGGGGAAGGGGCCAAGTACCCTAGCTGCGCCTCAGCCGCGCGGCGGGCGCCGGCGTTCGTCGAACCAGGGCCGGTAGTCGGTCGCCATGATGCGGCGCTGCGAGGCGGGCGCGCGGCGCTTGCAGGTCTTTGCTTCCTCGCTGCCTTCGAGCGCGCCCCAGCGCATCTCGGCGCAATCGTTGATGTTGTAGGCCATCTCGAGGTCGTTGATGCGGACGAGGAGATCGTCGAGCGAGAGGGTCCACGACGAACCGTCACTGCGCTTGTAGGAGAACTTGCGCTTGCTGAGTTCGGTCAGAAGCGTTTCCTCGAGCTCCGCCTTCACCTCTTCGGGCGTCTTGCCTGGCGGCATGGCGTAGCGGTCCGGGCGCCTTGCGACGCGCTCCGGATACTTCCGTACGACATCCATGGCGATCAAGAGCCGCAAGTCGCGGGATGGCGTCGCGAAGTTTTCCCAGGGGCCGGAGGTTTCGAAGATTGAAGGGCCGTTCGGCATCGCCACTGTCCCGCGGTTGCCGGCGAGAAACTCGCGCCCATTCTCGACAGAATTGACGCGCGCATTCACCTGTTCTTCGAGCGCCGTGACAGCTGCCGTCATGGCCTTCACCGGATCGAGCGGCGCAGGCGACATCACGTCGTCCATGCGGTCATAGAAGGTTTCAACGTCGATGGTCGACTGCTGGAGAGAGAAGTCGCCGTAGTCCGGGTTCTCCTTGATTTCGGCGTTGGTCAACCGCCGCAGCGTGCCGTTGCTTCTCCGCTCGATGGGTCGGATGCGTTTGAAGCCGGGACCACCGAGCGCGGGGTCCTGCGCAAATAGGAAGTTGCCGCGCCAGAAACGTTTGCGTGCGACCGTCCCGTCTGGTTGTCCGTCGACGGCGAGGAAGACGCCGGCGCTGTCATCGGTCTGCGGTACGCGCTTCACCAGCATGAGGATATGCCCGTAAGGATCGGCGTAGATCGTGCCGGGACGCAAGGCGTCGCGGGTCAGCGGTACGGGATAGAAATCCGTATTGTCGTCGTCGGCGGCTGTACGGCCGTTGCCCGAATGCACGCCGTCCGCAATCGATCTCACCAAGTAGTGCTGGAAGCCCGGCACAAGACCTTTCGGCCGTTGCGGCACGGTGTAGCGCACCTGCGATGCGGAGGCCGACCCGCCTCCGAAGAGACCGTTCGACCTTGCCTTGCGGCTGCCTTGGGTGACGACAACACTCGACGGCTGTTCGTCGGCGATGTTCCACCATTTCGTGCACCGCGGCGGCCGTCCGCCGTCGCCGCGCGTGCATTGCGCATAGCCGAAGGGCAGCCCCATCTTGAAAGCGAAATAGGCCCGGAGGAAATAAGGGAGGTCGGCGCAGTCGGGCCGAATCCTCGCGCGCGTCTGATCTTCGTTCAGGCCAAGATGGTTGAACAACATGTTCCGCTGGTCGTCGTGCAGAACCTCGCCCATGGCTTTCCAGGACAGCTCCTCCTCGACCGGAGCGTCGAAGAGCTTCTGGATCCAAGCCGAATAGAGGTTTTCCGTCGAGCGGTCCCATGCGTCGCGTATCGGCCAGACGTTCTTGCCGCCGCTTGCCCCGCGCGGCCGTTTGGCTGCGACCGCGATGTCGTGCGTGACATCGCGGCAGTTCGCGGCCGCCTCTTGCCGTATGAGCTTGGCCTGCCAGGCGCCGGCCTCGGGGGAGGCGACTTCGGCGGTCCAGAAATAGGGCGGTCCGACCTGCATGTCGGACGATTGAGCAATGACCTTTCCCGAAGGACCGATGAGCGCGAGTTCGCCGGCGAGAGGCTTCTCGGCCGCCACGATGACGCGCAAAGGCGCACCTTTCCAGGGCGAGATCGGCGATGATAGGAACGCGAGCCCGAATTCGTCGCAGGCAGCAGCTTCCTCGGCGCTTGCCTGCTGGCGCAGGAAAGCAACCAGGGTGAGAGCGATCAGAAAAGACGTGACCGCAGGGCGTACACTGGACTGGCGTACAGGCAGCATGGAACCCCCGTTACGACTCCCCAGCCGATCCCTAAGGGTACCGCGAAATCGCGCGTGGAAAAACCTCAAATACACGTATTCCGCGCGGTAGAACCCAGGGTCGTTCAGTCCACGGCGTTCCCGCCGTGATGAGGCCCTATTTGCGGGCGAATTGCCCATGTGAATTTTGGGGAAATCGGGGGCGAGGCGCCGGCAGCGGCCCGCGTCTGGGGGCCACTTGCGGCTTCCTTCCGAATCAAATCAAACGTTCCGCTGCCTCCCGACCCCTCCTGCCGTTCTTGCCGGTTCTGTCCGGACTAGCCTAGGCTCCGCTCCCGATGATCGACCAACCGCTTTCCTTCTTCGCAAATTTCGGACAGTACGAGCGCATCCTTTCGGCGACGATGGTCACCTTTTCCATGCTCGGCATGGGGGCGACGCTGACGGTTCGCGACTTCGCGAACACGCTTGCTGCCTGGCGCGGTCTTGCAGTCGGGCTGATCGCGCAGCTCATCCTCGTCCCCATCTGGGCGGGGCTGACCATGTTCGCCATCAGCCTGTTTCCGGAGGGCTTCGGCGGCTTGTCGATGGCGGGCGCCATCGGTATTGCCACGGGGATCGCGTTGATCGCGGCGATGCCCGGCGGTTCGCTCTCGAACCTGCTCACCTTCATCGGCAACGGCAACGTCGCACTGTCCGTCTCGTTGACGGCCATCACGACGCTCATCTGCCTCTTTGCCACGCCGATCGTTCTGGCGGCGCTTGTGAACGTTCAAGTGCCCGGCGAGTTCAGCATCGACAAGCTGCAGATCATGCTGGATATCGGTCTGTTTCTGATCGTGCCGCTGCTCGTTGGCATGGTCATCCGGCGCTTGACCCATTCCAAGCAACAGATCCGGTTCACGAAGGTCATGGTGCGGGCGAGCCTCGCCATGCTGGCGTTGATCATCATCGGCTCGCTCGGTGCCGGGCGGCTGCAGTTCGGCCCCTACGGTTGGTTGGGACCGGCCATTGTCGCCGTCTTCGGTCTCGGCGCGCTGCTTCTGACGCGGCTCTGCGCTTTCGCCTGCGGCATGGTTGAGCGCGACGCGCTGGCCATCGTCATCGAAGTCGTCGTGAAGAACGGCTTGCTGGCCTTGCTGGTCGTAACGTCCATGTTCCCGAACGAGATGCTGTCGGGCGGGGAGGGCCAGGAGATCAACGGTCAAGCCGTTACCCATCAAGCCTTCAATCCGATCATTGCCGCGCGTGACGGCTGTATCTTTGTCGTCCTGTTTTTCAGCGGCTTTGCGCTGATCGCCGGGTCGTCGGCGTCGCTCCGTGGGCGCAAACGGCGGGGCCGGCAGGTCGAGGCGCCGTTCCCCTAGGTCGCGGCCTAGCGTCTCTTCAGCTTCCCCCTAGAGCGGATGCGGGTTTAGCGGATGCCGGACAATGGCGTTTGAGATAGGGTCGGCGCGGTCTTGTCCTTGGAGAATTCTCGAATGCTATTCCTCCGCCCATGTCATGCTGTCGGGCTCGCTCTGACCTTGGGCGTCTTTGCGTCCGCGAGCGCCGCTGCGGAAGAGGAGATGGCGTGGCGGGTCGACAGATACGACAGCGATGTCCCGGAGCACGCGGAGACCGTGATCCTGACCTATGGCATTCCCGAAACGGATGCGGTTGCCTTCGAGGCGATGTGCGGCGGGGCGGACGGCGCAACGCCGCGTGCGATCTTCTGGTACGACACGGTCGACCTTGACGAAAACCAGGACGTGGTTCTGTCGCTTTCGGTTGGAGATCTCGCCGAAGAAGTGCCCGCCAAGGCCTATGGCAAGGACGCCGAAGTCGGCGTGTCCGGACTTCGGGCCGTACTGAGTGCCACGGCGCCTCTGTGGGAAGCCATGGCAAACGACGACCTCCTAACCTATGGCATCGCGGGTGGGGAAAAGCAGGAGCTGCATCTGACAGGTGCCGCCAACGCGCTGCGGAAGTTCACGGCCGCCTGCAGCGGCGGGGCGTGGCCGGACGCTCAAGACGAGGCCGCGGCGGGGGATCCAAGTGCCCAAACGGCCGGATCCGCGATCGCCGCCGCGATAGACGATTTGGCATCGCAGGCGCCGCGTGGGCCCGTGAGCCCCAAGGTGGATGCGGTGTCGTGCGACAGGTTCGGCACGATCAAATCCGAGCGCTCGGAGGTCTCGGCGGAGATCACCTTCGTCAACAAGGCAGACGGCTATCGCGGCCTTGTGTGGATCGATACCGACGGCACGCCTGTCGACCACACGGGGATCAATCAGGGCGAGACGGTCGTCGTGCCAACGTTCGAGACTCATGCCTGGATGATCACGGACGGTCCCGGCAATTGCATCGAGTTGGTTGTGGCCGAGGAAGGGGGCGCGACGTTCGAGATCACCGCGCCCGCGCCGGTCCTCGGACCCGGGAACGACTGAGCGGGGCGCACACGCTTTTCGGTGTTCCTCGCGTCGAAGTCTCGATTTTCCGAGTCTCGCACGCGCAGCGTGCCCCCCTAGATTGCCGATATTGCCCTCTTCCGTAGGCAGCGGGCGGCTGGGCTGATATCACAGGCGGGCCGGTAGCGGTCGAATCGGCGTTGCGGGCTGCGGGGCCCGTTTCAGCCGGTTCTTCCCCGGGTCGATGTCTAAAAATTCCTGAGATTGGGCGGTTTATGCAGGACGCGTTGAGCGATTTTCCTTTACGCGACGAGGAAGGGGATGTCCGTCCCGAGTTCCTCCATGCGGTCGCCGACGCGCTGGAGGAGGGGGACGTTTCCCGTGCGCGCGAGCTGACGCTCGATCTGCACGAAGCCGACCTTGCCGATCTTCTCGAAATCTTGCGTCAGGACGACCGTGCGCGCCTCATTGAGGCGCTCGGCGCAGACTTCAAGGCCGCGGCTTTGCCCGAGCTCGACGAGGCGGTGCGCGACCAGGTTCTCGAGGAGATGCCGCCGGAGCAGGTGGCGGAGGCACTGCAGGAGCTTGATTCCGACGAAGCGGTCTACCTGCTCGAGGATCTCGATCGGAAGGATCGGGAGGACATCCTCTCCAAGCTTCCCTATTTCGAGCGCATCGCTCTGCAGCGGAGCCTGGAATATCCGGAAGACTCCGCCGGCCGCATGATGCAGACCGATCTGATCGCCGTGCCGCCGTTCTGGTCCGTCGGTCAGACCATCGACTACATGCGCGAGGCGGACGATCTGCCGGAGCGCTTCTACGAAATCTTCGTGGTCGACCCGGCCTATCACCTGATCGGTTGTGTGGCGCTTAACAGAATTCTGCGGTCCAAACGTCCGACCGAGGTCGAGACCATTATCGACGAAGAGATGCATCCGATCCCGGTCGAAGCCGACCAAGAAGAGGTGGCGCGCCAGTTCGAACGCTACAATCTGAACTCGGCGCCGGTGGTCGACGAGGACGGTCGTCTCGTAGGTGTCATCACCGCCGACGACATCGTCGAAGTGGTGCAGGAAGAGGCATCGGAAGACATTTTGGCCATGGGTGGTGTCGGCGGCGAGTCCGTGGTCGACACGGTCTGGGAGACGACGCGGCTACGCTTTGCTTGGCTCGTGGCCAATTTGATCACCGCCATTGCCGCCTCCATCGTCATCAGCTTCTTCGAGGCGACCATCGAGCAAATGGTAGCGCTCGCCGTGCTCATGCCCATCGTCGCGTCCATGGGTGGCAATGCGGGTACGCAGACCATGACCGTCGCGGTTCGCGCGCTCGCGACCCAGGATTTGGGACCCGCCAATGCCATGCGCGTCATTTTGCGCGAATGCGCCGTGGGTCTGCTCAACGGCTTGCTCTTCGCCGTCATCATGGCTCTGATCGCGTATTTCTGGTTCGGGAGCGACGGCCTCGGGGTCGTCATCGGCGTGGCGATGGTCGTCAATCTGTTCGCCGCCGCGCTCGCCGGCATCCTGATCCCCCTCGGGCTCGATGCGCTTGACCTCGATCCTGCCATTGCTTCCGGCGTATTTGTCACGACCGTCACCGATGTTGTGGGATTCTTCGCCTTCCTTGGCCTGGCCGCTTTGTGGTTAGCTTAGGCGCGAGGGGGCTTCATGTTCTTCTATTTGGCCAAGGCGGTTTGGTTCGTCCTGCAGCCATCCACGTTCATTGCGCTCTTGATCGGCTACGGCGCGATCCTGATCTGGACGGGCTGGGCGCGGTGGGGCCGGCGCTTCGTCTCGATCGGGGCCGTTCTGCTCCTGGTGGTCGGCCTGTCGCCCCTGGGCAATGCGCTGATCCTGCCGCTCGAGGACCGCTTCCCACGGGCCGATCTCGATCAACAGCCTGCACCGGCAGGGTTCATCATATTGGGGGGGCGGAGAACCGCCTTGTCGGCAGCGCCCGCAAAGCGCCGACCTTGAACGAGGCCGGCGAACGGCTGCTGGAAGGGGCGATCCTGGCGCTGCGGTTTCCCGATGCCAAAGTCGCCTTCTCCGGCGGGGACGCGGGCATTCTCTATAAATCCGACAGCGAAGCGCAGGGAGCGGCAGACATCCTCACCAGTCTAGGCGTTGAAAGAGGACGCCTCGTGTTGGAAGCCAATGCGCGCGACACCTATGAGAACGCGGTCTTCCTGAAGAAGGAGCTGGACCGAGGTGGCGCCTTCAGCCAGGGAACGCGCTGGCTGCTGATTACGTCAGCATACCATATGCCCCGGTCCATCGGGGCGTTCCGCCAGGCCGGCTTCGATGTAGAGCCGTGGCCGGTTGATTACAGGACGCGCGGACCCGAGGACTTCACCAAGCCGTTCGACAAGGTCTCGGAAGGCTTGCGGCGGGTCGACACGGCGACCCGCGAATGGGTGGGGCTTGTGGCCTATTGGCTGACGGGCCGCACTAATGCGCTGTTCCCATCACCAGATCCGACTGAGGACAGTCAGGGCTGACGCAAGCAAGCGCGCCTGTGTCGAGCCACGTCTTGAGATAGGTCGCCGCGCGTAGTTCGGCCTCCTCAGGTCCGGCGAAGGTCGCGACCATCTCGCACAGAACCCCAAACCGCACGCCTCGCGTGGCCTCGGCCCACATCATGGCCTCTTCGGCACTGAGCGGCCGGAAACGCGCCGTGAGATCCTGCCGCCAAACGAGAATGTTCTGAGGCTCGGCGAGGTGCACCGGCGGGGGAGGTGTCGTGCCGCCGTCGAGCGCCATCCAAATATCGGCGGCGTTTGTCTTGAATCGAAGCCGTTGCGCGGTCGGGTGGGGCGTGAAGACCAGCTCCGCCCAGTCGTCGGGCGGGATCGCGGCGAGTTCTTCGATGGAGACCGGCGCGGCATCGGGACCGTCGAAGGCGTCGGCAAGCGCCTTTTCGAGCGCGGCGAGTTCCGCCACTTCCTTGTGCTTGGAAAACGGCGCCGTCGTCCGCGCGAAACCTGGCAGGTAGCGGCCGAACCAGCGCGCATTGCGCTTGTCCGAAGGGTGTGCGGCGATATAGGCATGAGACAGGCGGGAGAACGCATCGTCGCCGAGATAGGTGTGCGTCAGCTCGTAGTCTTTGCCGAGGATCTCGGCGAGCCGCAGTCCGTAGGCATTGCGATAAACGCTGAAGAGCGTAGTTCGATCCTCGGTCGCGCTGTCGTTGATATCGTTCAGGGCTGTGTTGTCGCCGCCCACGATGCCGGCCTGGAATCGCGCCTGCAGGTCTTTGAGACTGGTCATGACAATCCCGTCACCACTGCCGTCATTCTGCGGCGATCACCTTCTTGGCCTCGGCGACCTCCTGGGCAATCTTGCGTGCGATGTCGAGCTCGGCAATGACCTCCGCCAACGGAGGAATGTTGTCGTCCCGCTCGATCATGGTCGACACCGGGCCGAAATGAGAGACCGTCTCGCGGTAGAAGTCCCAAACTTCGTCGCACACGGGATGGTCGTGCGTATCGACGATGTGGTCGCCTTCGTGGCTGTGGCCGGCGAGGTGAAACTGCACGATGCGATCGCGCGGAACCCCATGCAGGAAGTCGCGCGTCGAGAAGCCGTGATTGCAGGCGCTGACATAGACGTTGTTGACATCGAACAGCAGCCAGCAATCGGCTCGGCGGGCGACCTCGCTCACGAAATCCCATTCGCTCATCTCGGACTCCGCGAAGGTCACGTAGCTCGAAACGTTCTCCAGGGTGAGGCGGCGGCCCAGGAAGTCCTGCACACGGCTGACGCGGTCGACCACATGCTCGAGGGCTTCCTGCGTATACGGAATCGGCAGGAGGTCGTGCAGGTTGACGCCATGTACGCCCGTCCAGCACAGATGATCGGAAATCCATTTCGGCTCGGCGCGGTCGGCCAGCGTCTTGAGTTCCGTCAGATACTCCATGTCGAGCGGTGCAGTGGAGGCGATCGACAAGGACACGCCGTGCATCACGATCGGATAGCGTTCGGCGATCTCGTCCAGGACCCGCAACGGCTTGCCGCCGGGGATCATGTAATTCTCGGAGATGACCTCGAACCAGTCGACATTGGGGTCGCCGGACAGAATCTCGTCGTAGTGCTCGGGCCGAAGCCCAAGACCGAAGCCGAGATAGGGTGGTTTGTGGTCGGACAATGCCATCTCCAACGGTGCTTAGCACCCATAGTCATATAGGAAGTGGCGAAGCCGGCCGCAAACGCGGCCGGCTCCGGCCGTGGCGGGGCTAGCTCTTGAACTCGCCGCCCTGTTCGGCGCACTCGGTGTCCGTCGTGACGACGAAACCTTTGCCCTTGCAGGCATTGTGGCCCTTGCAGGCGTTCGAAGCGGTCTTACAGGCGCTCTGGCCCTTACAGGCATTCACGCCGAAGCACTTTCCGGTCTCGCCGCCAGCGGCCAGGGCGGACGTGGCAAGCGTGCCGGATACGATTAGCGCAGCAGCCGTAAGGGCAATCTTGGTCCCGGACTTCTGGTTCATCTTCATGGATACTCTCCTAGTGTGTGGGTGTTCCCAATTTCTGGCGCCGAACGCCATCGTTGGACGGTAGCCTCAAATCCCGGAACGCATGCGTCACACCTCTTCAAAGCGTTGTGACTTGCTTCACGCTGGCGTGAGTTCGGTTCCGGCGCTTCGGCTATCGATGGCGGCGAGGTCTGCGCAACGCGGACAAAATAAAGCGTATGCTTGGCCGCGCGCGCCGAAGCGATATCATCGGCCGTCACGGGAGGGCCGGATGAGCTTCAAGGATGTCATTGTCTACGTCGACGGGACGAGCGCGTCCAAAGCGCGCGATCTGATGGCGATCGGCCTCGCCAAGGCGCATGGGGCTCACCTTGTGGCGGTTGCCCTTGCGCCGCAGGCCCTGATGCCCCTCTACGGCGCGGACGTCGCCTTTGCCGATATGAGCGGTGTGCTCGACGGCGTCAGGGCCCAGGGCGAGGAGGCGCTGGCGCGCTTCCGCACCGCGGCCGATGCGGCGGGTGTCTCGTACGACGTCCGGCTCATGCATGGGACCAGCGACGAGTTTCCTCATGACTTCGCCGCCGCGGCGCGGCTTACCGACCTGGCAATCCTCGGTCAGCCGAGGGACGGAGATCCGCTGGTCGGTCAGTATGCGTTGGTCGAGCGTTGCCTGTTCGCCTCCGGGCGGCCCGTCCTCATTGTTCCGGCATCTCCCGGCGAGACCGTCGGTGTCGAGACGGTCGTTGTGGCGTGGGACGGTAGCGCCGAGGCGGCGCGCGCGTTCAGCGATGCCCGAACGTTTCTGAAAGATGCGAAACGGGTCGTGCTTCTGACGGGCCTCAATGAGGCCAAGCCCCGCGACGACGGCCTTCCTGTGGACGGCATGGTCGCACATCTCGCCCGCCACGGCATCGATGCCGAGCCGGTCACGGTGCCGATGAACGAGGGCGGCGATGTCGGCCGGCTTTTGCTCACCCGGGCGAAGGACTTGTCCGCCGACATGATCGTCATGGGCGCGTTTCATCACTCCCGCTGGCGCGAGTTCATCCTCGGCGGTGTGACATTGACCATGCTCGAAGAGGCGAACATTCCCCTCTTCATGTCGCACTAGGCGGCCTGGGTCTCATGACGGTTCACCTCGTGAAGCTCTGCGTCGGAATAGACCGGCTCCAGGATCTGCGGATTTGGCAGGCGAGACGCTTGGACGATCTGGCGCGAGCAGGGCAGGTGCCTGAGCTGTGCCACAAGACCAAGCAGATGCCGCGCCGGAAAGACGAGGTCTTGGACGGCGGCTCGCTCTATTGGGTCATCAAGGGGTTCGTTTCGGCGCGTCAGCGCATCGTCGACTTGAAGGAGACCGTGCGGGAAGACGGATCGCCCTGCTGCGGCATCGTCCTCGATCCGGAGATCGTCGAGACGCGGCCCAACCCGCGCCGTCCATTCCAGGGCTGGCGCTATTTGGAGGCCGGCGAGGCACCGCCGGATCTGTCTGCGGCGGAGGACTCCATTGCCGATATGCCCCCGGGCATGCGCGAGGAGCTCCGCGCCCTGCGGCTGATCGACTAGAGCCGCTAGCCTTGCGGCGGGACGGACATGTTGTCGATGAGGCGCGTCTTGCCGAGAAAGGCTGCGACGAGGATGCGCGCCGAGGAGACGGTGCCCGACAGTGGCGCCAGCGTTTGGGGATCGCGCGCTTCCAAATAGTCGACGCGGAAGCCGGCCGCTTCGAGGGCGGCGCGCGCGTTCTTCAGCGCGGCTTCGCTGGCGTCCCCCGCCGCCATTTGCTGGGCGGCCTGGTGGATTGCGGCCCGCAGGAGAGGTGCGGTCTCGCGTTCGGCATCCAAGAGATAGGCGTTGCGGGAGGAGAGGGCGAGCCCGTCGCTCTCGCGCACGATGGCGCCGCCCACGATCTCCACCGGGATGTTCAGGTCCCGCACCAAACGCTTGATGACGAGAAGCTGCTGATAGTCCTTTTCGCCGAAGATCGCGATATCCGGACCGCATTGCAGAAGGAGCTTGGCGACGACCGTGGCGACGCCGTCGAAATGGTCGGGCCGGCTCGCGCCGCACAGCCCCTCGGTGAGGTCCGCTACATGAACGGTCGTGGAAAAGCCGTCCGGGTACATCTCACGCGCGTTGGGTGCGTAGAGAAGTTCCGCTCCGGCTTCTGCCAGAAGTTCCGCGTCTCGCGCCTCGCCGCGCGGATAGGCCTCGAAGTCTTCGCTGGGGCCGAACTGCAGCGGATTGACGAAGATCGACGACACCACGCGATCGGCCAGGCTTTTGGCATGCCGCACCAGGGACATGTGGCCTTCGTGGATCGCGCCCATGGTGGGCACCATAGCCACCGTCTCGCCGTTTGCGCGCCAAGCCGCGACTTGGGCCCGCAAGTCCGCGACGGTTCTGACGATCTCGATTTCGGTGCTCATCGGGGTCTTTCACTATCGGGTGCGCCTCAAGGAAGCGCCGCTGCCGGCGAGGCGGGCGACCATAACGCCTCGCCGTAACGGCTCGAAACCCCTAAATTGGACGCATGAATGCGCCGACTGCCGCATTGGGTTCAAGCGTACCGGACACGGGCGACGGCCTTGGCCGGGCGGAATTGAGTGCGGCTTTGCTCGCCGATAAGGATGCGCTGGTCGCGGCGCTGATCGAGGCCGCGCGGTTCTCCAGCGAAGACAGGCACAGAATCGCGCGCATCGCCACGAGGCTGGTGGAGGCCGCGCGCGAGGGGCGTCACGCCCAAGGCGGCATCGACTCCTTCCTGGCCGAATACGGGCTCTCCAGTGAGGAGGGCGTGCTGCTCCTTTGCCTGGCGGAAGCGCTGCTGCGTATCCCCGATGGAGCCACCGCCGACCGGCTGATCGCCGGCACGATCGGCTCGGGGGATTGGGCGAGGCATCTGGGCCACTCGGACTCGGTGCTCGTGAACGCCTCGACCTGGGGCCTGATGCTGACCGGGCACCTGCTCGATTGGGGCGGGGACAAGAGCAGCGATCTTAGCGCGCGGGTCCAGCGGCTCGTGGCCCGAAGCGGTGAGCCGGTCATCCGCGAGGCGGTGCGCCGCGCCATGCGCATTCTCGGCAAGCAATTCGTGCTCGGCGAAACGATCCAAGGCGCCCTCGACAATGCCGCGCCCGACCTGCGGGACGGCTACCGGTTCTCCTTCGACATGCTGGGTGAGGGGGCCCGCACGGCTGAGGACGCCGAGCGCTATGGCCAGCGCTACACGGAAGCCGCCTCGGCGATCGCGATGCGAGAGGGCATCCCGGCTGAGCGCACGGACGAGATCCTGCACGCGCGGTCCGGCCTGTCGGTCAAGCTGTCCGCCTTGCATCCGCGCTACGTGGCGTCGCAAGAGGCGCGGCTGCATCGGGAACTCGTTCCGAAGCTTCGCGCGCTCGCCCTGCAGATGCGCGAGGCCTGGCTGCCTCTCACGGTCGATGCGGAGGAGGCCGAGCGGCTCGATCTGTCGCTCTCGATCCTGGAGCCGCTGTTCGCGGATCCGGCGCTTTCGAACTGGAACGGGCTGGGGCTGGCGGTCCAGGCCTATTCGAAGCGCGCCCTGCCGCTGATCGCCTGGCTTGCGCGGGTCGCGGAAAAGACCGGCCGCCGCATTCCGGTGCGCCTTGTGAAAGGTGCCTATTGGGACAGCGAGATCAAATGGGCCCAGGAGGCCGGGCTCGCGGGGTACCCCGTGTTCACGCGCAAGGTGAATACGGACGTGGCCTATCTCGCGGCGGTTCGGGCGCTTCTTGCCCGCCCCGATTGCTTCTATCCGCAATTCGCGACCCACAACGCCCACACCATCGCCGCGGTCGCCGATTTGGCTGGCGACGCACCGTACGAGTTTCAGCGTCTCTACGGCATGGGGGCGCCGATCTATAGCGAGGTGGTCGAGGGGCTGAAGAAGCCCTGCCGCATCTACGCGCCCGTCGGCGGCCATCGGGATCTGCTCGCCTATCTGGTGCGGCGGCTGCTCGAGAATGGGGCCAATACGTCGTTCGTGCATCGTCTTGCGGACGACGAGGCGCCGATTCCAGCGATCATCGCCGATCCGGTCGAGAAGGCGGCCCGGATGCCGGAGAAAGCCAATCCCGCCATTCCCGTTCCGCCCGATCTCTATGGAGCCGTGCGGCGGAACAGTCTCGGACTGCCGCTATGGGACGATGCGACCCGCGCGCCATTGCTGGCTGCCATGACGGAGGCACTGCGGGCTCCCGCCACCGCGGCGCCGATCGTCGGGGGGGCCGAGCTCGACACCGGCAAGACGATGGAGATCGTCTCGCCCCACGACAACCGGGTTGTCGTCGGCACGTGCGGGTTGGCGGACGACAAATCCGTCGATGCCGCGCTCGACGCCGCCAAAGGCGCGGCACAAGGCTGGGACCAGCAGGGCGGCGTAGCCCGCGCGGCGATCCTCGAACGGGCGGCGGACCTGTTCGAGGCGGCACGGCCGCGTCTGATGGCGCTCCTGGTGCGCGAGGCCGGCAAGACACTCCCCAACGCCCAGAGCGATTTGCGCGAGGCAGTGGACTTCCTGCGCTACTATGCGGCGGAAGCGCGCGCGAAATTCGAGGCGCCATTGGCGCTTCCCGGTCCGACCGGCGAAAGCAACGAGATGACGTTGCACGGGCGCGGCGTCTTCGCCGCGATCTCGCCGTGGAACTTTCCGCTCGCGATCTTCACCGGCCAGGTCGCCGGCGCGCTCGCCGCTGGCAACGCGGTCGTGGCGAAGCCCGCTGAGCAGACGCCGCTGATGGCCTCTGTTGCCGTCCGCCTTCTGCACGAGGCCGGCGTGCCGGGTGATGTGTTGCATCTCCTTCCGGGCCCGGGCGAGACGATCGGGGCCGCGCTCGTTTCGGACGAGCGTGTGGACGGCGTGGTGTTCACGGGCGGGACCGATACGGGCAAGGCCATCGCCAAGGCCTTGGCGGCGCGTCCGGGTCCGATCCCGAAGCTGATCGCCGAGACCGGCGGCCTCAACGCCATGATCGTCGACTCCTCCGCGCTGCCCGAACAGGTGGTGGACGATGTCTTGCGTTCAGCCTTCGACAGCGCCGGGCAGCGGTGCTCGGCCTTGCGCGTCCTGTTCCTCCAGTCCGACATCGCGGAGCCGGTGATCGACATGCTCGTTGGGGCCGCGCAGGAACTGACTGTCGGCGATCCGCTCGACTACGCGACCGACATCGGGCCTGTGATCGATGCCGAGGCCAAGGCCGTGCTCGAGGCGCACAAGGAAAGAATGCGTGTCGAGGCGCGCGTCCTGTTCGATCCAGAGGTAGACGCGGCACTCAGCCACGGAACGTTCGTCGCGCCCGCGATTTGCGAAATCCCGGAGATCGGCGCTCTGGAGCGTGAGGTGTTCGGGCCGATCCTCCACGTGGTGCGGTATGACGGGAAGCGTCTAGGCGAGGTCTGCGCGGCGATCAACGCGACCGGCTAC